>WAOR01000101.1 GCA_015521175.1 Thermodiscus sp.
GTATAGATTCCGGTAATCCAATCTAGACCATATCCTCCACCGGCTCCTCACGACGCCTTCGACCAACCAGTACTCCGACCCCAGCAACTACTACTCCCGCCACGAGGAGGCTCGCCCCGACTCCTCTAAGGGAGGCGACCTCATAATTTACCGCCTTCACGGTTATACTATGGTCCACCTTGTAGGCCACGGTAGTATTAGGGTTAGAGAGTAAGACTAAGCTCACATTAAGGGTAACGGGCCCCGACACGTTCACTGAGACATAACGGGCTCCCGACACAATGATCCTCTTCACAATGCTCCAGTTCTTCTCTATGAGCAGAACGGCTTTCCCACCGGTAACATTACTGGTTACATTTACATTAACGGTGACTACTCCTCTGGTATTATCTCCGAGCTTGTCCTTGCACAAATCTAAAGTAGCATTCTCCCTCGGGAAAACGTTCAGAAAATTTACACCATTACAGCCTCTCGTAGTAGAACTAACCTTGGAATAATAGGTTCCCCTATATCCGACCATGAAAGAGCCTACTAGGATGAGGATCACGCCCAGAACTATTAATGCATCCCCAAGGTTCACGAGAATCCACCTACTTGTTCCAACCAGAGACTCCGGCACTAGTTCCACTAAATTATCAATCTTTTCTAATAAGTCTAAGCGATTCCACCAGGCATCTTGGATCCAGACTGAATGGGGGAACCCTCCTCATATAAGCCACATAGTCCTCTCCATACTTTTCTAGGCACTCGGGCTCCTCTACTAGGAGGATGAATGCCAGAGCTCCTGCAACGCTCCACCCGCTGGCAAGCAGAACTACAGGCATAGCCGTGGCTAGGGAGAGGCCCACGGGGAATAGGGCTAGGCCTAGGTGTTGCGGGTGCCTCATACACGCGTATACACCCACGTCTACCAGCTTGTCGGGCCAAAAGGAGTCCCCCTTATGGCCGTAGAGGCGGAGGGTTCTACCAGCAACGCTGGTTAAGAGAAGAGAGTATGCTATGACTACTAGACCCAAGGCTTGAAGGAATAAGGCAGGGAGCCCGTGGAGGCGAGGCCCCCAATCGAGTACTAGCGGTGGGGCAAGAGTTATGGTCCAGATTACTGGCCAGTAGGCGAACTTCCAGGCCTGCCTCACTACAGGGGACCCCTACGGGTAACTTATAGTCTACGGCGGTTTATTGTTAATAGCGCCAACACATTACGATTACATCCCAGCATACTCCGACTACGAGACATTACGGGGGCGGGGCGATTGAAGGCAGTCGTACTCTACGGGCCGGGCGATCTCCGGGTTGAGGAGGTAAGGGACCCCCAGCCACCTGATGGTTGGGCTCTCGTAAGGGTTGAAGCCGCAGGGATATGCGGGACGGATAAGGCCTTCTATAGGGGCTCCTATCCCCTCTTCGTTAAGCCCCTCATCCCTGGCCACGAGGTTAGCGGTGTGGTAGTTGAGGGACCCCCAGGTCTTGTTGGCCGCCGCGTTGTTAGCGAGATTAACTTCGCCTGTCTCGAGTGCGAGGTGTGTAGGGCAGGCCTCTACACGCACTGCCCCAACAGGAAGACGCTCGGCATAGACTTTCCCGGCGGCATGGCTGAGTACTTCATAGCTCCCGCCTGGGCTCTACACGAGCACAACCTCCCCCATGAGAAGGCTGTAGCAGTGGAGCCCCTAGCCGCGGTGCTGAACGCCTTCTACCAGTACCCGCCTAGGGAGGGTTGGAGCATTGCGATTATTGGCACCGGGTTTATAGCGCTCCTAGCAGCCCAGGTTCTGCGTGTAAGGGGCTATGACCCGGTGATAGTGGCCCGTGAGGGGTCCCGTAAGGCGTCTAGGCTCCAGGGCATGGGGTTCCGCGTCGCCTCGTATAGTGAGGCGTTGGAGATTGGCAGGAGGGAGTCCTGGTCTCGGCTCGGCTTTGACATGGTTGTAGAGGCCACTGGCAGCAATGAGGGGCTCCGCGAGGCGGTGGCTCTGGCTAGGCCTAGAGGCGTTATCCACGCTAAGAGTACCCCTGGTGGTGAGGCTGAGTTGCCGTTGACTTTGGCGGTTGTGAAGGAGCTCCGTATTGTGGGGACGAGGTGTGGAACCTTCAGGGAGTTCCGCGAGGCTATCGACCTCATAGCCAAGGGCAAGATAGACCCCGTGATAGACGCGGTCTACCCGCTTGATAGGGCGAGGGAAGCCTTCGAGCACAGCCTTAGGGGAGACTCGTTCCGCGTAATCCTCAAACCATAGGAGTAGGGGTCGGCGGTGCAGTGAGACTGCACCCCCAGGCTAGGCCATCCCTTGTAGCCTAGTCAACGCCTTCCTCATCCCCTAGCGTCATAGCTAGACTCGGTGTAGAAATATGTGAAGCCTAGTGCTAGCGCAGTGGCAAGGCTGGCGATGGCTAGGAGTAGGTACAAGCCGTGGAGGTATAGTTTAACAGGTAGGCCCCAGTAGACGGTCGAGCCCGGGAGATAGAGATTCCCAGCGCTAGTGTGGATTACTCCTCCTAGTGGGAGGCTAACAATGTAGTCGTACGCTACCCTCGTGATAGCATGGGAGAGAGCGGCTACAACCGCGGACCCCGAGCAGGCGGACAAGCCGCTTAGAACACGCTCGTAGAGGCTATCCGCATACACGGTATAGGCTACCATGACTACGAGGAGGATATCCATCACGGCAAGGATAAATCCCAAAGGGCGGAGGCTGTCGAGGGGCGGAGCATCAATCCTGGAGCCCCACAGGTTCAACTCGTAGCCGAGCACTCCGATCCTACCGGAGACGGGATAGCCCTTCATAACGGCCAGGTCCACCAGTAGGAGTAGGCTTGTTACCGCTGCTACCGCTAGCACTATGGCTAGGGCAATCGCTCCGAGTAGATTGTGGAGCCTTTCACCTATACCCAACCGCAACCTGTAGGGACCTCCACACGCCGAGTAGTTGGTAGTAGACCCGCACAGTATAGGGTGGGGCTCCTCTACCTTGGGGAACGGATATCTTCCAAGCCGAGACTCCGGGGATGGTTACTGACTCATCGTATATGATTTCGCCGTGGCTATCTATTATGGTTACTGTTGCATTGAAGGGGATAGGGTTCGGGTTGACAATTAGCACGCCTTTTCCTTTAGGCATTAACATTAAATCGCTCCAGTAGAAGCCAGCGCTATAGGAGCCTCTAAGCTCCCCTATGTCTAGGCTCACTGCGCACTTAGCCGCGACGAGCTGAACTACCCTCGCGGGCGGAGAAGGTAGCCCTTCGACTTTACCTTTCCTTTGATGGTATAGGTACTCTAAGTCGCGGAGCGTTACAGGAACGATAACGCGGTAAGTGCTACCTCCCGTGCTCTCTATTCTAGCCTTCACAGCCTCGCCATCATCGAGGACACAGGTAGCAGTGTTGGGCTGGAGAGCCTTGGATGCTAGGACTACTATTAGCTGGCGCTCCCTCACATCGAAAAGAGTCTTTTCAAGCGATATGCTAGGCGCCTTGACAGCTGGCGTTGCATTGTCCACGTAGGCGCCGCCAACCGCGATAGAGTCCAGTAGGATTATGGCTAGTAGTATGGCTGTGCTCGGAGAGAGTCTCCTGGCAATTATTGCTAGTGGTGCGGCGACTAGAGTGAGGAGTGGGAGCCAGACTTCCAGTGGTATACTAATGGCTACCCGGTAGACGGTTCCCCCTGTGATAATTGTTTTCCGAGTGCCCGGGTGCAGGGGGGCTCCTACTAGGTAGTCGCGCCCGCCGGACATTATCCGGGCTTGTATGCACGAGGTACGCATCTTGTCCCAACAGTAGAGTACACAATCGCCCGGCTTGATCTCGTGGATTGGTTTCTTCTCCAGGAGTAGTAGGCTTCCTTGCACGGGCTTCGTCGTTGAGACTGCTATGGCGTATGGGGCTCCGAGGGGTTTCAGGGTGAAGAGGAGGATAACGGCTGCTAGGGCTAATAGGCTATATGTAGTGGGGGGCCTCAACGCTGTTAGCCTCCGGCGGCTAGTCTTATAGTGTCCCACCCGGTAGTCCTCCAGGAGGAGAAGGTGTACTCGAGCTTTACGGTAATGTAGCAATAGCCCTTCGACACTAGCATTAGACGTATCTCACCCGCAGTCTCGTTCGCGCTCGGAGTCATTGTTATGCTCCCGCTCTCGAGTATTGGGGATCCCTCAACCGGTATGACTATGGGATTCGTCTGTCCGCCGGTAGTGTTTACCAGGTAGAGCCTGAGGTACGTGTCAGAGCAGTTGTAGTCCTGGATGCTTAGCTTAGCAGTAAAGGAAGTCGTAGAATTAGACTCGACGTAGAAAATTGTATAGCTGTAGGCTTCCAGCGTGTATAGGTCGCCTCCGACCACTACGGGGAATCCTTGGCTTATAACGGTCCTATTATACTCGTCCTTGACGGTAAGGGTTGCATTGACTATGATGAAGCCGCTCCTATACCCTGGAGAAGAGTAGAGGTCCACTAGCGGAGGAGCGACGGAGAGCACTGCTACACCACTACTATTCGCTGTAGCCGAGGCAACGAGTCCCCCGGTGGAGTTGTAGAGGTAAACGGTCCAACCCGGCTGTAGGCCTGTTACATTTACGAACCACACCGGGTGATCAACTGTTATAACGAGATTGTCATAGTACACTTCACCGGTTACGCTTGTCGTGTTAGTATACCATCCCATGCCGGCTAGAGAGGGGTAGAACCTGTAGCGGCCACGGATACTCGTCACGGTCGTGTAACCATGGCTGTACACCTCTAGCTCTCGGGCCGAGGCGTCTAGCTTTGAGGCCACGTAGGAGAGATAGCTGTACTCCGTCAGGTTGCTCGTTCCAATGCTTGTGTAGTTGAGTAGCGTCCAGTAATTCACGTCATCATAGTAGAATAAGGTCTCGTAGACGTTATCGCCTATTCTCCCACTCAGCGTTTCAAAGCCGAGCCCAGCAGTGTACATGTAGCTGTTAATCGACTCGTTGAGGTATACCGTGTCGAAGAAGCCGAAGACAGCGCCGCCGGCGAAGGGGCTCCTCCACACGAGGTACCCCAAATAGACGGCGTGACCCGTCGAAGTATAGTTGTAGATGGAAACGTTTGCAACGGCTACACACTCACCGCCAAGGCTATACGTTGTCTGGTTAGCCTGAATAGCCACGGCGCCAATGCTACTATTCCAGGTCCACTGGCAAGTAACCGCTTGGAGACTATCTGTGGCGAAGGGGTCGTTTGAGAAATCATTATAGTAGATAGCACTCCTATGAGCTAAGAACAAGCCCGTTGTGGCATTAATGGTAGCCTCTCCAACAGTACCGCAGGCACTAGTGGACTCGTTGGCTTCAGGAGGATAGGCTGGCTGGAGCCATACAACCGGGCCGGCTA
Source organism: Thermodiscus sp. (assembly GCA_015521175.1). Lineage (GTDB taxonomy): Archaea > Thermoproteota > Thermoprotei_A > Sulfolobales > Acidilobaceae > Thermodiscus. The sequence goes on from WAOR01000101.1 coordinate 5,353, forward strand.
CAAGCGCCTCCCCCGACAGGCCCCGCACCGCGAAGCTAGCGCTCGAAGCGACTATTCCTATGAGGAGGACTATTGCTATTAGGGGGGCGGGGGAGGCGCGCAACCTAGTCTCACCCCGTCTAAAACATTAATGTGAGGGGAAAAAGAAAATATGATTCTCGCTTCTGTCCAGGCCTCCCTACTCTTCACCTTGGCTGCTCCGCGGTCTGGCTGGCGTAGAAGCCTACTTTGAACGTGTATGTTCCCGCCTGAGCCGTCTCCACTAGTAGATCTAGTTGCAGTGCCTCGCCTGGCTGTAGTTGTAGGGTTAGGGTGTTGCTGGCTGTTAGGTCGAGCGTGCCAGCATAGCTTATGGTGGTCCCGTTGGTTAGATATAGTATTAGCTTGGCTGTAGTCACGTTTGCCATCGGCTCTTCTACCTTGAGGGTTACGTATACTGGAGATTCGTTCGCTGTTGCATTGTAGCCGAAGCCGTATACGTCCTTAATGTACCATGCTCCCACTGTTAGTGGGAGGTTCAGGGTTATGCTGTCGTAGAGCGTGTAGGTCGTATTGTTGGCTGTCCACTGGCATGTTGGCGCTCCAGTTGCCACCTGAATGGTGTAATTA
>WAOR01000102.1 GCA_015521175.1 Thermodiscus sp.
CTGCACATCTGGCTTGAACCCGGGGTCGGTTGCGAGTACCTCTATTATGTCGCCGGGCTTTGCCTTCCTATACGCCTTTGTTAGCTTGGTTATTGGGCCTGGGCACGCCATGTTCCGTGCATCAACTACTATCTTCTCGGGCATCTCTCCTCCCCTCCATGGGCTCGGGTTAGATGAATATTGTTTGGTAGCCCTCTGTTGTCTGCATGAAGTAGGCTGCGCCCACGATGTCATCCACTATTGGGTCTAGGTCCTCCTTCTTCAGACCCATTACCTCCGCCATCAGGCTGCACACGTAGATCTTTACGTCGCCGGTCTCCTTAGCCTCCTTTACTATGTCGTACCAGGAGGGCATATTGAGCTTCTTCATACCCTCCTCGAGCCTGGGGACCATGTCCTCGAACTCCTTGGAGAACCTGGGCTCTGGCTTGTTCTTCGTGAAGTAGGGTAGCGCGAACCCGGTTACGAAGATCCTTACGGGGATGCCGAAGTTCGCTGCTGTCTGGGTTAGGACTGCTAGGGGTATGAAGTACTCGGCCTGGCCCGTGAACATTATTATTGCGAGTCCTTTCGCCAAGACTCTTTCCACCATGTAGTGTTAAGGAAGTATTGAAAACTATTTATATTTTGACCAGTTTAGAAAATTTCACTATAATTTATATATTCCTTGCATACGCTTCATAAGAACCAAGAGAATAACCAGAACCAAACAAAAAGGAACAATGCGAGAGCACAACGCCACATAATAAGAGGGGTAGCCACGAGACCATATAGCTACGAGGGGCGCGGAGTGAATCTCGAGACACTGGTCTCGAGGCTAGACGGACTAAGGCTGGGAGACTATAGCTTATCTCTCGAGAGGCTTGGCAGAGGCGGGATAAGGGAGACCCTTCGGCTACGCCTAGTCATTAGGGACGGTGGCGAGGAGACTGTTCTCTACCTCCTCGTGTTCCTTGGCCGCGGAGAGCTCTACAAGGCGTGGATAGAGGTCTTCGGAGCGAGGCGCCAGCTACGCCTCGGCAAAGGCTCCCTCGTGTTCCCGGGCAGCCAGCTAGAGGCACGTGTCCTCGACGCTGTCTCGGCGAGCCTTGGGCCTGGAGAGAGACTGTTCATAGAGTACCTCTACGACGAGGAGACCATGCGGGCCCTGGAGCTAGGAGTACCTGCCCCAGCTACCCGTCTAGGCTACGAGCTATTCACCAGGGGGTTCCGCTGGTTCAAGGACTGGTACTTCCCAGAAGGCTTCATGGAGGGAGGCCCAAAGCTACAGGCGGAGAAGCCCCTCGGCAAGAGGCACGAGGAGAGACTACTAGCAGAGACCAGGAAAGAGCTAGAGGAATTCATCGAGGCCTGGAGGGGCTCCAGGAACCCCGTTATCACGGGGGCGCTTGAGAGGGCTAAGCGACTACTAGCCGCGCTGGGGTAGGAGGCGCCTACCAGCAGCCATCTTTGCCTCGATGCAGGCACGGTGGGCGAGCTCCACGGGGTCCTCGACAAAGGTTATCGGGGCCGTTCTCCTCTCATCGATGTAGGGCTCGATGCACCCCCTAGCCTTGTCCGTCGCGAGACCTGTTCCTGCCAGCACGTATACTGGCTTGGCCTCGGTATACGCGGTCACTATCTCTTGCAAAGTGCCAGCCCCGCCGCCGAGGGCTACGAGGACATCGCTGCTCCTAACTAGGTAGATGCTGCGGAGCCGGGGCCCCGAAGAGGTACGAACAACGACTACCCCGTCAGGATAGCCCAGGTCCTCCCGGTCAAGAGGAGGAAACAACACCACGGAGACACCATGTCCCAGGGCGCGGTCAACTACGCAGCGCATAAGCCCCCAGTAACCGCCTAGGAGAAGCACTAGCTCGTCCCTGCCACACCTCTTCACAAGCTCGTCAACAAATGCCTCACAGCGCTTCACCAGCTCTGGCCCGGGGTTGCCCGAGTAAGCAGCCACGCCAATCTGTATCAAGCACTACACCCAGCCAACGGGTAGAGGGTTCTCCCCATTAGTGCTTCTCCGCGTAGAGTACCGTGTAGCCCTTCTTCCTTAGGAGGACACGTGCCTCGGGGAAAACCCGCCTCATTACCTCGAGGGCCTTCGCTGCCCCCTTCCTCATTACTAGTTGGAGGCTCCCACCACTCCGTAAATGGCGCGGCGCGCCCCGTATCAGTCTCTCAGTTGTCTCGAGGCCAGCCGCGAGCGGCGGGTTTGAGAGAATAGCGTCGAACACCATTCCCTCCACGGGCTCGTAGAGGTCGCCTAGCAGCACCGTTACGCGGTCCTCTACCCGGTTAAGCCTAGCATTCATCCTAGCCAGCTCAACAGCCCTGGGATTGACATCGACCATGACTACGCGGAGACCCGGGTAAGCCTTAGCGAGAGTAATGCCTATCACGCCGTAGCCACAGCCAAGGTCGAGAACCACGCCCTTCTCCGGGACAATGGCGTTCTCCACCAGGAGCCGAGTACCCTCATCGACCCCACGGGGCGAGAAGACGTCGCCAGTGACATAGAACTCCACGGTAACTCCTCGTAGTGCATCGCTTATCAGCATACGGGGGCCTCTTCGCCGCCCCGGCCTAAAGTAGTGGGTCAACGTGCCACCAGCCCTTCACTGAGAGAACAATGAGTGATCAGACTACACTGTTACTCCTTCCCGGCCTTGGCTTCCCCGCCCTGTTCCTTGGCTTGTTCTTTGCGCTTCCATGCCCGTGGATAGACTCCTGGCTTCATTATTACTCGACGCATACGCACCGCTATGCCCCTCCTGGCCTTCATTATCTCCTCGCTACTCATC
>WAOR01000103.1 GCA_015521175.1 Thermodiscus sp.
GACAAGGCTAAAGTCCCGGTCAGGGTGCTGAGGCCGGAAGGCCTAGAACTAGTAATAGACGAGGGCTACTCGGAGCCAGCAATAAAAGAATACAAGGTAGACGATAGGCTCCAACTCATACGCTATGGCTTCGCGAGGATAGACTCCGCGAACGACGAGACATACACTCTCATATACACGCATAAGTAACCCTCTAAGCGGGCCATTCAACGAAGCCCCCATTACCATTATTACAATCCAGTACAAGACTCAACTAGCAACCGGGGTAGATTATTGCCCAAGGAGGAATACCCGCTAAGCCGCGGAGAGTACAACCTCGTCAAAAAGCTAGCAGACGCCGGCGTCGAGAAGGGGTATGTAGAGGAGGTCTCGAAGAAGCACGGAATAGAAGAGGCACAACTCCATAGCCTCCTCCTGCTCCTACAGGAAAAAGGCTTAGTGAAGGTCCGTAGGGAAGAGGAAAGCATTTACGTCACAACGAGTAAGGGGCTACAAGCCCTTAGAGAAGGCCTGCCAGAAGAGAAGCTAGTGAGACTGCTCGAAAAGTCCGGAGGCTCACTAGTCGTAGGGAAGGTTAAGGAGGAGTTAGGGCCAGAAGCGGGAATAGCGATAGGCCAGGCTAGAAGGAAAGGCTACATTAACATAGAGAAGGGACGGGTAATCCTAGCGAGGGACCCTCAGGAGATCCTACGAGAGATCAGTGAGCTGAAAAAAGCTCTCCAGCTGGCATCCGAGGGAGGCCTAAGAGAGGCGCCCAAGGAGCTAGTTGAGAGAGGATTAGTTACAAGGGAGATCATCCGGCGGACCTGGTTCGAGTTCACAACACCGCCTAGAGAGATCCTGGATAACGCTATTGTAGAAGTCGCAAGGCTAAGCCACAAGCTATTAGTGAGCGGGGAGTGGAGAAGGGTCCGCCTAAAGAAGTACGATGTCAGGGCGGAGCCGCCGGAAATATACCCTGCAAGGAAGCACTTTCTAGGAGAGTTCATAGAGATGCTCAAGGACATAATGAAGGAGCTCGGATTCGTAGAGGTGAGAGGCCCCATCGTAGACATAGAATTATTTAACTTCGACATCCTCTTCCAAGCCCAAGACCACCCAGCCAGAGAGATACACGACACGCTAAGAGTTAAGGAGCCAAAGAGGGTCCCCCTCGACGAGTACTCGAGCCTCGTCGAGCGAGTCGCCAGGGTTCACGAGAAGGGCTGGGGCTACAAGTGGAACCCCGAGATAGCGGCCCGGGTACTCCTAAGAAGCCAGACGACCGCCGTATCAGCGAGAGTGCTCGCCAGGAGGCCCGAGCCCCCGATACGCTTCTTCACACTCGGCAGAGTATACCGTAGCGATGTCGTCGACTCAACCCACCTCCCCGAGTTCCACCAACTAGACGGTATAATGGGTTGGCCGGGCTACACGTTCCGAGACCTCATAGGCATACTCCGTGAGGTAGCTGGTAGGCTGGGCCTAGAGCTCCGCTTGAAGCCGGGATACTTCCCCTTCACAGAGCCGAGCGTCGAAGGCTACGTAAGGCTACCGAATGGTAAGTGGCTAGAACTCTTCGGAGCAGGTCTCTTCCGCCCAGAGGTCCTCGAAGCAGTCGGCGTAGACTACCCGGTCGGAGCCTGGGGCTTCGGCGTTGAAAGACTAGCCGCCGCCTTCTACGGTGTCAACGATATCAGGGACCTCTACACGAGGGACGTTGAGAAGCTCCGCAGACTCCCCGTGAAGATATTCTAGGAGGCGGAGTCCCATGCCCGTCTTAAAGTTCCCGGAGGGAAGGCTTGAATCCCTTACCGGTCTCTCCAGACGCGAGCTCGAGGACGTATTGTTCCGCTTGAAGTGCGAGGTTGACTATCTAGACGACGGGTATGTAGAGGTTGAAGTGAACCCGGACAGGCCCGACATGTATGTTGGCGAGGGCATTGCTAGGGCGGTAGGAGGACTTCTAGGTAGGAGGAGGGGGTGGAGCCTCCCGAGAATAGTCGACTCGGGCCTCGTACTTTACAATGAGGGACCCCCGACAAGGCCCTACATAGCGGCAGCAGTAGTCTACAACGTCAACGTGACGGAGGACTACATTGAGGAGCTGGTACAGTTCCAGGAGAAGCTACACGATACTATAGGTAGGAGGAGGAGGAAAGCCGCGATAGGCCTCCACGACCTGTCGAAGCTGCCATCGGGTAAGCTATACTACAAGCTAGCCTCCTATGAAGATGAGATGATCCCTCTAGGCCACCCGGGCGAGAGAACCCCGCTGAAGAGGGCCCTAGAGGAGACAAGTCAGGGTAGAAAGTACGGGTCCCTCTCAGCTACTGATAACGGGCACCCAGCCCTCTACTCGGGAAGCGATATCATAGCGATTCCACCGGTGATAAACTCGGAGATCACAAGGGTGGAGCCAGGTACCCGAGACCTCTTCATAGATGTTACCGGCACTGATAAGGCTACGGTAGAGAAGGTACTAGATATCATAACCACGACCCTTGCGGAGAGGGAGGGAGCATACCTGGGGAAGGTGAAGGTAATCCGGGAGAGCGTAGAGGAAGCGACGCCGAAGCTATCGGCGAAGACGGTATTCCTGGGCAAAGATGAGCCCTCCCGCATACTAGGCCTGCCGCTCGACTCATTCACAATCTCAGACGGACTATCACGTATGCTCCACAATGTGGATGTAAGCGCGGGAGGCTTCAGGGTGGAAGCCCCTCCGTTCAGGGTGGACATACTGTCAAGCATAGACCTAGTAGAAGACATTGCTATAGCCATAGGCTACGAGAGCATAGGCGAGAACAAGCCCGTGGTGGACAGGCAGGGCAGACTGCAGGCACTCACACTATTAGCCAGGAAGGTTAGAGACCTGGCAATAGGCCTGGGCTACACGGAGACGATGCAACTAACCCTAACAAGCCCCCGGCTACTAGACCTCACTGGCTTCACTAGCAGGGTTGAAGTCGAGAACCCGGTTCAGCAGGAGTATAGCGTGTTACGACCAAGCCTAATACCGTCACTGCTCTCAACACTCTCCCGGAACCTCCACGCTCGAAAACCGGTAAAAGTGTTCGAGGTGGGGAACGTAGTAGTCCCTGGCACTCCTCCACCCGACGAGGTCCGCCTTGGACTGGCAATAATGGATGAAGAAGTCGGCTACGAGGATATACAAGCATCGGTCTACTCTATACTGAGGCTTCTCAACGTGGAATTCAGCGTTGAACCCTACAAGCATAAAGTCTTCGTCGAGGGTAGGGCGGCGAGGATAATCTCCAGGGGGACCCTCCTAGGAGTTATGGGAGAAGTAAACCCAGAGGTACTACTAGCCCTGGGAATAGACTACCCCGTAGCCGCCGCCGAGCTGAACCTAGAGGTGATAGCTGAGTGGAGATCCAAGACAGAGAGCCCCTAATACCAATACCTCTCGAGAAAATAGGCTTCAGGGGAGTAAGGAAGAGGATAACCCTGAACACGCCCGAGGGACCCCTAACCCTAGACCTAACGCTAGACCTCCTAGTCTCAATAGGAGACGACAGGCGGGGCGCACACCTCTCCAGGAACATTGAAGCACTAGACCTCGGAGAGCTACTAGCGGAGGAGAAGCCCCGGAGCCTGGAAGACTACCTGAAGAGCGTCGCCAGGAGACTACTAGACCTCCACGACTACGCTTCTAAGGCAGAGGCCAGGGCGAAGACGGTCTACTACGCCAAGCTGGAATACGCGGGTATAACGGGTCTGGAGCCGGTAGACGTGGATATCAGTGTGGAAGTCTCTAGGAGCGGGGAGGAACTGTGGAGCACAAGGGTGACAGTAGCTGGCATGAGCGTCTGTCCAAGCGCCCAGGAGACGATAGCGGGGCTCATCAGAGGGTCCCCCGCCCCTAGCCACGTACAGCGTGTCTACCTCTCGGGTAAGGCTACTACTCGGGGCGAAATGGTGAGAATAGAAGACGTCGCCACCTCCCTCTCCCAGAGCTTCTCAGCCCCCGCCTTCACCCTATTGAAGAGGATGGACGAGGCTAGGCTTGTCCTCGAAGCCCACAGGAACCCCAAGTTCGCAGAGGATATAGCGAGAGAGGCCCTTCTAAACATGGCTAGAATCCTCTCATCAAAGCTCCATGGAGACGCGGTCCTGGAGGCCGAGGTCGTAAGCCTAGAATCCATACACCCCCACAACGTGTACGCCTATGCCAGGGGGACCCTCAAGAGCATTCTCCACCGCCTAGAGGGATCTCCACGTAAATCATCGAGGAATAGTAATTCCTAGGCCTGCCGCCAAGCTTCTTGACAAGCCTTAGGGCACGAATATTATCAGCCATAATATAACCGTAAACCTTCCTTATACCCTTCTCCCTGGCAATCCTGGCAAGAGTATCGGCGAGCCTGCTCCCAATACCCTTCCCTTGCATCTCCTCGAGGACAACTATCCCGCCCTCCGCAGCGCCGCTCTCGTCAACGACGAGCTCTGCGACTCCGACAATATCTCCAGTGCTGGCGTCCTCAGCTATAACCGCGTAAATATTCGATGAAGAGATAAGCCTCTTCACATAGGGTGCGAAGTGCCTGATGATTGAGAAGAACCTAGTATAGATTGTTTCATCCCTAAGCTTCTCGTAGAACTCTAGTAGCTTCTCCTTATCATCCGGGCAAATACCCCGGATAACAATTCTACGATCACCTACGCTAAACTCGTCGAACACCCTGCCACATAGCGGACACGGCTTCAAGACCACGAATACCACATTGTTTAAAGAACCCGGCCGGCCTAAATCCTTTAACCCCAAGGGGGAAGAGGCAATTCTCCAGCAACTACTCGCACTAGCCCCACGGCAAATAGAAGCCACAGGCGAGGGACCCCTACTCCTCCGGCTAAGAGGACTGGAGCTACGCCTACACTGCCCCGGGGAAACCGGGGTCGAGAGAGCCCTGCAAGCCCTAAACTGCCTTCGCGGAGAACTACCCCTACTAGTCACTAGGCAATGCTATACGAGGAGCAACTATCCAGGAGAGCCTCTAGCCTCCAAGATATACCATCTAGTTGTTATAGGTGATTTAGAGCAGGCCGAGTCCCTAATGGAGTCGGCAGGAGCCGTAACAGGGATAATCCATGCTAAGCTAGAAAAGTGCCCTTCTAAACCCGCCGCCTGCCAGGATATTGTAGGAGAGAGATTAGAGCTCGCAAGAAGAGCAGGCCTCCCGCATAGCCTCGAAACGCCCGTAGTAATCCCGGACTGGTGTAGTAGGCCGGGAATAGGGCATGGAGACCTCCACCTGTACCAGTTCATAGCCAGCAGTGACCGCTTAGAGATCACAGACTTTTCGGGGGAACCCGATACGAGAACACATACTCCGCAGTGCTACGATATAGCAACAGTAGCCAGAAGCCTCGACTACATCGCCAGTATAATAGAGCTAACCACTGGGGAAAGGTGTAATTGCACGAGAGACCTGTTCAGGGCGTTTCTCGAAGGCTACATGGACGTGAGGGACCCTCCGCCCGCGGAGTGTCTAGAGGCTTGTTGCATAGCTAGGGCATACTACGAGTACTATTATGAGAAGACTAGGTCGACGGGTCTGGAATGGATACCGGAGAGAGCCCTTAAACGTGTAAGCACGAGCTCATGTGTCTGGGGCACTGGATAATTGGCGGAGAGAGTCATACTCAGGCTGGCATACAAGAGGGTGGAGCCTAAGGGAGAGGTAAGTGTTGAGAGAAAGGGCCTCTTCGGAGAGGAGTCCTGGAGAATAACCGAGTACAATGTAGCCCTAGACAGCCTCATCGTGCAAAGGCCAGAGGGGCCCGACGCCTACCGCTACGAGGGTCAGAGCATCACAATCGCCCCCCAGCCCCACAAGCAGTTCTGCAGATGGCATAGCGGGCCCCTATGGGAGAGGGACGAGCCCTGGAAGAGGCTCTACTGTGTCGTGGAGTCCGACTCCTACTGTCGCCAGCACAAGAGGAGCCTCAGAGCCCTCTACGAGCTATGCCTAAGCTCCAACTCTGAGAAAACCCTGCCAGTATGCAAGAAGGTAGACGAGGCTGGCAGGACCAACTACACGGTGTACCTAACAGACGCCGGGGCCGGGAGAGTGAAAGTCGGAGTCACCAGGAGCTTCCGCCTCCTGGAAAGGCTAGCAGAGCAAGCCCACAACGTGGCAACACCCCTCTACACTACCGATAGCATATACGAGGCCCGGAGAATGGAGCTAACAATCAGTAGGAAGAAGCTGGCTAGCCAGGTGAAGGCTAGGAGGCCTGTAAGGGTCCCCCTAGCAGAGGCCGCCTCAAAACTATCGAGCACTGCCGAGAGGATAGCTAGGGAGCTCGGAATATCATGGGAGGGAAGGCTCATCCGGGTAGCATCACCCGTCTCCGGCTACATCTTCCACTCGAAGCCCTCTAAAGCCCCGGCCCTCGAGGGAGTGATGGTTAGCATTATGGGATACTGGGGCGGCTATATCGTGGCTGAGAACGACGGCAGGGTATACGTGGTAAGCACTAGGGATCTCGTGCATAGAGACTCCATAATAATACCCGGCCTCAATCCCTGACTAGAGCATCTAGTACAATGGGAGCCACCTCGTCAACCCTCCTACCCAGATCCTCGTCGCCCAGGAACTCCCTCGAGCCAATAACATTAGATACTATGAAGACAGCGCCAGCCCTCACGCCCCTAATCCTCGAAATGAGGAAGAGGGGAGCAGCCTCCATCTCAATAGCCACGACTCCCAGCCTCTCGAGGCGCTCCCCCAAGCCAGGGTACTCAGCGTAGAAGGCGTCGCTACAATGCACGGTGCCGAGTTGCGGGCTGAAGCCCCCAGCCCTTAATCCCTCGTAGAGCCTCACGGTTAACACCGGGTCGGGAGCTAGTGCTGGGACCAGCCCTGGAGCGTATTGTGCTAGCCCGCAGCCTCCGGGGAAGGCGGAGGCAGAATCGGCTACGACCGCGGCGCCGGGCTTTAAGCTCTTCTTTACTCCCCCGGCGGTTCCGAGCCTCACTATCCTCTCCGCGCCAAGCTGGATAAGCTCCTCGAAAACAATGCTAGCCGAGCCTGCCCCCACGCCATGCGTTGCAATAGTAACCGGCTCCCCCCTCCACTCTCCCGTGTAGACTAGGAGGCACCTGTACTCGTTCACCAGCCTCGGATTGTCAAGGAGGCGGGAGAGCCTCCTAGCCCTCCCGGGATCCCCCACTGCTAGGACTGCCCTAGCTATATCTCCCCTCCTAGCCCTAATGTGAACTGGCACCCCAGACACCCGGGCCTAGAGATACACTCTATGGGTGAGGGTCCCCCACGGGGTAATAGACTTGGACGCCCTGGCAATCGATATAGGGGGCACTAAAATCATAGCCGCATTGTTCCGCGACGACGAGATCCTCGTAGAAGAGAGAATCCCTACTCCAACCCATGGACTAGAGGAGGTCCTACACGCCCTCGTATCCCGAGTCCTCCGAGAGAGCGGTACGAGGAGTGTGAGGAGGGCGGGAGTAGCTGCTCCAGGCCCCCTAGACCTGGGGCGAGGCCTCATAAGGGAGGCTCCGAATATAAGGCAGAGAACAGTCGATATTGTAGCCGCCCTGAAGGGCCTAGTTAGAGAAGCAGTAATCTCCAACGATGCCGTAGCCGCTGCCTGGGCAGAGAAGGTACTAGTAGGGGCGCCCAGCGATTACGCCCTCATAACGATCGGCACGGGCATAGGCGGTGGAATAGTGCTCTCGGGAGAGCCGCTCCTAGGCAGGAGGGGTGGGGCCCACGAGGTAGGCCACATGGTTGTCAGCCTTGAGGGTCCCCCATGCGGGTGCGGTGGCAGGGGGCACTGGGAAGCCCTAGCTGGCGGCGCATGGATCGAGAGAACACTGAGGATGATATGGCCCGGTATAGGTTGCAGTAGCGAGCCGCCGCGGGGACCCGAGGACCTCTACCGTAGAGCCAGGAGCGGCGACGAGTGCTCCCTCGAAGCTATAGGTTTCCTCGCCCGGGTCCATGCGGCGGGTATTGCCTCCGTAGCCGCGGCCTACGATCCAGAAATAGTCTATCTAGCGGGAGGCCTCTACTGGGCTGGTAGAGACCTCTACATGCCAAGGATCCGGGATCTCCTCGGGGAATACGCTATGAAGGGTCAAGCTCCACGCCTCCTAGACGCTACCTACGGGCCCCGCCAGACGCTCTACGGAGCATACGCTATCGCTATTAGGCCTCCCAGGCGACTAGTCGAGTTGAACAGCCACGAGCTATCCCCGAGGTGGGGGTCCCTCGGCGAGGAGAATAGCATGGCTACGGGCTGATAGTGCTTCGCTGAGAGTAGTCCGCGAGGCGGAGAAGCTCTTCTCATGGCAGGGGGTAGGTATAAGTCTTCCATTCCCCGGGGAGCTTATAGACGCCGAGGTCGTCGTCGCCCCCCCTGAAGGGGACCCCTGAGTACCACGCCTACTCTTGGAGCCTTAGCCAGTACCGGGGAGGAGTAATACGGGAGAGGGACCCCCTTAGGGCTCTCATGCTCGCCCTCTCGTACCCTAAGGCCTACTTCGAGAGGGTGATAATCGGCGTCGACCCGGGCAGGGAGTGTGGAGTCGCCGGGATAGCGGACTGCCTCCTAGTCCATGCTAGGAGGGTCCCATGCGACAGGCTGGGCGAGAGCGTCGAAGAGCTACGCTATACTATACCATGGAAGCGGTGGGAGGTCTACGTGGGGAACGGCCACGGCTTCGCGTCAGCGGCGGCCAGCCTCTCAGCCCACGGAATAGACTATGGTGTCGTGGAGGAGGCTTCAACCTCAAGGCCAGAGGCTAAGCCCAGGATGGCGCTGGGGATAAGGGACAGGGACATAATAGCCGGGGTCGCGATTGCACTCAGAGGTGCTTATAGTGGCGGGCGCCTCCCTTTCACGGTTCGCCGATAACTACGGCTACACCGACTATGGGGTCATCGAGAGAGAATACGAGGCCACGAGGTTGCTCTACGCGACAGAGTCGTCCCATAGCATCCCAAGGTTCAGGTTGAAGGAATCCGAGATAACATCGCTAGGCAACATAGTCTCGACCAGGAAGAGGCTCTACGAGGCCCTAGGAGTATCCAGCGACGGAGAGGCATACGAGAAACTACTAGACGCCCTGGCAAACCCAAAGGAACTCCGAAAGGTAGGAGACCCTGGAGGATACAAGAAGGCCAGCAGGGGGCTCTTCTCACTCCCATTCGCAAAGTTCTACGAGGGAGACGGGGGGTACTATCTAACGGCGGCCTTCATAGTAGCATGCCTGGACGGCGTATGCAACGCGAGCATACACAGAATAATGCTTCTCGACGAGAAGAGGGCCGCGGTCCGCGTAGTCCCGAGACACCTCTACACGCTATATCAGAGGGCCCTCGCCAGCGGCCGACCACTACCGGTAACAATCGTTCTAGGAGTCCACCCCGCGGTACTAGTTGCAGTCGCCTCCTCGCCCAGGCTAGGCGTGTTCGAGCTTGAAGCGGCCTCTGCCCTCATGGGCGGCCTAGAGGTTTTCCCCAGCCCCGTCCACGGCAACCCTGTCCCGGTAGGGGCTGGCGTAGTCGTGGAGGGGTTCCTGACCGGGGAGCGGGCTAGGGAGGGCCCCTTCGCCGACATACTGCTCCTCTACGATAAAGTTAGAGAGGAACCAGTCCTGACAGTAGAAGAAGTGCTAGTCTCCGACGAGTACGCCCACGTGCTCCTCCCCGGAGGGATGGAGCACATTCTCCTAATGGGATTCCCGCGGGAGGCCCAGATATGGCAGGCCGTCGCTAGGGTCGTGCCTAGAGTGCATAAGGTCCGCCTTACGCGGGGCGGAGGAGGGTGGCTTAACGCCATAGTATCCATAGATAAGACTCATGACGGCGATGGAAAGAATGCAATAATGGCCGCCTTCGCCGGTCACCCAAGCCTTAAACATGTCATAGTAGTAGACTCAGACATAGACCCCGACGACCCGGTGATGGTTGAATGGGCAGTAGCTACAAGATTCCAGGCCGACAAGGACCTAGTAATTGTAAGAGAGGCCCGTGGCTCCACACTAGACCCTAGCGGCAGAGACGGTTTCACCGCCAAAATGGGTATCGACGCAACAATCCCAGACAAGTCGAAGGCAGACATCTACCGTAGGGCCAGGATACCGGGGGAGTAGTAGGCATGTATCTCACGAGAGAGGAGGAGAGGATACTGGCTGGGGAGGAGGGGGAGGCCAAGGCAGAAGCCCTCCGGATAATAGTAAAGGTCGGAGAAGCGCTTGGAGCAGAGAGACTAGTACCAATAGCACACGCTCACGTCTCCGGGATATCCTATGGTACGATCGGCGATCACGGGGCCAGCCTGCTCGAAGACCTAGCCAGCCGGGGTGCCCGTGTAGCGGTGCCAACAACGGTCAACCCCGTGGGCTACGACGCCGAGGACCCCGGCGTGCTAGAGAAGGCTGGAGCAAGGATAACCCCCGAATTCGTGAAGGGCCAGTCAAGAATACTAGGCGCCCTCCGCAGGATGGGGGCGGATCTAACCCTAACATGCACACCTTACTACATACCAGAGGTCCGCGGCATACCGGCTGGCTCGAGCGTTGCTTGGGGCGAGTCCAACGCCATACTCTATGCTAACAGTGTCCTAGGCCTTAGGACCAACCGGGAAGGGGGACCCCTAGCCCTAATGGCCGCGCTCACCGGGAGAACCTACTACTGGGGCATGCACCTAGACCAGGAGAGGGTCCCCCAGATCCTCTACAACGTAGAAGGAGGAATCCTAGATGAGGCTAGAGCAGGCGTGCTAGGCGAGATAATAGCAACGAGCCATAAAGGCCACAGGCCACCCCTCGTAAACGCCAGACTCCGAGACGAGATAGCCCTCAGGGAGTTCCTAGCAGCGCTGGGAGCCGCTGGAAGCCTAGCAATGGCCCATATCCAGGGAGTGACGCCTGAAAAGCCCCCCGAGAAGCCGGAGGAGAGGATAACGATAAGTGCAAAGGATCTAGAGGAGAGGCTAGACAAGTACAGGCCAACGGGGACACCAGACGTCATATTCATCGGTTGCCCTCATGCCCAGGCGAGCGATGTAGAAAGACTAGCAAGGCTACTCCGGGGGGCTGGCCGTGTAAGGGCCCGCGTAGTAGTGACACTGTCGAAGAGAGAGTACTCCAGGCTCCTAGCAAATAATCCCAGGATTATAGGCGATCTGTCAAGGATGGGCGTCATAATTGCAAGAGACACCTGCCTGATAGTGTCACCCTTCGGCCAGCCCGGAACCCGTGTCGCCACAAATAGCTACAAGGCACTCTTCTACCTCTCCAAGAGGGGAATGAAGGTCAGCCTAGCACCGCTCAAAGATCTCGCAAGAATTGCCGTGGAGGGGGTGTGAGCGAGTGGAAGGTGAAGCTGTCTCCCTGAAGGGTAGGGTTCTAGTGGAGGGCAATGCAACTGGTAAAGCAGTGGTAGTAGAAGCCCTCAGCTTCTATGGAGAAGTTGACCCCAAGACGGGGACCCTGAACGATGGGAGAAGCATTACTGGCAGGGTTCTAGTTATCGGGAGGCCTCGAGGGTCAACGGTCGGCTCATACACGATATACGGTTTGAAGTATTACGGCAAGGCTCCAAAGGCTATTATAGTGGAGAATGATGCGGACCCCATCCTTGTGGCTGGAGCGGTTCTAGCAGGGATACCCCTGGTGGA
>WAOR01000104.1 GCA_015521175.1 Thermodiscus sp.
AAGTCCGAGAAGGTGGAGAGGGTTAGAGAGTTCATAGGAGCCATGGGTTGGCGGTTAAGCCCGGAGGACTTGGAGAGGCTGGAGGGATTACCTCCGGTATAAATCGTGTTACCTGGGTATACGCCGGTATGCCTCTTATTTACGGTGGCCTCCGCAATACTTCCGGTCGGGGGCGTCTAGTGGACCAAGTATCCCACTCTCAAACACGGCCTAGCATAAAGGTGAAGCTAACAGGCACTGCAACACTAGAGCTTACAAGGATAGCCTGGGAGATCTCCGAGAGGCTTTGGAGAGAGTATGGCATAGACCTACTAGTAGAAGACGAGCCGGTCTACCTAGTAAACCCAACCATGGGTGTAAACACTGGGGACGGCCTAATTGAGCTGTCCATCGAAACAAGCAAGGGGCTCGAGAAAACCTACACACTCCCCATCGACCTAGGTGACACCTATGAAATAGCCGAAAAACTAGAGGACCTAGTACTAAGGACCCTGCTCCACGGCGAGCCAGTAGTGTCAGCGAGCTTCGAGGACCCATTTGACATCAATAGGCCCAGTTACCTAGAAGTAGCTCTAATCTAATTCATATAACTGAATCCTAATACCTTACAGGGAAGCCTTAGGCGTGTTAATGCCACCTGCTCGCAGGCTCCCTCTGGGCATTTAAGAGGCCCTTAGCGTGGGCCACAATATGGTGTAGAAGGTCTTTTGGAGTATAGAATAATGCATTACAGTAGGGGCACTTGTACAGGCCTCCCTGCTTTGTTACTCGAATAATAGATCCATTATACTCTATTATAATATGCTCGTCCTGCTGGTCCCGCATCATCTCGAGGCCCCTCGGTGGCCTAGGTCCTTCAGAGTATGATCCTGCTTTCCCTATTAATTAACTCCCCAGGCCAAACAATCAGTTATCAATGGGTGGTTGAGGCGGGCTAAAAGAGTGGAAAGGCAACGGGTGTAGGAGAATGGATATTGTAGAGGTGCTCCGCAATAAGGGTTTCCGGGTGGTTTGCGAGCCAGAGGCTGTCTCGCCTACCCTGAGGAGGAGAGTGCTGCAGGGTCCCTGCGTTTTCTCGGGGACACTGGGCCCCCTGAGGATTAATGCTGTCCTGGTGCTGGTCGATTATGCTACAAGCGAGGTCGTAAAGGAGCTGGCCATGGTGAGGTTGAAGAAGGGGGTCCCTCTAGCGCTCGTAGTCTCCAGGGATCCTCCTCCGAGAGAGCTAGAAGAGCTGGCCAGTATCATGGGGGTTGGAGTAGTTCAAGCGGAGTTTAAGCCTCCGAGCGAGGGAGGGCCTGTTGAGTACGTGATCCTACCAGGGATAAATGAGGAGGCGGCTAGGAAGATATTTGAAACCAAGGTGAGAAGCGGTCTCGCAGGCATATTCGGGGGTGTACTGTCATCTAAGAAAGTGGTGTTTGCTGGTAGTAGGCTCGCCTATATAGTTATCGCCTGCTATGACGTGTTGCTCCACATTAGGGAGCATGGAGAGATCTTGGAGGCCCAGAAGAGTAGCCTGTGCTTCGAGACAGCTACTGGGAGCCTTGTAGGCGTTGAGAAAGGCCGGTTGAGGGTGAGAGAGGAGTTCTCGAGGCTAGGAGAGCTCAACGAGGAGGCGATTAGGATACTCGAGATAATAGCTAGCGGGGGGAAAGTCACCATGGCCGAGATCGTCGAGCACTTTGGAGATCCGGAGAGGGCTAGGGTGCTCGTGGACTTCCTAGTAGAGCTCGGCCTCGTAGAACCAGACTATGAGGGCTTCTTCCACGTAGTGGAGCCCAGGATCGAGGACTACGTTAGCCTCAAGGAGTACTACTCGGGTAAGGGCAAGCTCGTCGAGGGCAGGCCTGCGAAGTGCGCCCGCGTGATAGAGCCCGTCTTCGACCTCTCAATACTGGATAGGATAGTGAAGGCTTTCGGCCTCGTAGAGTCAGAGAGCCTAGTATACTACCCCATCTACGTAGGAGTATTCCGCAAGTACAAGAACCACAAGAAGTACGTTGACACGGCGGTGATAATAGACGGAGTGACCGGGGAGAGGCTAGAGGATCTAGAGGAGATACTCGTCGATAGCAACGCTATCTACCAGCTAGACCAGATAATCGAGGAGGTAGCGAAGAAGGCTAAGGCAGAGTGCCCGGAGGGCTCGGAACCGGCTCGACCCGCTCACAGCCCCTCTGGAGAGGCTCCACAGGGAGCGGGCTAAGGGTTCCTCACAGCCACTCATTGTGCCCCGCCTTACCGTTCCGCCGCCATCTTCATCCCCCAATACGGGGTCTCGGCGGACGTGAGACCGGCGGGGCAGGCTCATTACTCCTAGTAGGGTTGACGGGGCGATTTATCATCTACCCTCCCCTGGGGGACCCTCACCTTTTATCCTCTAGCGGAACGTATCATGACTTATTGGGATGCCTGCCTTGGCTAGGGAGGATGCCGAGAACGCCTTGAACGCTATGGGCGAGATCGCCCGATTCATAGAGGAAGCCTCCAGGATAATTGATAAGGAGGAGGTCTCAAGCTTCATAGACCTCCTCGCAGAGGTCTACGGGGATCACAGGAGGAAGGTTCTCGTTATGGGTGCGGGGCGTAGCGGCCTGGTCGGTAAGGCTTTCGCTATGAGGCTACTCCACCTGGGCTACAACTCCTACGTGCTCGGCGACACGATAGTGCCTAGTGTTAGGAGGGGCGACGTTGTAGTCGCCATATCTGGTAGCGGTAAGACCAAGTTGATAGTGACGGCGGCGGAGGCCGCTAAGCAGGTCGGCGCGACCGTAGTGGCTATAACCACATACCCGGATAGTCCCTTGGGGAAGCTAGCGGACCTCGTGGTTAAGGTTCCCGGTAGGACTAAGCACAGCAGGCTCGACGACTACTTCGCCAGGCAGATCCTCGGCATACACGAGCCCCTCGCGCCCCTAGGGACCCTCTTCGAGGACACGGCCCTAGTATTCCTAGACGGCGTAGTGTACGCGCTCATGGAGAGGCTCCGGGTAAGCGAGGACGAGATGAGGAGCAGGCATGCCAACATCGAGCTATAAGAGGAGGGGGACCCTCCTAGCACCCTTCGACCCCTGGAACAGCCCCCTATGCACCTGCCCCTTCAAGCTAAGCCTAAACCCCTACACTGGCTGCTCCTTCCACTGCCTATACTGTTATGCAACCGCCTACATCGGCGAGAAGCCTAGCACTCCCAAGAGGGACTTCGAGAAGCGGCTGAGGAGGGAGCTTGCAAGGTGGGACCCCCGGATACCCATAAACATGGGGACCAGTAGCGACCCCTACCCGCCGGAGGAGGCGGCCTATGGGCTGACCAGGAAGGCGCTCGAGATAATGATACCGCAGGGGCGGAGGATACTCGTAACCACTAAGGGGACCCTCTACGCCACCAGGGACCTAGACCTAGTAGCCCAGGGAAACGTAGCTGTAACCCCGACGATAACAATGCTCGACCCCTCCATGTCCATCCTAGTGGAGCCAGGGGCCCCGCTACCAGAGAAGAGGCTCTACGCCGTGAAAGCCGCCTCCAGGGCGGGGGTACCAGTGGGGGTTAGGCTAGACCCTGTCATCCCCCTGGTAAACGATGACCCCTACATGCTCCGGGAGCTCGTAGGGAGGATAGCCGAGGCTGGAGCAGTATTCATAGTGACCTCGACCTACAAGGCGAGGCCCGACAACCTAGCCAGGATGAGGAGGCGCCTGGGAAGCCTAGGCGAGAGGATCTACAGGCTCTACAGGGAACGAGGCGTGAAGGTTGGAGGCTACACCTACCTTCCCAGGAGGGATAGAGAGGAGCTACTCCACCCGGTAGTCAAGGAGGCCCGGAGGCTAGGCCTCCAGTATGCCCACTGCAGGGAGGGCTTCACAGGCAGGGAGTGGTTCAACGCTCCAAGCTGTGATGGCACGCACCTAATACCCAGGAGGATTGAGCCCGGTGCCCGGGGACTCGGCTCCTGGCTTGGTTGACGGGGTAATAGTCCTGGCCAGCAATTGGGGGACCCCCACCTACTACATTGTGAAGGGGTACACCCACACGGAAAACCATATTGTAGCAGTACCCTACAGGCTCCCTGACTGCGCGAAGCCTACGATTCCAGCGCGGCTAGTATACCACCCGTGCCTCGGTTCGAGGGTCCCCGCCATATCCAGTGATAAGGTGCTCTACAAGGTCCAGGCCGGGAGGCAGGCCGGTCTGCCCCCCAGGATAAGGGGATTCCTAGAAGAATTCTCGAGCATACTAGGCCTAGAACAGGCCTGGGTAACAGGCTCCCACGCCATAGGGTGTGGGGGACCCTCGAGCGACGTCGACATAATAGCCCCCTACAATCCCGAAGCCCCAAGAGCACTCAGGGACCTAGCCGAGGAGGGGCTCATAGCCCAGTGCCAGGCTGAGAGGGTGCTGGGTAAGAGGGTAGCCCAGGGCCCCGGGGGAGTAGCTCTAGACGAGGCGAGGATAGGGTCGAGCCTGCTGGACTCCTGCTACAAGGGGGTCCCCTACACCCTCCGCCTCCTCACAAGCCTGTGGGAGGAGCCCTGCAGGGACCCCCTAATCCCCCTGGGCAGGGCCAGGCTACTCGTGGAGGTGAGGGGAGGGTCCCCCTACACTGTCCCGGCTAGGTATGAGGCAGTGGTCGTCGAAGCCTTGGAGTGGGGGTGGGGGAGGGTCCCCCGCAGGGTGTGGGTGGAGTCTTGGAGGACTAGGTACCAGGAGCTGTCCCCAGGGGTCTACCTGGTCGAGGGCTTGGCGAGGCTTGGGGCGAGGAGCGGGGAGTACACTGTGTGGCCCGACTATGGGTGGATAAGGCTTGCGGGGAGAGCCTAGCCTCCACGGGGCAATCATATACACGGTCGACGGCATCGTTGGCCAGGTGCAGGGGGTCCCCTCGCCTCCAGGCCTCCTAGCCTACCTACCCAAGTACGTGCTGTGCAGTGGGGGTACCCCCTGGAGGGGGATGGGGTATAGTCTGTGCAGGGAGATACCCCACTACGGCCCCCGGGGCCTGGCCTCCGTGATGAGGAGGCTCGGAGCCCGGTGGAGGATGGACCCCCTATACGGGGTTGAGATGCCCTACGCCTCCCTCTACGAGGTAGCCCGCTTAACCCGCCCCTGGGAGGCTTTGGAGGCCTTCGCCTCGAGGGCTCCCGGGGGCTCTAGGCCGGTCGAAGCCCTCTACACTGTTGTCAAGGAAGCTCGTGTGAGCCTGGAGGACTTGGGCCTCACGGGCTCCTACGCTATGGGGGTATTCCATTCCTCCTCGGACCTCGACCTCATAGCTTACGGTGGGAGTAGCCAGCGCCTCTACGATTACTTCTCCGGCCTGAGTGGGGGTCCCTCGAGGGAGTATCTTGGGGGCGTCGTGTTGGAGCCCTACGTGGACATATCGTGGAGGAGGGCCCGGCTCCACGGGGTCAGTGTTACGTGGACGGGGGTCCCTCGTGTGTGGCACTGCCCACCTTTAGAATCCTACTACTCCATACCAACGCCTGCCAGGGTATTCCGGGGGTCCCTCAGGGTTGAGCCGGGCCAGGAGGGGGCCCTGCTCTACCCGCCCTGCGTCGAGGCGGGGGACTACTGGGTGGTCTCCTACGAGTACAATCTGGGCGGGGCCCTCTACATGGGGGGTAGGATTTACGTGGAGGGGCTCCTCGGCGGGAGCGTGGTTTACCTTGGGGCTAGGGAGTATCCGGGCAGGGTTAGGCTTCCCTCGTAGCCAGGCGGGCCTCTGCTCCTAGTGCCTCGAGGGCTTCGAGGAGCTTCTCCCTCTTCTCCGCCGGGTTGTCGCTTGCTAGGCAGGCCTCTACGACTTTTGCTAGAACCTTGTAGAGCACCGCTATCTCCCTGGCCTGGTGTTTAACCTTAGAGTCTAGTACTTTGACCGTGGCGTTCGTCGAGTCTAGGAGTAGCTCGATGACTGTTAGTAGCTCGTCTAGATCGCCGTGGTGGTGGTGCTCGTGTTCGTGCTCGTGGCCATGCCTCTCGGCGACCTCCTCCACTACCTTCTCGATATCCTCCTTCTTCTTGGGCATAGTCATCCTCATCTTCTTCTTTTTCTTCTTCTCCTCGGGCATCTCATCTTACCCTCCTCACAGGCTGGGGGCCTCGGGAGTATTAACCATTCTTTTATACATTCCCGGCGGGCCAGCCATTATGATAAGGGGGTGCGGCGAGGTTGGCCGATGAGAAGCTGGTAAACCCTAAGATCATAGAGCTTGAGGGGAAGGCCCACCTAGGCTACTTGGCAGAGGTAAGACTGGAGGACTGTGACAGGCCGGAGGGCTGGAAGAGGATAGTGGCTGTACTGAAGGATGGAAGCGTGGAGTCGACTAACTGCATGGAGCCCGACGCCGCCAAGAGGAACTATATGGTCATGGTCCTATACACCCGCAAGTGGGGGTCCCTCATAAACCAGGGAGAGGAGGAGTAGGCTTTCCTAGCCCCCGATGATGAATGGTATTACCTCCAAGCCTCTCTGGGCTGTGAGGAGAGGCCCAGCCTGAGGGTCCCTCCCGGGCCTAGTCCTCGCAGATCTTCCCCTCCTCCCTTATAGCCCTAATATAAGCGTCTAGGCTCTCCCTCAGCTTCTCCAGGCCCTCCAGTATCCTTGGGGGAACGCAAGCCCCTATCTCGCCCTGTAGCCTCTCCTGGAGACTCCTCCTCGCCTCTGTTATTATGGCGAGTATCCTGTTGATTATCTCCGTGAATAGGTCCAGCTCCCTCGCGATGTACTCCATACCCTTCCTAGTGAGCCTGTAGATCTTCCTGGCCCTCCCCCGGACTATAGTGGTTTCCTCCTCTACTAGGCCCTCCCGGGCTAGCTCGTGGAGGACAGGGTATATGCTTCCGGGGCTGGGCTTTATCGTATCTGCCGTGACTTCCTGGATCCTCTTAGCTATGTCGTAGCCGTGGCTTGGCCCTATGGCTAGTATTGTGAGTATTAGGAACCGCATCCTGTAGCGCATCGGGTCGCTTCTACTGGCCACTCGCCCGGCACCACGCCTCACGGTAGTGCGCCTCCAGGATACTTATAGGGGGAGGGGGCTAGCTCCTCCCCTCCCTTCCCGGCCTCCAGGGCCACCAGCTCGCCCGGCCCAGCAGGGCTATGAGTGGCGGTGTCAATAGTAGGCTTGCGTAGAAGCCTGCTAGTAGCACGCCGAAGACCAGCGCTGTCCCCATCATGCTAAGGCCGGGGCTCGAGGCCAGTGCTAGGCCAACGTATGCCCCCGCCATTATCGTCGCTAGTCCAAGGACTGTGGGGGTTGCGAGTGCTATGCTCCTCGCCACTGCCTCCCTGCTACACTCGACCATGCACTCCTCGCGGGCCCTCGCGATGTAGAAGCTGTTGTAGTCCATCCCGACTCCTAGTATAGCGGTGAATACTATTACTGGCAGGTACCATAGCACGCTGGTCCCGAGTAGCTTCTCGTAGACCAGTACTGTGAGCGCGGAGCCGGCGTAGGCCGCGATTACGACTGCTAGTATTGCCGACACCGCTGTTATTAGGCCGCCGTAGACTGCTAGGAAGACTATGAACATGAGGGTTATCGCCACAGGGTATACCCTATGGTAGAACCTGTCGTTAATGAGGTTGTACAGGTCCAGGTTCACCGCGCTCATCCCGCCTACGAGACTGCCGGGGTCAATACTGTGGGCCACACTCCGGATCTTGGCGGCGCAGTCGACGCCCTCCCTGCTGAGTGGGTCCACCGACATTATCACTGTCACAACCCTGCCCTGGTAGCCCTTCTCAACGCTCGCCCTAGAGACGCAGGGTAGGCTTGAAACCTTCCCAGCTATCTCCACGGCCTTATCATGGCTACTTGCCACGATGGTAACAGGGTATAGCACACCAGCGTCGTAGTGCGTGTTGATGTAGTCTATGGCGTGGCGGGACTCCGAGCTGGGCGGGAGGTTCAATGCTATGTTATAGCTACCCTGGAACCCGTACATTACTACTCCTGCGAGGGCGGCTAGTACTATAGCTATTCCTATGAGTACCCAGGGGTGCCTCGCACTCCACCTCCCAGCCCCCATGAACCTGGGCTCCCTCCTAGTCTCAACTGGGTGCCTTGGCCACCAGAACCACCTCGACTCGCCGACGTAGGCTAGGAGCGCTGGTATGAAGGTTAGGCTAGCGATCATCACGAAGAATATCGTTAGGGGCACGTCGGCGCCGATACTTGATATGAAGGGGAAGTCCCAGGCGAGTAGCATGCTTCCGAAGCCTATCATAGCGGCGGTCGCCCCGGCTATAACTGGGCGCAGGCTAGCCTTGTAGGCCTCGACAGCCGCGTCCCTGCTGGGGAGCCCCTTGGAGGCGGCCTCCCTGAACCTCCTAGACACGTATGCGGCGTAGTCTATGCCCAGTCCTAGGCCAGTGGTGAACATTATGGTCCTGCTGTGGGTGGTCACGTCTATCACGCCGGCCTTGGCCAGTATGAAGGCCACCGCTAGGCTGGTCATGAGGCCGAAACCTATGCCTATGAAGGGTAGGAACACTGCCGCTATGCTCTCCATTATCAGTGCGAGTATTATGATTACGAAGGCCATGCTGAGCCTGTCACTCTTCTTAATATCCTTCTCAGCGTACTCGCTCATCTCATAGTGCATGTACTCGTTGCCGCCCAAGAGGACCTTAGCCTTATACCCGAGCCTGCTGAGGCCATCGATGAACTCCTTCTTAGCCTCCCTTGCAATGGAGACCCTGGCCTCGGTGATGTTGGCCTTCGGCTCCAGTGCTACTAGGAACCCGTTCCCATCCTTCTCTATGAGGGTCCCCCTGAGCCTGCTAGTGATGTTGTCGAATACCCGGCGCAGGCTCTCATTAGTCAGCACTCGAGCCTCCTCGTCAACCGTCGCCTTACCCGACACGACCTTGACGGCCGCCGCTACGAGGGCCTTAGCCTGCTCCACCGTAATGTTGCCGGCATGGCTCGCCACCAGCCCCGCCAATAGGTCGGGCGCCTTCTCTAGGATCCGGGACTTGGGGGCTCCTAGCAGCCCCGCCTTTGCTAGGAGGCGTAGCAGGCCCAGGGCCTCCTCTCCCCGAGGCTTCCCAGCCAGTATCGCCTGAGTCA
>WAOR01000105.1 GCA_015521175.1 Thermodiscus sp.
ACTAGGGCCGGGATCTGTTTTATGCTTTTTGTTTTCCATTCTCCTATATCGGGTTTATCATTTCCCTGATTATCTCCTTGTTTATTGTTTGTTTGGTCATGGTTGTTCCCTGTTCTGGCTGGGATCGCCTGGGATTCCATGACTATGGGTGATGGATAAGCTTTTATACCCGGCATGGCAATTGCTATCATGAGGGGCCGTAGATTAGGGTATATCGGTATTAGTAATAATCCGTGATGGAAGTGTACGACAGGCCCCCTAAAGGAAAGACATAAGGATAAGAGAGGTATAGTTAAAGAAACACCATAACAGTGACTCAAAAGTAAATCTAGGATAGAATTGAAAGGTTGGCCCCGATTTGGACATCAATCGTCTGGTTGACGTCTGGCTGGTAAATCTAGGATAGAATTGAAAGAAGGAGCTAGTAGTGCGAATATAAAGAACGTTATAGATACTATGTAAATCTAGGATAGAATTGAAAGTCCTAATGACGCGGGTAAATGGTATAATCTAAGCATAGTAAATCTAGGATAGAATTGAAAGAAGCGATACCGTTGCAGTATTGCTCCTCACATCGATTGGTAAATCTAGGATAGAATTGAAAGGGGGTCTAGAACCGTCGATGTAACATAGTTGGTAACATACCTAGGTAAATCTAGGATAGAATTGAAAGATTATCATTATCAATATATAGTATGCAACATGGAACCCAGCGTAAATCTATGATAGAATTGAAAGAAACCCTCCTCTGAGGGGCTACTTCTCTATCGGAGTCCTGTAAATCTAGGATAGAATTGGAAAAGCCTCATGCGATGAGTGATGAGTTCTATCCAGTTATGTGGGGTTTCCCGCTTCGGCCTGCCGGAGCTAGGCCTTATTCCTGGGCTGGTCTTCTCCATACTTGGCCTCGCAGGACTATCGGTGTTGTTCCTCTACGAGCTCCTACTAGCACTGGTAGTGTACTGGGCGCTGCAGGGCCCGCTAGGCCCCTACGCCGCGATACCAGCAGTCCCCCCGGATCGCCGGGTGGCGCAACCTCGGAATCCTACTAGGCCTGCGGGGTTGGTTGGGATGAGCAAGGGCGGGAAGAAGGCTACGGCCAAGTGCAGGTTCCTGTTGAACACCAACCTGCCGGTGACGGCCTTCATAGCGTGGGCTACCGGGAGAAGGGGGCACCCGAGCCTGGGCTGGCTGCGCAAGCACGGCCGCGAGTCCTGCTACACCAGGATAACCCTGCAGGAGCTGAAGGCCCTGGAAGCCCGGGGCGTACTATGCCCCGGCGACGCAGCCCGTGCAATCAAGCTACTAGAGCAGTACGGTGTAAAGTACAGGAAGATGCGGAGTACGCACCTACGCCGGGCTAGGCAGCTGGCACTGCAGGGGGCCATAGGCAGGGGACAGGCTAACGACGCCACTCTACTCCTCTACGCTAAGACGAATAGGCTCATACTAGTATCCTACAACTACCGCGACCTAGACGAGCTGGCACAGTTATTAGCCTGGAGCTACAAGGTACAACCTGGTGAGCCCCTTGGCCCCCAAAACTACCCGCAACTATACCTATGTAGACGTAATAAGGGAGATGAGGAGAGAGGCGAGCATGGGAGCCCTAGGAGTTCTAGAAGAAGCCGAGAAGCTAGGAGTGCCCAGGCACGTGGCAGAGGATCTAGCAGACAAGGTCATGCTATACGAGCTAACCCCCCGGGAAGCCCTGGCAAGGCTAAGGGAGCTAGCAAGGGGAAACGGAAGGGGAAGGTAGCGGGCAGGAAGCAGGGGCGAAGGCGACCCCGCCGCGGGCGCGGGGATGAGGCGTGACAACTAGCATATCTCCCTAGGCTACCTGGCTCGTAGGCCTCGTGAGCATGCTAGCAGTACTCCTATACCACTCGAGGGGTTACGGGCTCCGGGGAGCCTTTCTGCTCAGCCTTTGTGGGAGCGGGATCCTCGCGGCCTTGTGCTAAATATTGTTGTAAATTATAATTTATTTTAAAAAGATTGGGGCAGAATAGTACGAGAGTGGTGCCGCCGCCGGGATTTGAACCCGGGTCACGGGCTCGAAAGGCCCGCATACTGGGCCGGGCTATACTACGGCGGCTCCTTCTTGTTTGGTTTTCTTTGTGGGGGTTATAAGGGTGGCTCTGACCGGGCTTGCTGTCCACGTGGTGGGTATTTTTAAGAGGGCTTATGCGGGGTGTGTGGCTAGGGGTTGGGTTATGGGAGGCAAGCATGGTAAGTATGTGTATGTGAGGAGGCGTGATGGCTGGTTTGTTAAGGTGAGGGTTTTCAAGAGTAGGCCTGAGGATGACCCGGAGAGGTACTTGGTTGTGGGGCCTAGGGTTAGGGAGCCGCCCTTCACTTTCGGGGTTCTCGAGGAGGAGGACTTGCCTGAGGAGGTGCGGGGCAGGCTCTACGAGTATTGAGTAGTGGTGGAGGTTGAGGGACCCCCGAGTCTCTATTGTTGTGCCGACCTACGAGGAGGCCGGGAATATAGAGAAACTGCTCCGCAGGATCAGGGAGGCGATGGAGTCTAGTGGGATACACGACTACGAGGTCATTGTTGTTGACGATAACTCTCCCGATGGTACCTGCGATATTGTGCGGAGAATAGGAGAGGAGGACCCTCGGGTAAGGTGTATACTGCGGAGAGAGGAGAGGGGGTTATCCTCGGCTGTTGTCGAGGGGTTTAGGAGGGCTAGGGGCGAGTACCTGGTTGTTATGGATGCCGACCTCCAGCACCCACCCGAGGTCATTCCCCGGCTCATAGAGGCCCTCGACCGGGGAGCGGATGTCGCCGTTGCCAGCCGCTACGCTAGGGGTGGAGGTGTTGAGAAGTGGAGCCGTGTGAGGCTCTTTATGAGCAGGGTCGGCACTATCGGGGTTAAGGTTCTGGTCCGAGAGGGTAGAAAGACTAGCGACCCCCTCTCCGGCTTCTTCGCCATCCGAAGGAGTGCTATACGCTTAGAGTCGCTTAGGCCACGTGGGTTTAAGATCCTCTTGGAGATCCTGGCTAGGCACCCGTGCCTCCGCGTTGTAGACGTGCCTTACGTGTTCCAGAGGAGGCATAGTGGGAGGAGCAAGCTGGGATTCGGGGTTGTACTGGACTTCCTAAAGCAGGCTTGGGAGATATCGCCGATGCCCCGCTTCCTCATAGTCGGGGCTACCGGTGTAGTAGTGAACCTCCTAGTGATGTGGCTCTTCCTAGCAGTAACCGGGAGCGTCGACGCTGCCAGCCTCGCGGGCATCGAGGCTAGTATACTGAGCAATTATGCCCTCCACGAGGCCTACACGTTCCGCCACAACTTCAGGAGGGACTGCCGGGGGCGGGGGCCGCTCGCAAGGCTACTCTTATACCATAGGGCTAGCCTCGCCGCAATCATAACCACCTACGTGGTTATGAGGCTGCTCGTAACCCTGGCTGGATTGAACCCGCTACTAGCCCAGTTCACCGGTATACTAGCGGGCTTCGCATTAAACTATGCGTTGTCCGTAGAGACTGTGTGGGAGTGTGGTATCTATGGAGGAGGCGGATGCCAGGGAGGAGTACGAGAGGCTGGTAGAAGAGATTAAGCGCTGCCAAAAGTGCCCCCTCCACGCCTACCGTAGGAACCCTGTTCCCGGCGAGGGACCCCTAAACGCGAGAGTTATGCTTGTGGGCGAGGCTCCAGGGCGCCGGGAGGATGAGCAGGGCAGGCCTTTCGTCGGGATGGCTGGGAGGCTGTTAACAAGCATTCTAGAGAAGGTCGGCTTGCCCCGTAGAACCGTGTATATTACTAACGTTGTAAAGTGCAGGCCCCCGGGGAACAGGGATCCCAAGCCCGAGGAGATCCAGGCATGCCTCCCATACCTCCTAAGGCAAATCCGACTGATAAGGCCCAGGGTTATCGTCGCCCTCGGTAGGATCTCGGGTAAGACGCTCTACGAGCAGGCCGGCCTCAGGTGGCGTGGAATCTCTAGGGAGAGGGGAGTTCCCAGAGAGGCCCGTATAGCAGGGGTTGAGGTAGTACTGCTAGCTACCTACCATCCCGCCGCCGCGATCTATAATCCGAGGCTTAGGCCCCTTCTCGAGGAGGACTTGGGCAAGGTGCCACGCCTGTTGGGAGAGCATGGCGGTAGGAGGTTTAGGAGCCTGGAGGACTTCTTCCCATCCTAGTATGGGTAAGTGGGGCGTGTGAGGCTCCTCACGCTTGAAAGGTAGCCTAGTATGTACATTACTATAGCTACCGCTGCTATGAGGACTGCTATGCTCCCTGTCAGCCCCGGCTTCCCGGTGCCTGCGGCGGGAACTATTGGCTTGGAGGTTGCGTTGGAGGCTGTGCTTGTTAGGCTTGACAGTAGCCATACGGTCTCGCTTACTACTGCCTCGTCTAGGAGTTGTATTTCCCCGTTCTTATCGCCCATTCCCGCGAGTACTCCGGCGTAGTCCTTGTAAGCGGGGGCTAGGCCTAGAGAGTAGCCTCTTGTGAGGAGTTTCCCCGCTAGTATGCCATATATAGTGGCGAGCTCCCGGGCGTAGGCGTCTCTAACGTCTCCGGGGCCCCTGTAGGCTTGAATAGAGGCTTGGAACATCATCCTAAGGCTTTCCGATAGGGCGTCCCTGTAGAATCCTATGGCTCCTAGGGGGTTGCCCTTATTCATATAGGCTTCTGCCCGGCTTTGGAGGCTGTCAAGGATGTCTATGTAGACTAGTAGGTCCTTGCTCCTGCCATAGTTTTCCACGACGTATTTCGCTAGTGTGCGGGCATAGCCTATGACGCTCGAAGCGTAGTCTCTCAGGATGTAGGCCAGCTTCTCCACCTCTTCACTGGTCAGGGAAGGCTTCTCGCTCCTCGAAGCATTGGCTGTTATGATCCACTCCCGGATACTGGTTATCCTGGCCGCCGCGTGGGCTAGTTCTGCTACTGCGCTCATGAAGGACTGGGGGCTAGTAGAGTATTTTTCATAGGCTAGTATACTGCTCCTCGCCGCCGCGATCCTAGTGTAGGCGGTTGCCAGGAATTCGAGGTAGTATATGGAACCGTTGCGTGGGAGCCTGTCGAGCCGTTCTTCTAGGCTGTCTAGGCTCCTCGATATGTTAGAGGCTACCTCGTCTAGCGTTTTCTTAGCGTCCTTGTAGTCTTTCTCTAGGGCTATCGTCGAGTAATACGCCTGATATGCCCTCATGAGCGCCGTGAATGCTAGGCTAGCGGCCGCGTAGGGGTGCTTCTCGAGGAGTTCCCTGCTCTGGTTTAGGTACTTGTACACGGGGGTGAGGGTTGAGTTCGACGCGCCGGCTTCCCGGGCTTTTACTAGTAGGCTTTCGCTCTCGGCTTGCATTCTCTTGGCGGCATTGATCATGGTCTTGTTGAAGGAGGCTGGTAGTAGTAGTGGGGCCGTTACTCTTGGCTCTCGTAGGGAGTATACGCTAGCTGTCAGGTTGTATAGGCTTGTGTAGGGTTTACCGTTGCACTCCTCCTCGAGTGTTTTGGTGAGGTTTACTAGGGGGTAGTAGAAGGTTTTACCATTGCCAGATACTGCTTGACACTTGACCCCGACCGCTCCAACGCTTGAGGCTAGGCCGTCCGGCGATATTGCCCCTGTGGCTACGAACCACTTGTAGCCGTTCCCCCTGGGGGAGTTTGAGAGGAGCGTGTATGTTACCAGGGTTATCATCATGCTCCCGCTAGGCCCGTCTATCCCTGACTCAGTATGAAATGTCACATTGTAGTCCATCTTCCTCCAGTCTACCCCGGCTAGGAGGGAGGCGAGCTTTACCGCTACCAGTGTGCTCTCGAAGGTAGTATTCCCGACTCTCCCGCCGGCTGTTACCCTTATCTTGCCCTCTCCCCTGGTTATGGTTATTGTTACTGGTACTAGGAGTCCTTTCTCGTGTTTTCCGCCAGTCACTGCTACTAGGTAGAAGTCTGCTCTCAGTACTCGTCTTCCTTCCCCGGGCTTCGTGGCGGTTTTGGTTTCCTGGGCTTGGGCCAGGGGAGAGGTCACTATCATTATTAGTATTATAATTACTAGTATTTTTGTCTTTTTCAACAGGGGTCCCACACTATAATCAGCCGCTCCTTCTATGCTTAATAGTCTTAAGAGGGAAGGGCCTACGGGGTGCTTGGG
>WAOR01000106.1 GCA_015521175.1 Thermodiscus sp.
CTTAGGGGTCCTCGGGTATTAGCCCGGCCTTCTTCATCATCATGTACCTGTACTTTATGAAGCGGTCGTCCGGGGAGAAGCGTGGCGGGTGGGGGACCCTCACAGGGCCCCCGCATACGGAGCACTTGTCCCGGCGAAGGGTGTATCTTCCACACTTTGTGCATCTCCTTAGGAGCCACTTCAATGCGGGGGGCCTCCCGTGACTTGCTATTCTTTGAGTCTTTCGAAGGCGTATTCGACGTTTAGTTTTGAGGCTTTCCTCTCGGCTGCTTTTAGGGCTTTTGACAGGGCTTTCTCGAGGATTTTGTAGTCGTGGCTTTGTAGGTCTATCCTGTAGCGTGGCGCTCCTATGGTGTATAGTCTTACCCTGACGTCTTCTCCCTTCACTTTGGCATTCTTCTTCGCGGTTATTAGGACGTCTTTTATCCTCTCGACCCCGTCTGGGGCTAGCGACCTGAGAGTGAATATCCCGGAGATCCTCACCTGCTTGACCTTTACGTGTACCTTCGCTGTTTCGAGTAGGGGCTCGATCCACTCCTCAGGTATTCCCGCCTCCTCTAGCGCTTCCCTCCCATAGATTACTGCTTGCTCCAAACCCGTCATCGCGTCGCCGTAAGCGTCCTCGAGCTTCCAGATTACCTCCTTGTAGGCGTCGTCAACGGTCTTTCCTATCTTCTGAGCAACTATCTCTACTATGGCGGCGGCTTTGACCTTTCTCTTGTACTCTATCATCTTCCTCCTCTTCTCTCCCTCCATCACCCTCTTCAGGCTTACGTCTACCTGGCCCCTCTTCCTGTAGACCCTGATAACCTTCACCACTATCTTACGGCCGGGCTGGACCACCGCGCTTATCTTCCTCACGGCCCTGCTGGCGACTTCGCTCCATGGGAGGAAGGCTTTCATCCCT
Source organism: Thermodiscus sp. (assembly GCA_015521175.1). Lineage (GTDB taxonomy): Archaea > Thermoproteota > Thermoprotei_A > Sulfolobales > Acidilobaceae > Thermodiscus. The sequence goes on from WAOR01000106.1 coordinate 908, forward strand.
CCGTACTCGTCGAGGGTTAGGTATGCTCCGAAATCGTATACCTCGTCCACAGTGCCTACTACGAGTTCTCCCACGTCCGGCAGCTTCTTCCTGGGCTTCAGCGTGACCATCGAGTTTTACACCTCCCCCGATGGGTCTAGCTTTACTACGAGGAATTAATGTGTGGATAGCCTGAGGGGCTAGGCTAGGACTCTCTCGACCTTGCCCAGGATCTTGGCCTTACCGCCTGTGGGCTTCACTAGTAGTGCGCCGCAGGAGAGGCACCTCACTGGGAAGGTTGCATGGCTGAATACTACCTGCTTCTGACCGCACTGGGGGCAGGTTACTAGGAGGAACCTGCTCCTGGGCTGGGGTACGAGTATCTTCCTCCTCTTGCCCCCAAACTGTACCATCGACACTACCGGTCACCTCCCCCCGGACTAGATGGCTTTCTCGACTAGCTCTATCTTCTTGAGCCTTATGCCCAGTATGTGCCTCGTGTAGCCGCACTGCGTGCAGGTTATCTTGAGGACGACCTTCTTCGTTACCTTGGCGAATCTCTTCTGCTCCGGCCTCCTCTTAGAGCCGTATCCCTCCTGCTTCCTCTCATACCTCCTCTGGCCCTCGGCCATCGTCCTCCTCTTACCGTGCTTGTATACTGCTACGGTGTGGACTGTGTGGGTCTTGCACCTTGGACAGTACGTTCTTATCCTCTTTGGAAACTTCATCCCGCATTATCCCCCTTCTCCGGCCCAGCCGGATAGTCGGGTACTCGTAATTTTATAGCTATTTCCCTAACCGGCTCTGCAAGGCCTGCCAGCACAAGGCCTACAGCCTTGGCTGGGGGTAAGGGGACCGTCTCCCCGGGCTCTGCCACAGTATTTTCTAGAGGGATGGGCGCCTTGGCCCTCACCAACACGCTCTCGCCCACAGTGACTAGCATGCCCGCTATGTACTCGGCGTAGACTTTTACGAGGCGGTTGGACAAGTCTATTATCCCGCGGTCAACCCCCGCGTACTTCTCGTCGCGGGAGAGGTCTTCTATCCTAGCCCTAGCGACGAGGATAGCGGTCCGAGTGAGCCTGTCGAGGTAGGCTTCACAGAACTCGCCCGGACAATAAGTGTAGAGGAGCCTCTTCGCATCGCCCAAGTGCTCTAGATTGAGGGACTCATGCATACCCGCCGCGGCCTTAAATGCCCCTCCAGCCGGGACCCGCTCTGACAACCAATTCACCCTCCACTACTCTACAGAGGCCCTTAGTATGAAGGAGCACGCCCGCCCCAGCGGGGAGGCTAGCCTCCTCTCCCTCTCTCAAGCCTCCATGGAAGCCTAGGTAGTCACCACGGGGTATATCGGAGTTACACCTAACCGTAACACTCCCATGAAACGGGGATAAGTCACGGATATGAGGCCTCCACCCCTCCCTGACGGGGACTGCTAGGAGGCTTGCCTTCCCGTTGAGGGATCCCTCGAGGCGGAGGAGCCTGGAAGGGTCCTGGGTGACCTGGTGGTCTATCTCAACCCTAAGGTCTCCTACTAGTTCCAGGATCTTCTCCCTCCAGCCCCTGCCCAGGACTGATATGGCGCCCCCTCTCTTACCGCCGAGTGCCTCAGCTATCCACCCCCTCCAGCCCGGCTCCCCCTCGCCGGGAAGGGCTGGTTCGAGGCCTCTCCCTCGAGGCTCTGGGAAGATCACGTTTAAGTCCAGGTCTTCGGCCGAGACGTAGCGGGCTATCTCCCTCCTCTCATCCCTGCCCAGTTTCTTGCATTCCTCGCCGCAGTCTACGACTATGTGGAAGCCCCTGTGACCAGTATAGTAGATGTGCGTCTCCTCCGCCCCCAGGTCCCTCCTGGCAATCGCCTTTATCCGTAGGGCTAGGCGGAGGCCCTCCATTATACACTCGGTCGTGGGGAGGGGTGTGTCGCACCCGGGTAGGTGGTCCACGTCTATGTCGAAGAACAGGTCGCTTCCCAGCCACCCCTTCTCCTCCATATTCTTCGCTTCGGGTAGCTCGTAGATTGCCACTGAGTAGTAGGCCTGCCTCGGAGGGTTCTCGATCATGTAGTCTATTACCTCTTCTATACTCTGGAAGGACAAGTGTCTATGATAGGTGTCTGAGCCGAAGTATTGGAAGGCGAACTCCCGCCTCTCAATATGGTCTGGCTCCCTTATCGGCGGTCTCAGGCTGTAGTATGCCCTGTAGAGCTCCTCCAGGCGGAGGCCCTCCCGGGGAACCCTCACAACAGTCTCTCTACGCTTAGAGGGTCGGCGATACATAGAAGGTCAGCCTTCCACCGCCCAAGAACTCGAAGTCCACCCTGGCCGGGGCGTCCCCCGCGTACTTGAAGGTCGCAGTCTCGGCTGCCTGGGCCGCCTGAAGCATTTGGGAGAAGTACTCTAAGGTGTAGTTGCTTGTATCATTGGACTCGACCTCCAGGTCTAGTAGGCTTTGCCTTTCAAGGCTGAACTCCAGCTCGGCGCTCTCGATATCGCCCACACCCCTCATTACGAACTTGTCCTCCTCCGCCATCACCCTGAGGGTGTCGGCTATAGGCTCTAGAGTCCTAATAGACTCCCTGAAGACTGTAGCCATCATCTTAGCCGTTACTGTGAAGGCTATCTTAGGCTCCGGAGGCTTCTCTATGGATAGAGAGATCTGCGGTATCCGGAACCTCCTAGTACCCCTCCCCAGGAATACCACATCTATGCTTGCATCACCTATCCGGAGCTCTAGCTCATCGTCTTTCCTAGCTCTCCTGAGGACCTTGACAAGTGTTCCAAAGCTTACACCAAACTCTACCTCGTCCGACTCAAGCTCGTACTTGAGCATAGCGTCACTGGGGTAGAAGAGGTCTATCATGACGACCCTGCTAGGGTCTAGAGCCCTAAAGGATA
>WAOR01000107.1 GCA_015521175.1 Thermodiscus sp.
CATTTATCTATCATATAAATATAGTAATTCGTTAAACTTTAATTCAATTATAAATAATACTATAATTATAAATAAGGAATATATTTTTCAATTATCTCCAAATAAAGGAATAATTCTTCCCTTAGACCTAGAGTTTAATATATCCAGTACACAAGGAGACTATCTACTAAGATTATGCTCTAATAGTAGTGCATACTCCGATATTAAGATATTTTTATGGAATGATATTATATATTATGAATATACTGGTAATTTATCTAGTGGTTGCTACTATCTGCCAATACCGGGAACTAATATTAAAGAATCCTTAACTATTAGTAAAATAACTATAAATGTATTTAATAATCATATAAATCCCGCTTCATATGCATTCAACGTATCTCTAGTAAAGGGAGAAAATGCAAAGCTCATTATCGTAGGGAACGCTGGTATCGATTCACTGAAGGTGCCCTTAGCTCCTTCGAATGAGTTTATTCACGGCTAGATCGGCTATCTTGAGGCTTACGTAGGCTACTATGAGGCCGGCGATAACGTCGAGGAGGTAGTGGTTGCCTGTATAAATAACTGCTATTGGCATTAATATTATAATTAAATATGATATTATCTTTGCTATGAGTGACTCGGGAAATGCTCTCACGAGATAGTAGCCTACTAGTACGGCTGAAGCCACGTGCATGCTTGGCATGGCGGCGTAGGGATTAGGATCAATACTATGACCTCTTCCTAGATAGACTAAAACGGGGTTTTGTATCCTGGTTATCCCAGGTACTGCTATCCATGGTGGTGCCACCGGGCATAGCACGTAGCATATTACCGCTATGAGCCCAGCAAACCCTACGCTTATTATGGCGTGGACGTATAGCTCCTCGTTTCCTATTAGAAGGTATAGGAGGAGGAGTACTATGTATGCCGGGTGGAGAGAGTACACGCCGGAGAATAGATAGTCCAAGAATGCTGTCCTGTGTGCTTGAAAGAACACGATTAGAGGGGTTCCAAACAGCCTCTCCTCAAACCATAGAAGGGTTGTATAGTGGACCTCTGGGCTAATCTTCGCCGCTATCGCCCTAGAATACTCGTAGCCCCACATCACTAGGGCTAGAACTAGGAGGAGGAGTACCCTCCTAGCTAGGCTTTTCCACGTTCGAACCCGGCCTTCACTGCCCCCTTCACAATTACTGCCCATCCGGGGGACCCTCATCTTTCCTCTTCCACATTCGGGGGTAGAGTCCTGGCTCCATTATAACGCGGGTCGGCTTGAAGGCTATTCCTTTCTCATTCTCTATTACCTCCTCGCTAGTCATCTCTGCTCGGGCTAGTGCGATCAGCTCGCCCTTGAGTGTGAGGAGTGCGACAGTATCACCCTTGCGTATTCCCTCCTGGATCCTTGCTACGCCTGGGACTGCTAGTTGGGCTCCGTGAACAATGCTTTCCACGGCGCTGTCCCGTACTATGACTTTGGGTATGTGGCACACTGAGTATTCTCCGGGCAGGATTACTTTCCTGAGGAGGTCGTCCTTGCCTTCCTCCCGGTATCGTAGGAGAGCTATAGCTACGTCTAGCATTGTGACCAGGTTCCTGTCTTCATGGAAGGGGCCGGTGCGTATCCTCCTGAGCTCTCTCATGTGGGCTCCAACGCCTAGGATTAGGCCAGCGTCCCAGCAGATTTTCCTCATGTATGTTCCTGCCTCACTCCATATTCTCAGGAGAGCGTATTTCCTGGTGTACTCGAGGAGCTCTATCTCGTATACTTTTTTAGTTCTAAGGGCTCTTTTGACGCTACTCCTTAGCGGGGGCTTCTGGTAGATTGTCCCGGTTAGCTCTGATAAGGTCCTCCTAAGTGCTTCCTCGCTTACTGGCTGGTGGAGTTGCATTACGCATATGTATTCCTTATCGCTGTGGATTATGTTACCGACTACTCTAGTCATCCTCTTGAGGGCCACGGGTAATACTCCTGTTACCTTGGGGTATCCCCGCCCAGCCAGCCTACTCGGCGAGCTGGCTGGGCTCTAGGGTCCCCCCGTGGCCCGCTCTCTCAATCCCGAACATCCTTTTTATCCAGGCGACTACCTCGTGGCTCGTTGGCCCGGGAGGTTTATCCAGGTTAATCACGCCGTACTCGATATACTTCTCGAGGGGTCTCTCTGGTGGGAGGAAACCGTATCTTGGATCGGTGGGCTCGTCGTGTTTTATGAGCCATTTCCTCTTATAACCGCAGAATTCGTTAATTGACTCTATGAATTGTAGTCCTTTACGTGTTACGTCCTCGCTCATATCTAGCCTCTCCTCCGCCTTGAGGAGTGTTAACTGAGAGGAGGAATATAATAGGTAGGAGGGGTAAGAGCTCTTGTTGTGCCTAGATCGCGGGGGCCGGCTTGACTCTTTCCTGCATGAATTGTACTAGGCCGGCCTTTGTTAGCGCGTCCATTACTTCCTCGTCGCTTGCTCCCTTGTTTATCTCTATTTTCTTGTCTAGGGGCTCGATATGGTCTATGTTAGCTCTCCTCCTTCTGACGCCGGTGAGGTTTTTAGGCCCAGTTATGAGAACGAAGTTCTCGTCGATAATGTCTACGATTACACACTTTCTACCTGCCTCTCTCCCATAGATTTTAACACAGAGTCTTCCTACCTCGATCGCTGGCACTACTATTCCACCCACCACCCGCTTGCGGTCATCCCTGTTTTATAAGGGCTACTCTCCTGGCTGCTGAAAGCCTAGCGTGGAGAGCTTGTATCGCGTGTACCTCGAAATTATATCATATGCTTCATCTATGGAGAGGCTTGACGTGTCAACGACTAAGTCGAAGCCCTGTAAGGAGGTTATATCGTATCCGTAATACTCGTGGAACCTTGCGGCCTGAAGTGACTCTCTAGCAATGGTTTCTTCAATAATCTTATCGCCTCCGCCTTCCCGGGAAGCAATACGTTGCAATCGTACGGTCAGGGGAGCTGTTACTAGTATCCTCACGTGGGCTAGCCCCGACAAGACCCAGCCTGCGAGGTGGCTGTCAATAACTACTCCTCCTCTCTTAGCGGCCTCCAGGCTCATCTTATCTATGGCTAGGTCTATTGAGGGGTCTCTCAAGGCTATCTCGCTTAGCTGTGCTAGGGTTAGGCCTCTCTCCTTCGCTATTTGCCGGAAGAATGCCCCAGTAGTAATATAATCAAGGCAGAAATCCCTTGCAAGCTTCTTCGCATAGGTTGATTTACCGGATCCCGGTGGCCCGGATACTACTATTACTGGTTTCCTATTATCGATTCTCTGAGGAGGTCTGCAAGGCACTGGGGGCAAAGCACACCACCGTAGGGTCTCTCCGGGCGTTTGCTCGTCTTGCTTAGGCCTCTTAGCTTGTTCGGTCTCAGCCTTGGGACTCCGTTGAGGGGTCTCCCGCATCTGGCGCATCTCGCGGGGCCAGGCCTTCTCTTCTCATAGTGTACTACGAGGTCTCCTCCGGGCGTCCTTTTCTTCACTCTTCTCAGGTGCCTGCTCCGGAGAGCGGGCCTTACCATTCCGGCTCCCCCGTTGCTCTTTGTAGGGCTGTGATCTACGCTATAAGAAGGTATCGCGGAATACTAGGAATACTATGACGTACACTGTGAAGTATATTATTAGTGATTCCACGTAGGGCTGACCGTTTACTAGTATTGTTACGGGTGGGAGGTGGAAGGGAGCGGGGATTATCGGCGTGTTGACGAATACTATAATGCTGCCTAGCATGTATGTTATTATTAGGAGCGTCATTTTCACGATAATGCTCCTGGTTACGAGCCTCTTAGCCCTCTTGTACTCCGGCTCGAGCTTAGCCAATTTTTTAGCCGCTCGCTTGCCCCTGCTGAGCTTAGCCTTTGCAAGGCGGTACTCCGCCATTTTATCGATAGCTCTCTTCACGGTGTCATAGGGGTATATGCTCCTATAGGTAGCCCCTGCTGATAGTGAGAAAATTAGTGGAATAATGAAGGCTAATAGGGGGCCCGGGTTCAAGGGCTTGGCCCCTTAGAGGTTTACTATGTATGATAATAGCTTCTCAGCAGCCTCCTCCGCTCTGCCCTCGGGGTTCTCTATGATCGCTACTGTTGAGGCGTAGAAGACTGCGCTCGCAAAGCTCGCCGCCCGTGCATACTCCATTAGCCTCCTGACCCCCTCAACCCCGCCGAAGTCTTTCCTGTACCTTGTTTTATCTCTCTCCTGACGGGCCGCAACGACCTCTGGAGGGGCTTCTACGACGGCTATCATGTCGGGTAGTAAGTGGTCTATAACATGCTTTGGTAGTCCGGGCCAGTAGCCCGCTACAGTTCTGACAAGCGCGTGGGTGTCTATGAAGAGGTAGCCATCCTCTCCTAGCTTCTCCTTTGCGTATTCTATTATAGCCTTAGCGGCCTTAGCTTGCAGGTCGAGTTGCTTGCGGAGGGGGAGGGTTCTTATCTTGTCTCTATCTTCGATTATTCCCTCGCGCACCGCGTAGTCGAGCATGAAGGAGCCGAAGTTCACTACTTCCACGTTGAGGCCTCTCTCCCGGGCCTTCTCCGCGGTTAGGCGGAGAACGGTGGTCTTCCCTACGCCGGGGACGCCCGTCACTATTACTACCCTGAAGGGGTGCCTCACTGGTTCATCACCCCTCGCCCAGTATCCTCCTCAGTAGTGGATAGGTCTCTAGTGCTCTCTCATATGAGATCATCATATAGTACTGGTTAATAATACCAACAGCGAGTAGTAGGCCTGTACCGGTCCCGTAGGCTCCGAATATGTCTGCTACTATAGCGATGGCCGCGACGATTAGGCTGGAGAGTAGTGTTAGGGGGTAGATGTACTTGGCTAGTATGGACTCGAGTATCCTCGGGTTCCTTCTCATGCCGGGTACTTCCATTCCGCTCTTCACGAGGTTCTCGGCCTGATCCCTCGGGTTTAGCCCTGCCAGTTCTACCCACATGTAGCCGAAGGCTACTGAGAGTATTGTCCATGAAACGGCCCATATTACTGTCCGGAGGGGGTCGCTGAGGGTGGGTATTATGCCTCTCGGGGGGCTGAGATAGTACACCATCTGGCTGTAGTAATACGCCCACTTGCTCGTTGGGGAGGCCATGCTCTGGATGATATTGTTGAAGAGTTGGAGGTCCGACACGGTTATACCGACCAGTAGGATCGGGATGTTGGTCACATACATGAATTGGAGGGGGACCCTCGTACGGATTCCCCTTAGCCTTGCCGAGGTGACCGGTATTTCTACACGCATGGCCTGCACATAGACTAGGAAGAGGATTATCGCAATAGTTGCGAGCAGGCCGGTTAAGTCTGGGTAGCCGTTTGGCCTAGCAATTAGTAGGGGGCTTCTCTCCTTTAATAGGGCAGGTATGAAGCCGTACGTCTCAGCTATTCTAGGCACGTAGCCTAGAAGGGCCCAGAATACGCTGTGAGCTACTCCTGCCAGGATGAAGAGGCTAATGGCGCTACCGATACCCCAGCCTTTCTGGAGCATCTCGTCGAAGAGTATGACGAGGAAAGCGGCGAAGCTCAGCTGGAGTATTACCAGGATCTTAATAGTCCAGCTAGGAGTTATACCCGTCCCCGCCCAGTACCTGTTACCTATCACGTACATTGTTGCCTCGAAGATAGCGAAGAGTATGGCGAGGCTCTTCTGGGCGGCGGTGAACTTCCTCCTAGCCTCCTCGTCCGTAAGGTCTATGTCGATTATCTTCGCTCCAACCAGGACCTGGAGTATTAGGCCAGCAGTCACTATCGGACCTATTCCCAGCTCCATCAGGCTACCCGCACTGCTGGCGAAGATAATCCTCTGCAATGAGATCCTCGTTGCAGTAGCCTGCGGGGGAATCCCATAGAGGGGGATATTCGCCATTATAAGGTAGAGAACCAGAACTATTCCAGTCCAAGTCAACCTACGATAAAGGCTGGGCTTCGGCACCGGCTTCTCAACAGTTGGAAACCTGTCTGCAATAGCGGCTAGAGCGTCGAGAGCCCCCACTATACTTCACCGTTAGACTCTGAAGCTACCCCAGCAACCAGGAAGCCCACCCCTTGGGTTAAAAAGTGGCTGGGCAGGAGCCAAGGCAACTGGAAGGATTTAAATGGCGTCCCCGCATAGGTGCATTAGAAGGGAGCGCGGGGGTGCCCGAGCCTGGCCAAAGGGGTCGGGCTTAGGACCCGATGGCGTAGGCCTGCGTGGGTTCAAATCCCACCCCCCGCACCACTTCCCTGGAGGCTCCTGGGATGGATAAGAGGCGGACTGCCTACACCGTAATACTCCTCATAGTAGTAATGATGGTTGGCGCCTCGCTCCTCCTAAGGGGAGGCGGAGGAAACCCGGGGAATACCCATAGGACCACCACTAGTGGGGGACCCCCAGCAGGCGCCACCACAGCTAGCATGAGCCTCTCAGGGGTCCCCCACAAGGCCCTAATCTACGATAGCTTAGCCAGGGAGTTCCCGGACCCCCAGGAAGTCTCCATGCTCAGGGAGATACTGGAAAGAATGGGCTTCAAAGTCACAGTGTACTATGGGGCCAACGCTACTCTCGACCCGCTTGTAAGCATGGGGCAGTATGGCCTAGTAATAATCAGGGCGCACGGGGCCTACAATGGAGACCCAAACAGTGGGAGGCCCCTAGGCGCCTACGTATACACTGGCATGTACGTTATCGAGGCAGAGGCCGTTTATGGAGTAAAGAACATCGAAGACGGCATCCGTAAAGGCTACTATGCCCCAGCAGTAATACCGAGGCCGGGGGTCCCCCTACAGGAGCTACCGAAGTATCTGGCCGTGAGCCCCAAATTCTTCAAAGACCTAGCCGGCGAGATGAATAAGACCATAGTATTCTTCACGGGGTGCTTTGGATTCCAAGACGACAGGCTAGCAAAGGTAATCATCAGTAAAGGCGCTTCCACCTACATAGCATGGGACGGGAATGTAACTTGGATACACAGCGACGAATTCCTCTTGGAATGGGTCCGCGATCTAGCACAGACGGGGGACCCTCTAAGAGCCCTAGAAACAGCTAATCAGACTATTGGACCGGACCCGGACACAGGAGCAGTTGTGAAGATCATGGTGAGAGGGTAATGGCTAGGCTTAAGGGCATTGTGGGTATCGGGCTACTTGCCGCTTCAATAGCATTCTATATTGCGAGCATAGGACTAGCCGTCGAGGGCTACGTTATAGCGAGTCTTATCGGGGCGACGGTTGGATCGGTAACAATGATCGTCGGGGCTGATCTACTGAAGGAGTCTTAAGAGGTAATCGTTTACAAGCCTATAGTAGCCTGTAAGCCAGACCAGGAGAACGTAGGATAAGACTACTGTGAGGAGGACTGCCTCCCTTCTCCTCGTAAGGCTCCAAGCCCAAACACCCAAACCCATAGAGACGAAGCCGAGTAACGCTACAAATGGTGAAGCCCGGAGCGAGGCTAGAAATAGCGAGTATACAAGGGCTTCGATGGGTGCAGTCCTGTTCTCGCA
>WAOR01000108.1 GCA_015521175.1 Thermodiscus sp.
CCTTTATGAAGAGGCCAATAGTTGCCGTGGAGCACATGGAGGATCACCCAACCAGGTGGCTAGTAGAGGAGTACGTTGAAGCTGTAAGAGAGGCCACTACGGCAGGCCTCCGCCTGATAATAACTGGCGTGAGGGACCCCCGCCTCCAAGCGATACTGAGTAAGAGAGGGGTGGAATGGGAGTGGAGGCATTCATGGGAGCTATACGACCTGCCCGGCACAATAGTGCTAGACATGTGGGCCCCAAGGGACCTCGAGGTGTGGGAGGCGCAGCAGGCTAGGGCGTTTGTAGTCGGAGGCATAATGGGGGACTATCCTCCACGGGGAAGGGGGAGGCTCCTCTCCTGGATGTTCGACTGGGCCTCTACTCGCAGGCTAGGCGAGGCACAGCTTAGCATTCACACGAGTGTTTGGGCTCTCGCAATGGTTAGGCGGGGCGTCCCGGTTAACCGCCTCCCCCTGTGCCCGGAGGGGGCTTCCTTCGAAGCTGACCTGGGCTTTTACAGGGTTGAAGTCACACTACCCTTCGCTTACCCCTGCGGGGAAGACGGTTCGCCGAGGGTCCCCCAGGGTGTTAGGAGGATACTGGCTCGAGGGGTTGTGTGGGACGAGGAGGTATGGTCTTTCTAGGCCTCGACTATTCCCTCGGCTCCCTTCTTTTGACTAGTTATCTCAGCGGCTTCGGCTTCAAGCTCTGCTCGGAGATCGTCGTTTATGTAGGGTGCTATTAATAGCACCTTGTTCTCTTGATATTCATCCTCAGTTATTATGGTGCTGTCGAAGCTCACTAGGATTATTGGGAGCATTGCCGATGCCTTATCCTTCCCTCTGCTTAGCGGTATGCCAGCGTCTCTTAGCGCATCGTATAAGGCCGGGTCTATTGGTAGCTTAATCTCGACCTCTCTAACATCGCGGGCTACCACGAAGTCGCTCTTCCGCGGCTCCCATTCGTCTATGACGCGTTTAACCTCCTCTTTCGTGACCTCGTAGAGGTCGCCCTCAACGATATCCGATTCAACTACCTTGCCGTACTCGGCTCTTATCACCAACACCTTCAAGGCCCTGGCACCCCTCACTGCTCTCCTTGCAGGGCCATCAGTGCACTGAGGTAAAAACCCTTGACTACTATACGGAGGGAGGTGCGCCTGCCCAGGGGGCGAGCCAGCAATACTGAGGGGTGTCGAGCGGAGTGGCTAGGAGCAAGGGGCCAGAAGCCTGGCCTGTGAGAGCAGAAACCTACTGGTGCCCCGAGACGAACGTGCCACTAGTGGGCAAGGAGTGTAGGAGTGGTGCTAAGGGTTACAGGCTCAACCTAACGGATCCGGGAGACGCGAGGCCAGCGTTCGACCACGATATTGAATCACTCAGGAAAGGGTACGAGAGAGAGACGGGGTCGCCAGCCGGATTCCAGGAACTCCGCGGGTATAGTGTAGTGTTATTCAACAAGGTACCCTTCATGGATCTAATGTACGAGGTTGTAGCCGATGGACGGGTTATAGGCCGGCTCTACTGGGACCCCCTCGAGTCAACCTGGAGGTTCCGCTTCTCCTACCCCGGCCTCGCACGCGTATGGCACAGGGAGCCCCTCCCTATTATACGCTTCCAGGGGTCCCCCAGGGACCTCAAGAAGCACTGGCTCCACCCGAACAACGGGGGCCTCGCACCTGGGACCCAGGTAGCATTCGCCACCCCGCAGGGGGACCCGCTGGGAATAGGCTACGTTCACCCCAACGGGGAGAGGATAAAGGTTCACACCGTCTTCTGGAGGAGGCCAGAGCCCTACGCCTCGCGCAGACCGTCCACATGGAACGACGCCCTGAGAGAGAACGAATACTATCTTTACCTTCACCCGGCCCGGGCAGTGAAGTTCATCTATGTCATGAAGGAGAAGATAGGCAAGCCCGTGATAGTATCCTATAGCGGCGGTAAGGACAGCCTAGCCGCCCTCAACCTAACACTGGAGGCTGGCATTAAACCCTACGTCCTATTCAACGACACCGGGATAGAGCTGCCGGAGACGAGGGAGTCCGTGAGGAAGATCGTAGAGGAGAAGGACCTAGAATTGCTCGTCGCCGACGCAGGCGACGCTTTCTGGCGTGCAGTCGAGGTTGTAGGACCGCCCGGGAAGGATTACAGGTGGTGTTGCAAGGTAACCAAGCTAGCCCCACTGAGCAGACTCCTATTAGAGAGGTTCCCCGACGGCGCCTTGAACATTGTTGGGCAGAGGGCGTACGAGAGCCTGGATAGGGCTAGGAGCCCAAGGGTTTGGAGGAATAGGTGGCTCCCCCAGATCCTCAACATAAGCCCCATCCAGTACTGGAGCCAGCTAATGGTCTGGCTCTACATCTGGGACAGGAAGCTACCCTACAACCCCCTCTACGAGAGGGGCTTCGACAGGATAGGCTGCTTCATGTGCCCGGCCGCCTTCATGGCCGAGTATAAGCATGTGAAGGAGGCGCACCCAGAGCTCTGGGAAAAGTGGGAGAAAGTACTATGGAAGTGGGCCGAGCGGATAGGATTACAGGGCAAGGAGGCAGAGGCATGGGTCCGCAGGGGAATATGGCGGTGGCTCACGCCAGCGGCTCAAAAACAAAGGCTAGCTCAGAGGCTAGGCGTGAGGCTCCCCGACTGGAGGGAGAAGTACCGGAGATGGCTGAGGCCAGGCCTGGAAGCCTATGATGAAGGGGAAGATGGAGTAATCGTAAGGTTTAGCGACCCCTACCCGATAGAAAGCCTAGCCGAGCAGTACACGGTCCTAGGCGCATTCAAAGCCCGCAAACAGGGAGACGAGCTGGAGCTCGAGGGGCCCTCCGGGATACGGGTAGAATTCAACGGGCGAACCATCAGGGTGAAGGGGGCTAAGGGGATACTAGCAAGAGAACTAGCACTAGATGCCGCTAAGCTCGCCTTCCGCTGGTACGGCTGCGCTGGCTGCAAGGCCTGCGAGACGAGCTGTCCCACAGGCGCTATCCGAGTAGTTTACGAGGATGGAAGGTATAGGCCCGTGGTTGAAGAGTCTAAGTGCATCCACTGCAAGCTGTGCCTCGACAATTGCCCTCTGGCAGACGTCGTCGCAGAGAGGATATACTCGGCACTCGCCCTAGACGAGCCCACTGCTTGGCGGAGGAGCGGGCGGAGGAGTAGGGAGAGCGTTATCCGCAGGTACCTCCTCTTGAAGGGCTATAAGATCGAGGAGGATAGTACTGCTGTCGTCGACGAGGACGTGCTAGTAATGCCTCCAGGCCTCATGGAGGAATAACCCTGAAATATAGAATTCCCTGACACCGCTTGCATCTCCGGGGGAGTTGCTGAGAGTTGACAAGCCCGGTCGACGCTCTGTTATTCCTCACAATAGGCTTCGCTGGAGGATTCCTCGGCTCGATACTAGGAATTGGAGGAGGCTCGCTCATGACGCCCCTCCTGCTAGCGGTAGGCTATGATATAACAGTGGCAGTCCCCGCCAGCCTCCTAGCAATCGTCGGTACAAGTCTTGGAGGACTCTATGTCTACGAGGAGAAAGGCCTCATAGACTACGACCTAGCAGTTACAGCTGAAGCTGTAACCGTCCCCGGGAGCCTGACCGGGGTCTTAATAGCCTCCGCTGGCTTCAAGGAGGCTATGAAACTCACACTAGCAGTCATACTACTCCTTATCAGCATTGACATGATCCGCCCCACGAAACAGGGCAATAACGGGGAAAACGCTGGACCTAGTACTCACCCGTTAGTCGGCTATGCTTCAATGTACCTGGCAGGAATGATCTCAGCTCTAGCAGGCATAGGCGGGGGAGTATTAAAGGTACCTGTTCTCCACAAGCTGATGGGAGTAGACATCAAGAAGGCGGTGGCAACAAGCAAACTCATGGTGGGGCTAACTGGGGCGGCGGGGGCACTGGGATACTACCTGGGAGGCCTCCTTAACTCGTGCCTCGCCCTTAGCCTTCTAGCGGGATCGTTAGCGGGGGGATTAGTCGGGGCTAGGACGGGGGTAAAGCTATCGGGAAGACTGATCAAGGTCTTGTTCTCATTATTCCTACTTGCCATGAGTGTTCTCGTCATAGTGAGGGGATGAAGGTGAGCCGTTATACTAGGGCGGTATCGAGGAGTGTTACTAGGTACGTACCGCCAATAGCCCTCCTGTTATCCCTCGCCGGCGTAGGGGTATTGTGTGATGCGCTAGCCCTTATCATGGTCTCTCTACCATACGCTCTACTAGTGGTGGCGTTGGTCACGCAGGAGTTCAAGGCGTCTACTAAGATAGCATTAATAATATTATATTTAGAATTATTATTAGTTTTAATAGTCAAGCATGGCTAGCATGGAGTAAAGGGAACCAGCCTTCTAGGATTAAACCTACGCGGCCTAAACAACCCCCCTACAGCAAAGCGGAGCGGTACATCGAAATCAGATGACACGTTCACTCGGTAATGCCTCGACACCTCAACGGGCTCATAGGCGAAGTAAACCCTTATCATACCACGCCACACGGGCAATCCATCATGCCTAAGACTAATGCCCATGGCCCTGGAAACCCTCCCAGGACCCTCAACGAGTCTTCCATCCACAAGGCACGAGCGTGCTAGAACCGCTCCCCCACTCCCCGGCTCGTGGGCAACAATGTTTGCCAAATACCAACCATGCATACCGTAAACAAGCAGTATCCCCGGATCTCCAAACAGCCTCTCCCTTATCCTGCCAGACTTATACCGCCTAGCCCTAGAGCCGGGATCACAATCTCCGAAGTAAGCCTCGGTCTCCACGATAATACACGAGCGATCATTGACTACTAGCCTAGCTCCTAGAAGTTCACGCGCCACAAGGTCTGGCCTCCTGGCATAGAAGTCTCTGGGGATAATCCGGCCCTTCTTCGGAGACTCTTTAAGGGCGCTACTGCTCGTGTTCTTCATAAGTTTGGACCCTCTTGATGGAATCGTATAGGATGGTTTTTCTATGTGCTTTCGGCGGGGTCGAGCCGCAGAGAATTCTTCACTGTTCAGCTAGGTGTTGGCTCTTCATCCCCCCACGGTCTTGCCCAGCGCTCTGGAAGGATTGATATTTTTAGTCCCACGTTTATCCCACCTCTATATGTAAAGATTTATATTAGTTTGTAGTGTATTGGTACTTACGAATACGGACTGAGTAACAAATAAAATCTTTGAATTCCCATATTAACACCTGGCAAGGGCCTAGTGAACAGATTAGGCCTGTAGAGAGGGGGAATGGAAAATGGTAAAACAAGTAGGCCTTGATAGGAGTGAACTAGAGAAGAGCCTAAGAGCGCTGCTACACTGCTTTAAAGCCGCTAACCCGGAGGTGTCAGCCAGAATAATACTGTTACTACTTGAGAATGAGAAGGGTATTACTGTCAGCGAGATAAAGGACAAGGTGAATGTGAGCTATGCAATGGCTCTCCGTATCATTAGCGAGCTGGAGAGCCTGGGCATTGTGGAGACTGATAGAGTGAAGGTTGTTAAGGGTAGGGGTAGGGCTAGGAAGCTAGCGAGGCTCTCAAAGGAGGGAATAGTGAGGCTAGCCAAGCAGTGCATTGAGCTACTAGAGCCTCTTACAAAGATACAATAAACTATATAAAATATATAGAAATAATAAATTTTTTAATTAATGATCTAGGTTTTTTCAAGCGCGTAGGCTAGTGCTTCAAGAGAGCCGGCCGGATCCTTAGATTTCATAATGATGCTCGCGACCAGTACGCCTCTGGCCCCCAGCTCGACGGCCCTAACTGCGTCGTCGGGAGAGGAGATACCTGCTCCCGCTAATACTGTGATCCCAGGATCAACCCGGTGTACTGCTTCCACGCTTCTTGTAATGACCTCTGGCTTAGCCTTACTAACAGGAATCCCGGTACCTATTAGCTCGGGAGGCTCTACTGCAATCATGTCGGGCTTAAGGTATGCCAGGCCTGCCGCTTCACTAGGAGTATCAGCGCATGCTATCACCTCCTTGCCAGCTTTCCTTACAACATCAATAATTTTAGCAACATCTCTAAAGGGTATCTTGTGCTCGCTATGATTTATGAGGGTCCCTCGTACTGGAAGATCCCTGATTGCTTCGGCTGGAATGTATCCTGTGTGAGCCCCGTAATCCAGAGGGTCTAGGTGCTGCAGGTAGAGGTCCTCGTATATGCTAGCTATCTTGTAGGTCATGGGGGCTGGTACTGCTAGTATTATCCTGGTCTTGGATAGTTTCTCGGCGAGCTCTGCGGCTTTCCTCGCGATCTCCACGGCTTCCTCGCGGAAAGCTGTGGGATATGCCTTGTAGTTGACTACTAGGAATCTCTCCTTCAACGTGATACCCTCCCCTAGAGTATATTATAGGGATGTAGGGGGATCGCTCGGAGTTTAGTCGTGGATTTCCTCTCCGCTCAGCTCCTCGCTGTGCTTGATCACAGGCTTGTAGCCTAGCTCGTAGGGCTTGAACCTGTCGTGTAGCTTCTTCAGTACCTGGGGTAGTGTTGTGTACTCCATTTCCTCGGGGCCTAGCCTGTGAGGCATGAATGGACCGTGCCTCCTCATGTAGTCGGTTATTAGCTGGGCTAGCCTCCTGGCCTCGTCGAATGCTGGGTCGTCGAATAGGTCGGCTGGGCCTATAAGCTCTCCGTTGTGGATCTGGAAGCCTAGCGCTACGACTCTGGGCGGGCCGTCAAACCTCGTCATCTTGGCGTCCTTTAGTCCTACTGGCATTAGCGGGCCGTGGTGGCTTCCGCGCATCCAGCCGGCAACTAGGTGTGGGAAGCTGAAGGCTTCTAGTATCTCTCCGACTGCTGGGAACCCGCTCTGGGCCCTGGCGATTGCTACCGGGTCGTCTTTCCCAACGTATTTGCCTGCTATTAGGTTGAGCCTCTCGCTGCTCACGACTCCAGCGATCTCTCCGTCGCTCTTCCTGTAGACTCTCTTAATAACGTACCTGCTCGGGGTTCCTATGAGTGCTAGGATGTCGTAGAGCTCCTCGGGGGCGGAGAGGCGCACCATCTTGCCCTCGAACACGTCTAGTATCTCGAATATGAAGCCGTCATGCATTCTAGGATCTATTACTAGGCCGGCTGTGTTGAAGGGGTCGGCGAATATCTTGTAGAAGGGGAGGTTGAATGCTCCGGGCTCGGTCTTATCGGCCATGAATATGACGACTGGCTCCGAGGGTCTCTCGACAAACTCCATCTCGGCAACTCCAGGGCCTAGGCCCCGGACGTTACCGCTGAACGCGTCGCTTAGCAGGTCCTGTCCTGCGGCGTATAGGCCTAGATCCTTGGCCACCTTGGTGGCTTCCTTGAAGGCGTTCCAGGCCAGCTCGTGGATCTCTGGGTTATCGACGCCCTTGTAGTGGGTCATTATGAGTTGGAGATCGTCGCCTACATGGGTCACGTAGAAGCTCTTGATTACACCCTTCTTCTTAGCCTCGGCTAAAATCCTCGAGGCCGCGAGCATCGTGTCCGGGTGCACCTTGTGGTGTCCAGCGAGGCTCCCTATATCGGCCTTGATAACGCTCAGCGTAACCTTCTCCCCAGGCATAGGATGCCACCAAGACTATGAAGGTATCCTGGGAGAGTTTAAAGGTTAGGGTAGTATTCCACTATGCTCCTCCATAATAGTATTCTCCCTTCGCCTTCTGCATCCTGTCCAGGAAGCTTCCCGGCTTGTTGACCCTGGGCCTCCCAGTGGCTGGGTCCCTCCTGAAGGTCACGCCTAGCTCTCTTAGGAATAGGTTCATGGCCTTGTAGAGGTTCATAGGCTTGCTCGCGTGTCCTTCTACTCCGGGCTTTCCTAGTATTGGGATAAGCTTGTCGCTTATGAAGTCGATAACTAGGAGGTCGTGTTCTACGACGAAGGCAGCGGCACCTCTCCCCTCCGTGACCCGCCTAATCGCCCTGGCCACGGCAAGCCTCTCTTCAACGTCGAGGTAAGCGCTAGGCTCGTCGAGTAGATATATGTCGGCCTCCCGTGCAAGCGCTATGGCTACTGCGAGTTTTTGCATCTCGCCTCCACTCAACCTCCGGGCCTCTCTGTCCCAAAGCTTGTTCAAGCGCAGCTTCTGGATCAGCTCGAGGTAAAGCCATGACCCGGGCACAACGGCCTCAGGGTTAGCCTCTCGTAGAAGGTCTCCAACCGTGTATCCTTTCGGGAAGAGTTCCGGCCCAACATACTGGGGCTTATAGCTAACGGTGTACTCACCCTCGATCATTACCATGCCGTCAACGGGCTCTATCTTTCCAGCGAGAGTTGCGATAAACGTCGTCTTCCCAATGCCGTTGGGACCAACAATACCTATGACTTCTCCGCTCCAGACTTCTCCCGCCTCTGCTCGAAGCGTGAAGGAGCCCCTCCTAACGGCGAGGTCAGTCCACTCCAAGTACTTGATCTTTTTCTTAGGACCTGCCTCGACCGATGCCTCCGAGAGTTTTCTAAACCGGATGGGCTCTTTCCTCAACCGGATGTTCTCTGCTGGCAGGTATCCTTCTAGGAAATTGTTTACTCCAACCCTGGTACCGTAGGGTGTAGACACGATCCCGTAGGCACCCGGCTCTCCATATAGTATGTGGACGATTTCCGTGACAAAGTCCAGAACTGCTAGGTCGTGCTCGATTACTAGGAAATAGCGGCCCGGCTTAACTTCCCTCATTATAAGGTTCGCGACCCGCATTCTCTCCCTGATGTCAAGGTAGCTGCTTGGCTCGTCGAAGATGTACACGTTAGCATCCTTAGATAAAACAGCCGCGATTAGGAGTTTCTGCAGCTCGCCGCCACTAATCTTCCTAATATCTCTATCCCAGATAGTGTCGAGGCCAAGCTCCTGGGCCAGATCTTTCGCGACTCCCCGTTCATCGGCCCTCTCAAGCAGTTGGCCAACTGTTCCCTTGAGGTACCTAGGAACTAGGTCAACATGTTGTACCTTATGAGCCACCCGGAGCTTCCCGTCCGCCAGCTTTCTAAGATATGTCTGGAGCTCGCTACCACGAAACCTCCTAATTATCTCGTCCCAGTCGGGTTCACGGTTCGGGTCGCCGAGGTTAGGCTTCAACTCTCCGCCGAGTATCCTGACAGCTGTAGTCTTACCGGTGCCATTCTTGCCTATGAGGCCTACTGCCTTCCCATCCTTGGGCACCGGTAGCCTGTAGAGCTTGAACCCGTTAACCCCATATCTATGGACAGCCTGTTCCTCTAGCTCGCTTGGCAGGTTCACGATGAATATGGCGTCGAAGGGACAGGCCTTCACGCAGAGGCCGCAGCCGATGCACACGTCCTCGAATATGACGGGCTTACCCTTCTTCTCCTTGTCAGCCTTAATCGCTACGCCACGCCCGCTCTTGTTAATGGGGCACACATTGATGCACTCGTAGCTACATTTTCTCGGTTTGCACACGTCGTAGTCTATTACTGCGAGCCGCACCTTGCCGGCCATCGTGTAGAGCACCCTCCACTGTTATCTCTGGCTGGAGGATTATCAACTCACCGAGAGTGGGGTGGAAGGCGAGACGTTTAATTATTAAGTTAAGTAAAATAATTTAGGTAAATATCTAGAACTTGAACTCGTACTTCTCACCAGGGTTCAAGACTACTACCTTCGTCTCCGGCGCTCTCTCTTTAACGAGTTTCTCGAACTCCTCGGGGGTCCCGTATAGTACTGGGAAGGTCTTATAGTGCATTGGTATCGCTACCTTCGGCTTAATCAGCTCAACGGCCTTAGCCGCCTCCACTGGGTCCATGGTGAAGTGACCTCCAATGGGTAGCAGGGCTATGTCCGGCTTGTAGATCTCGCCTACAAGCGCCATGTCCATGGTTATGCCCGTGTCGCCCGCGTGGTAGACCGTGCCCTCGCTGGAGATTATCACTACTCCCGTGGGCGCCCCGTAGGGGCTGCTGTGTGTGGCTGGGACTAGTGCTATCTTTAGCCCATCAACGTGCATTGGGCCGCCCATGTTGCCTCCAATCGCCCTGCTCGGATCGCCTATTCTCTCGCCTATGTAGTTGGCTAGCTCGAATATTGCCACGACTTTAGCGTTCTTATTGTTCTTCAAGATGGTTATCGCGTCGCCTATGTGGTCGTCGTGGCCGTGTGTTAGCACTACTAGGTCAACGTCTCTTATCTCGTCGGCTCTGGCCGGGGATAGGGGGTTGCTCAGGAATGGATCTATGAGGATCTTCTTCCCATCCACGTAGAGTTCGAAGGCAGAGTGGCCGTAGTACTTTAGGTACGCCATAGCTCTCACCACTAGTAATACGTAATTAGCGAGTTACTTAAGCCTAACACTAGAGGACTCTTTATAGGGAAGGTGCGCTGGAGATGGATATTGACGTGGACAAACTAGTGAAAGCCGGGAAGATTGCTGGCGAGGCGAGGGACCTCGGAGCCTCACTAGTCAAGCCTGGAGCCTCGGCGAGGGAAATCTGCGAAGAGGTCGAGGGATACATTCGGAGGAAGGGGGCCGAACCAGCATTCCCCTGCAACTTCTCGGTGGACGAGGTCGCAGCCCACTATACTCCCGGCCTGGACGATGATGTAAAACTGCGGGGAATAGAGGTTGTCAAGGTGGACGTCGGAGCCCACATCGACGGCTATATTGCCGACACGGCTAGAACCGTCGATCTCTCAGGTGTTTACGAGAAGCTCCTCGAAGCAAGCAAGGCCGCCCTGGAAAGAGTAGTCTCAATAATGAAGCCCAACATACGCGTCTACGATATCGGAAAGGCAATCGAGGCAGAGATAAGAAAGAGGGGATACAAGCCAGTAAGGAACCTGACAGGTCATACAATCGACAGGTGGACTATACACGCTGGAACCCAGATACCCAACTATCCGGACCGGGCAACCTTCCACAAGAGGCTACGCCCCGGGACCCTCGTTGCAGTAGAACCATTCGCCACGAACGGACGGGGAATAGTGAGAGACGGAGGACTAGTAAACATCTACTCCCTTATACCAAGGAAGCCGAAATACAAGCTCTCAGAGGAGGAGGCGGAAATACTCTCCTATATCCAGGAACACTATAAGACACTCCCATTCACCCCGAGATGGCTACTGGAAGACTTCGACAAGAGGGGAATAGAGGCGGCCATAAGGTCACTGGTATCCAAAGGCATCCTATACCCCTACCCCATACTCGTAGAAGCGGGAAAAGGGAAAGTCTCACAGTTCGAGCACACATTCCTCATACTAGAAGACCGCGTCATCGTAACAACATGCAAAGAATGCGTATAGGCCAGGAGCCCCTAGGCCCCAAAATTTAAGGCCCACTACAGGACTCGGCCCACAAGGGACACTAAGGGTTGGCCTCAGCAAGCCTAGCCGACTGGATATCGGCAATAAGCCAGTTACTCTTCCTACTAATATTCATATTGCTATTCCTAGGCGTGAATCAGCGCTTCCAAGTCTATGTCTGGAGCAGGGACATAAAAGCGAAGCTTGCAATAATCGAGGCAATGGCTAAGGATGCCAGGAAGAAAACACTAGACTACATGATAAAGAATAAGGCGAGGGACGCTCCGAAGCTAATGGATAGAATACTGGACTTCTTCGTTATCTCACCAGTAGACATAGAGCCAACAGACATTATCAAGAGGTTGGCCCACCTCCTAGATGTTAGAAGGAGAAGGTTCAAGCAAGCCTTCCAAGAGGCTATGCCGGAGTCCGACGATTACACGAGGAGTAAGGCTGAGACCGCCGCTGAGATTTCAGCCGCGTTGAACTTCATCTACAAGTTCGTACGACACCTACTCATAACGGGGGAAAAGACCAGGAACTGGATACTAATAATGCAACTCCAGTTAATAATGCCCCAGATACTACGAATAGCAGACATGTACAGGAAGGCTCTAGACGACTTCATCGCGGGGACACCCATAGGCGACGCGGCAGGACCAATGGTGGCGCTCAGGCTAGCGGGATACGATGCGGAGTGGCAAGAGATAGAAGAGGAAACAGTCTACGCCCGGGCAACAGTCGAGGGGAGAAAAGCCTACATAGTCAAGGCGAAGGGACCCGCCTCCAGCGTGGGCAAACCTGGCTACGCTACTGCGAAGCTTATAGAAGAGCTAGTCAAGAAGGGAGAGAAGCCCTCACTCCTCATAACCGTTGACGCCGCCCTCAAACTCGAGGGAGAGGAGACCGGGAGTATTGCAGACGGTGTAGGCGCAGCCATAGGAGACCCCGGCCCGGAGAAGATAAGCTTCGAGAGAATAGCTGCGAAACACGGAATCCCCCTCCGCGCCGTTATCATAAAGATGGGGATGGAGGAAGCCATTCAGGCTATGAAGAAAGAGATCGCGGAAGGAGTCGATAAAGCTGTGGAGCGCGTCAAGGAACTTATAAAACGGGAAACCAGGGAAGGCGACGTTGTAGTAGTAGTCGGTGTAGGTAACACGCTAGGCGTAAGGTGAACACCCCATGACGGGTAATGCACTCTTTCCTGATTGGCTGCAATCCCTCCTCCTCCTACTCTTCCTGGGCCTAGCAATAATCCTAGCCTTCCAACAGGCAAACGAGTTAAAAAAACTACAAAAATCATCAAATAAGAAAGTCTACACGGTAATAGTCTGCGGAGACAAGGAGCACACCAGGCAGTTCCGCGAGGGTGACTATGTGGGAGCTAAAGTATCCTGTGATGGTGAAGGAGAGGGCCGGATAGTGAAAATATACGCGATTGTTCCAGAAGAGCAGAGTAAAAAGCCGATGAAGACCTAGCTAGCCTTGAGCCCCCGTGGGGGCTGTGATGAGCACCGGGTTAGCCGAGGCTTCAGCTCTTCTCAAGTAATCCGTCTCATTCTGGAACGCCATTTGAATAATTTAATTTAAAAATAATTATATACACCGAGAGGGTTAAATACCAGCTTCCAGTTTAACTAATAATCACAGAATCCTCCAGGGTGAATGGGTGAATTCGAGATGAAAAAAGCAATACTTAGCAGCCTCCTAGCAGTAATATTCATACTGAGCATAGCGGCTCCAGCCATGGCCAGCAGCCCAAGCATAATAGCCAAGGAGTTTGCAAAGCACTCAGTACAATCAACTATCCTCTCGAAGACTGTGCCCCCTAAGGCAGACTACTTCCCCGTAGACAAGATTGACAGAGCAATAATGGATGCCCACTATATGAGGGACCTAGCCGGAAGGTATGCAACATTATTTGGCAAGGTATATCACACGAACAAGCCCTCGCTAGGCGTCTTCGTGAAAATCAAGAACATGAACTATGTAAGCGATATAACGAGGATAGCTAGTAGGTTCGGAGGAAAAATAGTGAAGACCTATCCGGAAATAAACACCGTTCTAATAGCATTCCCAGCGGACCCGGGAGCCGTGGCTAAATTCTCCAGGATAGCCGCCGGCTCCACCTATGTAGAAAAGATAACCCTAGATAGGGTTGCCCAGCCTGCAATGTGGGACACGACAATACTTCTCAGGGCCTACGACGTTTGGAACACACTAGGCATTAACGGAAGCGGCACACTGGTAGCAATACTAGACACGGGAATAGATCCGACGAACCCTGCAGTTCCTTATCCAGCCTATTGGAAAGACTTCATAAACAACCAGTCAACACCCTATGATGACGTCGGCCACGGGACCCACGTGAGCGGCACAGTAGCCGGTAACGGTCCATCAATATTCAACACGACGACTGGAATGTGGCACGCTGTGCTAGTAGGTCAGACCGGGCAGTTCAACTACATAGACAAGGCCAACCTAACCTATTCAGTAAACGTCACAGGCTACGGTGGAAGCAACGTGACCCTAAACATAACACACCTCTATATACTACTAGATACTTCATATGCTAGCTATGGCTACATCTTCAAAGCTGGAGCCTATATATACTATAAATTTGATAACGGCAATTGGACGCTCCTAGCAAGCTTCAATGGAAACCAGACCACTCCGGTAACAAACTCCTATAATATAACGGTTCCAGCTAATGCAACAACAATGGAAGTCTCCTTCATCTACGACTATCTAGCGGCATACATAAATGGAACGTACTACTTGAGCCACTGGGACATAGATGGATGGTTCATAGACAAAATAGTAATATACAATGCAACTAACTCGTCCCAAGTACTCCTCTACGACGACGTATCAACGCTAACTCCACCGCCAAACGTTATCACACACAGCTGGTGGGTAAGGACGCCGAGCCAATTCCATGGAATAGCGCCGGGAGCTAAGATAGCCATGGGCAAAGTCTGCGGAACATCCGGATGCCCCTACAGCGCAATACTCAATGGAATGGAGTGGGCCTACAATATTAGTGCAGACGTAGTATCTATGAGCCTGGGAGGACCCGCCTCATCCTATGATCCAATAGCGCAAATGGCTGACTGGCTAGTCGAAAACGGAATAGTAGTTGTAATAGCAGCAGGCAACAGCGGCCCAGACTACTACACAATCGAAAGCCCAGGCATAAGCCACGAAGCAATCACGGTAGCGGCCGCAACAAAGGCATGGACAACCGCATACTTCAGTAGTACTGGTCCAAGCCCGGTAGACTACTACCCGAAGCCAGACGTCTCCGCCCCCGGAATGGCGGTATCATCAACGGTCCCAATGAGCCTCGGTCTGTGGGCGCCTGACTTCCCCTACGAGGCATGGGCCGGGACAAGCATGGCTACGCCACATGTTGCTGGCCTCGCCGCCCTCATAAAGAGTGCTCATCCAACATGGACACCCTACATGATTAAGTCGGCAATAATCTCGACCGCGGACTGGCTCTACCCTAACGTCTACTTCCCCTACGCTTATGACATCTACAAGCAAGGCGCAGGAATGATTGACCCCATGCAAGCCGTGACTACTACCGTGATCCCGAAGGAGGCAAACGTGTTCCTAGGAACTCCGGTGAAGTACATAGACAATAGCACCGAGTACAACATCACGCTAATTAACCTAGGCTCCACTCCAGCCCAGGTCAATATCACAGACATAGACCTCTACTGGACTAGCGCTAACATAAGCCACCTCTCATACCAAGACTGGGACGCTGCAGTGCAGTCGCCAAGCATCGGCGACAGCTATGTCATACCGCCCAATGGAACTATAACAATAACGCTATACATTAATCTGACAAACACAACCATGCCCACAGGACCCTACGGTGGCCACATAACATTCAGCACCAATACAAGCGGTACCATTAAGGTAATCTACGGCTTCACACTCCTAGTCCCAGTATGGATAAACGGCACAGTCATAGACTACGACACTGGGAAACCAATAGCGAACGTGAATGTAAGCGCCTGGACCCCATACCTCGACAGCCTTTACGGCTGGAACGTCACAGACTCAAATGGAGAATTCCACATAAGAGTGCCGTCTAACACCACCATTAGGCTTGTAGGCGAGGACCTCTCCGGCACTCACTACCTCTACATGAGCTACCCCTTCGACAGTGACGGAGGAGCATACCTCTACATATACATGAAAGAGAGGGTAACACAGCCTACAATACTAATAGTCCCCGACGCCCACGCGGCCCCTAACGTAACTAAGAGCATAGCGGCGATGGAGGGAGCGGCGAAGGAAGCGGGCTTACCATTCTTCCTATGGAACCCTGCAAAACTAGGAACAATATACGGCCCCGTCCTGAGCGGAGACTTTCCAGTAATAGCGTACTTCTCCGGAGGCTACTACTATCCGATAAGTGACGCCGCCGACTATACAGCCCTATACTACTATTCAGTCTACTACAACGGTCTAATCATCTTATCTGGAGGAGACATAGGATGGTTCCACGACAATGATGCATTAATGGTTAATGTTGCCCACGCAAAGTTCTACGAGGACATGTGGCCGGACACCTACAATGTAACCCTGCTAAAACACCCGATAACAGTGACGTTCTTCGGTCCAGAAAACTATCTAGAATACTATAATGCTAGCGACGGCACTCCAATAGGTAACATCACAGCCTACTATATCGGCGGTTACTGGCCGGACAGAGTCCTACCAGAGAATGGTGGAGTAACTATAGGCAACTGGAGCGACCAGATCAACACGTCGGCTATAGTAGCCTACGACGGATCCGGAAACACCACGGCCAAGACGGTATACTTCGCCTTCGACACGGACATGCTCAACGAGAGTATAACAGAGCAACTACTAATGAGAGCACTCGCCTTCTACTACGATCAAGCACCACCAGCTCCAAAGAACGACGCGATAATAAGCATCGACTACCCAATTATTGAGATAAACGCTACAAATGCCTTCCAGGACGACTTCGCGATGGCTCTCTATAAGATTTCAATAACGAGTGGAAACACAACTCTATATACCTCAGCGGCGTCTTCTCCGATCTTCGCGATAAACGCTTCTGAAGTGGGACTAACACCTGGTAATGAGTACAATGTAACAATAACTGGAGTAGACCTACTAGGCAAGGAGACACCTGCAATAGCATCACTGAAGCTCTACAGCCCTGCAAAGGGAGCATCAGTACTCTTCCTGGACAACACAACCGCCGTTGTGCCAGGCGTGACTAGAGAGGAGGTATTAGATACGACCATGGTCTCGGCCAACATTACCGCTCCAGCGACAGTGCAGATAGTGAAATTCCCAGATAACACTACCTTCTCAAGCGTCCTAGGCGTGCCACTACCAGCGAAACTGAACAGGTTAAACGTTTACATGGACGTGTACGTCAAACAGTCGACAAGCGGCGCCGTGAAGAAGATAGTGTTGAAGTTCTACATGAATACGAAATGGGTGAAGAACGATGACGCAGTAGTGCTCTGGTACGATGGAACCACTTGGAGAAAAGCCAGCAATGTAACTGCCGACCCGAAGACTGGTGAAATTGACGTTGTGATAACGAACACCACCAGCCCGTCGATCTCTGACCTAACCGGCACACCGGTAATTCTGTCAGCTCCCGCTAAGATAGTTGGAGGAAGCCTGGCGTTACCAGAGGCCTCTAACAGCTTTGCAGTAGCAGTAATGGCGCTGACGGCGGCTCTCGCAGTAGCGGTTTACTTCTCCGCGTATAGAAAGGAGTAGTCAATCAACTCCTATTATTTTTTATTTTTAATTAAAATTATGATTACACTGTTTAAGTTCGAATCTATAGGACCAGTCTCTATCGTAGCACCAATCATAGATAGCAACGAGTAAGAATCATGCTTCTCTAGGTACACCCATGGATCTAAGCCAGAATCCCTAGCAACACGAGCTAATCCAGGCCAAACGACGGCTCCAGCAGCAGGACTATTACCATCGATACCATCAGTATCCATCGCTAAGAGAACCATTTGTGCTGCGGGTTTTTCCATCCACTTTTCAACGTGTAGAAGCCAGGAGAGCGCCAACTCTTGGTTTCTACCACCCCTCCCTCCCTCACCCTGAACGCTAACCGTAGTCTCTCCTCCAACGAGGAAGGCGGCAGGAGCCTCTAGGGGTATCCCTTTTTCCATTGCCTCGAGAGAGATCGATGCTAGGGCCCTGCCTACCTCCCGGCTCTCTCCATCTATCCTACTAGTCAATATCAGAGTATTGTATCCAAGACGTCGCAAGTAGCCACTGAGTTTTTCGAGTACATGCATATTCGACGCGACTAGGCTGTTGAAGACCTTCGAGAACACCGGGTCTCCTGGCTTAGGTGTTTCTGGGCGGAGACCGCTTGCTCCCTCCTCTAAGACGCGCTTGACATCAGCTGGGACGCGGTCGAGCAGGTTATACCTACTAAGTACTGTGAGGGCGTCTTCATAAGTAGAGGGGTCTGGGACGGTGGGCCCAGAAGCAATAGTGTCAAGCCTGTCTCCAGGCACGTCGCTGGCGTACAATCCATAGACTGTACCCGGGTAGGCATGTTTGGCAAGCCACCCGCCTTTGACGAGGCTTAGGTGTTTCCGGACAGCGTTTATCTCATATATTGAGGCGCCGGATAATAGAAGGAGTTTGTTTGTCTCCGCAATGTCTTCGAGCCCGACTCCTTCCTGGGGTAGCTCGACCATTGCACTCCCACCACCTGAAACCAGCACGAGCAACTCTTTGCCTCTAGCAGCCCTCGCCCACTCTACAACTGCCTGTCCAGCCTGGAGGCTTGACTCGTCTGGAACAGGGTGGCTCCCCTTGACTACTTCGAGCCCGGGCAGGCTTGGCGTCTCTCTCCACTTCGGTATTACCACAACGCCTCCCTCAATGCTATCGCCGAGGTAGTCAATGGCTGCCCTCGCCATTGGAACACTTGCCTTGCCAAAAGCTATCAGGATCCTAGGCTTCACGTTAAGGGATTCTAGCGCTCTCATTGTATAAGTGTAGAGATCGCTGTATTCGATTATTCTATCGACTAGTGATCTGGCTTCTAGCGCTATCCCGGGAATATCGCGTGTATTCGTCATTGAGGAGATCCCCATGTATGGTAACATATACTAGTTGAACATTATTATATCGGATAGACCGTGAATACTATATTTGATAGAAACTGGTGTGAGGGGTACGACTTGCGATTCGAGATAAGATGGCATGGCCGGGGCGGCCAAGGAGCCGTAACGGCCGCAATGATCCTTGCCGAGGCAGCCATATTCGAAGGAAAGTATGCTCAGGCTTTCCCCGAGTTTGGCGCTGAGAGGCGTGGAGCACCGGTTAGAGCCTACACGCGAGTATCCGATAAGCCGATACTAACAAGGGCTCCAATAACAAGACCCGACGTCGTAGTAGTCCTAGACTCAAGCCTTCCCAAGGAGCTCTACCTGGCAGGCCTCAAGGAGGGTGGGCTAATCCTTGTCAATACTAAGAAGACGGCAGGCGAATTCGCAGAGTCAACTGGTATCGATACAAGCAAGTACAGGCTCTACACTGTGGACGCAACGAGAATAGCCCTCGAGATCCTAGGAGTCCCGATAGTGAACACCGCTATGGTAGGCGCGCTAGTAAAGGTTCTACCAATCGTGTCACTCGAGAATGTAGAAAAAGCTATTATGGAGACCTTCCCGGGCCGCCTCGGCGAGAAGAACGTCAAAGCCGTACGGGCGGCCTATGAGGCTGTGGCCGCTGAGAGTGTAGTTGCGAGGTGAGTAGCGGTGGCGGCTGAGGAGAAGCTTCCCGCGTGGAACGAGATCCCTCCTGGAGGAATTATTATCGAGCCAGGTAATGCCGAGGAGAGATATACTGGAGACTGGAGAGTCTTCAGGCCCGTGATTAATCAGGACAAGTGTATAAGGTGCCTTCTATGCTGGGTGTACTGCCCGGACTCTGTTTTCCATATTGTTGACGAGGAGTATGTCACAAGCAAGGGCAGGAAATACTCCTTTTCCCTCAAGATAGACTACGACCACTGTAAAGGGTGCGGGATCTGTGTTGAAGAGTGCCCCGTGAACGCGATAGACTTCGTGGAGGAGGTGAAGTAGCATGGCGGTAACGGTTCAGGAGGCTAAGGTCACCTGGAAGAGGCTCCCCCTCTCGAGTAACTACGCAGCCGCCTATGCTGTAAAGGATCTAGACGTCGACGTTATCGCGGCCTACCCGATCACGCCTCAGACGACTGTTGTAGAGAAGATCGCAGAGTTCATAGCCAATGGCGAGCTAAACGCTGAAATGATACACGTCGAGAGCGAGCACTCAGCACTCAGCGCGACAATCGCCGCGTCAGCCGCTGGAGCAAGAGCATTCACAGCAACCGCAAGCCAGGGACTAGAACTGATGCATGAGATACTCCATATAGCTAGCGGGCTAAGACTACCAGTAGTAATGAGCATCGCTACCAGGGCCCTATCGGCGCCGATAAGTATCTGGAACGATTATAGCGACCTAATGAATACGAGGGATACCAGCTGGATAACCCTGATAGCTTCTTCAGCCCAAGAGGTCTACGATAGCATAGTGCAAGCATACCGCATCGCAGAAGACCCTGAGGTAATGCTACCCGTAATGGTAGCCTACGACGGCTACCTAATGAGCCACACATACGAGCCCGTCCTCGTCCCAGAGGACAACAAGCCAATACTAGACTATGCTCCTAAGAACTATAACAGGATCAAGCTAGACCCCGAGAGGCCCATCTCGATGGGAACCCTGACAGGGCCGGAATGGTACTACGAGTTCAAGTACCAGCAGGTCGTAGCAATGAAGAAAGCCCTCGAAAAAGCCAGGAAGGCGGACGAGGAATTCAAGGCAAGGTTCGGACGAGGCTACGGCCTCATAGAAACCTTCAACGTTGAAGACGCAGACGTCGTAATAGTGGCGTATGGAGGCCTCTACGGAACAGTCATTGAGGCGATAGAGCCGCTAGTAGAGAAGGGGGTGAAAGTTGGAGCTATGAGGCTGAGGCTGTGGAGGCCATTCCCAGTCGAGGACGTGAAGAAGGCACTAGGTAATGCCAAGCTAGTCACCGTGATAGACAAGGCCATTAGCTACGGAGCGAGAATAGCTGGCCCTGTAGCACTCGAGGTAATGTCCTCATTCTACCATGATGAGGCGAAACCCATGATCATGAGCGTTATAGCAGGTATAGGGCAGCGGAGGATAACAGAGGATACAATCCGAGAGATAGTAGATTACTCGTTCAAGGTTTTAGGCAGGGGGAGAGCCCCAGAGGAGTCTCTCTATTGGGGAGTTAGGGGTGTGAGATATGAGTAGCCAGGCACAGAAGAAAAAGAAGAGGTACTTCAAGCTCATAAACCAGATACCCAGGCAGGAGCTATTCTCCCCCGGTCACGGCCTATGCGCCGGGTGTACGGCTGGGACCATAGTCAGGCACCTCCTAAAAGCCGCCGGCCCTAACACCATAGTAGTAAACGCAACCGGATGCGTAGAGGTATCAACCACCACGTATCCGTACACGAGCTGGAGGGTACCATGGCTACACCTGGCATTCGAGAACGCTGCAGCCGCTGCTAGCGGTGTCGAGACAGCGATAAAGGTCCTGCAGAGGAAGGGAGTGATCGACCCGAACAAGAAGATTAACATCGTAGTGCTAGGAGGTGACGGTGGAACATACGACATAGGCTTCCAAGCACTCTCCGGAATGCTAGAGAGAGGCCATAACGTAATGTACGTGCTCTACGACAACGAGGCCTACATGAACACTGGAATCCAGAGAAGCGGGTCCACCCCACTCTTCGCCTGGACAACCACTACACCCGCCGGCAAGGTATGGAGGGGAGAGAGGAGGCCCAAGAAGCCGATAGCAGAGATAGTAGCAGCCCACAGGGTACCCTACGTAGCCACCACGAACCCCGCCTACCCCCTAGACATGCTCAACAAGTTCAAGCGCGGCTTAATAGTAGAGGGTCCAACCTTCGTACACGTGCTGCAACCATGCCCGACCGGGTGGAGATTCGACCCGAGATACGGTATCAAGATTGCAAGACTGGCTACTGAGACGGGAATGTGGGTGAACTGGGAGCTAGACCACGGCGAGTTCGACGTAACAGTACCAGTACCGAGGAGGAAGCATGTTAAGCACTACCTCCGGATGCAAGGGCGCTTCAAGCACCTAACCGAAGAGGAGATTGAAGAGATCCAGAAGTGGGTGGACCAGGAGGTCGAAAGGATAAATAAGATGGTGGGCAGGCAGGTAATAGGGCCGGTAGAAGAGTAAGCATCTCATACTACCCCCTCATTAATTTCTCCTGGTCCTCAGATAGTATCCTCGAGAGCCTGCGAGGTGTACCACCAGCTTTGAAGGAGCCGATAGGCATTGTAGGAGGCCTCAGCCCCTACTCTACCATACTCTACTATAAGTTCATTGTAGAATATTTTCGAGATAAGGTGGGGAGAGACCCACGTATAATCCTTTACAGTATTCCGGTCCAAGAAATGTGTAAACACGTTGAAAAAGGGGATAAAAAAGAAGCAGTAGGACTCCTTGTCGAAGCCTTCCGGGGCCTAGAAGACGCCGGGGCCAAGATAGGCTTGCTGGCCGCTAATACTCCACACATGTTCCTGAAGGAAGCACTAGGGGAAGCGAAGCCGAGTTATCCTGTCGTGGATATAAGGGAAGCCGTAGCTAGGCGGATCGAGAGGATGAGAGTATCTAAGGTCGGCTTACTGGCGACGAGGGCAACAGTGGAATCAAGGATTTATCACGAATACCTAGAACCTTTGGGAGTCGAAGTTGTAACGCCTGGACTTTATGGGCAGAAGATAGTAGACTCTATAGTTGATAGGCTCGTTGAGGGGCGAATACCAGAATCGCTTAACCTAAAGCTAGCTCAAGTTATCTCGTCGCTTAAGGCCCGTGGCGTAGAAGCCCTAGTTTATGGGTGTACAGAGCTGTCCCTGCTCGTTGGAAAGATAAAATTATCAATACTTATTATAGATAGTCTGACTGAGCATGTAAAACTGGTAGTTGACAGGGCTCTCGAGAAGTGAGCCACGTTAATTTCCCCTGCAATGCTTCGAGTATGTTAACGAGGGGATGAAGAGCTCGGCGTAACTGAGAATACTTGGTGAAGAGGGTCTTGAGTGCGGACCCCCTACCATTCTAGATACCCAATACTGTGGTCTTTACAATACTCTCGCGGTACTAGGTCTAATGGGGATGAAGAAGTACACGGGCCCGAGCCCCCGTGTGCTCGAGGGCTGTGAGGAGACCTGTCTCAGCCGACCCGCTCGTTGACTAGGGAGTGGGTAGCATTTGCCTATCGATAATGTGGTATAATAGTTGCCATCTAGGATCGTCGTATAATGCTTGTGTTAGCTTGTCCAGGATATCGGCCTTTATCTCGCTGAAGCAGTCCCTGTCGAACACTCCAGCGTCTAGTTCGAGTATGAACCCGGCCCCTCTCTGGTTGACGTATAGGTACCTGATCTTTTCATTGCCATTAATCATCCTTATATTCACGTTCCCGACAGTTACCTCCCTGTACACGTCGACTAGATCACCAGCCTCCTCCATGAGCCCTGAATCACAGACTATCCACCTAGCGCTACACTCGCTCCTAGAGCCTCTCCAACACGCCACAAGTAAGCACCTCGGATATCGATACCCTCCTTTTCAGTAGAGGAAGAGTTACAACTAGCCTCTAAATAGTACTAGTACTAGCGCCTAATCTAACGGTGCAAGGTTTGGACCAGGAGAAATGGCCAAGGCCCTGGTACAGGATACTATACGCCCCGTGGAGAATGAAGTACATAGCAGGATCAGAGCGAACAAGCGGATGCGTCTTCTGCGAGGCACCCAAGCATCGCGATAAGGAAGCATTAATCGTCTATCGCGGAGAGCTATCATACGTCATATTAAACAAATACCCCTACAACTCGGGTCACGTAATGGTAGTACCGTACAGGCATGTGCCCACCCTCGAAGACCTCCGACTACCGGAACTAGCCGAGATGGGACTCCTTGTAAAGGCCTCGATGAGAGCCCTAAGGAGAGCCTACAACCCTCACGGCTTCAATATAGGAGTGAATGTGGGAGAGGCTGCAGGGGCAGGGATAGCTGGCCACGTGCATATACACATACTGCCGAGATGGAGCGGAGACACGAACTTCACAGTGATATTCTCGGCGACCAAGGTGTTGCCAGAGGCCTTGGAGGATACTTACGAGAAGCTGAAAAAACTCCTACCCGAAGCTGTAAATGAGGTGGCCAGGGAGGAAGGTATAGAATGGGGCACCTCTTCATAGTAACACACACTGACCTCGACGGTGCAGGATCAGCGGCGGCAGCCCTTATCGCTTATAAAAGGAGAATCGAGGAAGCCACGATACTCTTCGCAGAGCCCTACAATATACACGAGGCCCTGGAAAACCTCGTAGGCAACGTAGGCCAAGGAGACATCCTAGTCGTCTCTGATCTCGGCCCCAACAAGAAGAGCGTCGAGGAGTCTGCGAAGCACATATCAACGATGACAAGCGAGGGAGCAAGAGTAGACTGGTACGACCACCATATATGGCCCGAGGAGTGGAGGAAGCTAATCTCCGACGCAGGCGCCAAGCTCACAATCGACACTAGCACTTGCGCAACAGGCGTAGTGGCCAGGTACGCCACCAAGTACAATAACACGGAATACACTGACTATCTCCGAGAACTAGAGGAAGCCGTGTGCGCAGCAGACCTATGGCGGTGGAACCATCCACTAGCACCCAAACTTTTCCGAATCGCTGATACAAGATACGAGGATGGAGTAGCCGAGTGGAGGAGAAGGGTTATCGCAAAGTTCTCCGAGGGTATCCTCTGGGACGACGAACTCCAGGAAAAACTCGAATCCTATGTTAACGCCGAGCTGGAGAACTTCAACAAGATACTCTCAACAGTATATGTCGCTGAAGGCGAGTGCAGAGTAGCTGCCGCTTACAAAAAGCACGGCCCTCCATCGAACAGCTTCATAGGGGCAAGCCTCCTATCACGGTTCCAGGCAGACATAGCTGTCATAATAAGGGAGAATGGGGGACTCTCCCTAAGGAGCAGGGGAGTGAATGTTCAAGTCATAGCCGTCGAGCTGGGCGGGGGAGGTCACCCTAGGGCGGCAGGGGCCAGAATAGAGATACCCTTCACGACCAGGATGCTGGGGAAGCTGTGGAAGAGGGCAGTTACCAGGCAGGCGGCTAGGAAAATATTAGGTGTTGCAGAGGCTACTGGCGTCTGCAGGGGGCGGGGAGGCGAGGTTACATCGGCAAGAGTCATGTAGCAGCTGTCATTATTCTTATCTGGCTAGCATTAACAGGGATTACGGCAAGTAGCCTGGAGATACCCCGCCACCCACCTATTATACTCAAACAAGCGGTCACCGTTAACGCTACACTTCTCCTGGACTCCCTGGACATAGAGTTCCTAGCACAGATAGCTATACAACAAATTAATAATATATTACACAGCAACAATATAGGAAGTAACACTACATGGCACTTACGATTAATCGACGCCCTCCGAACAGTAGCTGGGCAGGCTGAGTACGGCTTTCCATTATCGGCAATAGACGAGTTGAGGAAAGTCTTCAACTCGCTAAACACTACACAGCTATCCCTACTAGCAGAAGAGGCTCCCACATACCTCCCAGCATGCCCTAAAAGTATCGTCTACAATGGAGCTAACACAACATTCTATGCCGTAGCTAACCCCCTAGGATACCTACCCTACCAAGACTGCCAAGCACCAACCACAGCCGTAACACTTAGATCACCGCTAGACACGCTAATAGCCCTGCTAACCGTTAGGAAGGTCTCAGGCTTCATCGTACTAACGGCGAGCTATCCGGGAGAATCCCAGACATTAGTTAGAGTATACACTCCAACCTATATATCAGAAATAGTACACATACCAAAGCAACTAGTCAGCAAAGAGCTAGTGCAAGCAGTAATCGAGGGCAAGCTGGAAATAACCCAGCCAGGCGAGAAGGAACGAGTAAACCAAACAGTAATCGAAAAACTACTCGAAACTATAGAGAAGGGGAGCAAGGAAGAAGCAACCAACGCCCTGAAAAAACTAAACG
This sequence comes from Thermodiscus sp., assembly GCA_015521175.1. Classification (GTDB taxonomy): domain Archaea; phylum Thermoproteota; class Thermoprotei_A; order Sulfolobales; family Acidilobaceae; genus Thermodiscus. Next base: position 25,372 of record WAOR01000108.1, read on the forward strand.
ACTACGCAAAACAGGGCCTAATCCCCTGGTCACTCTACGAGAAAGCATTAAGGGAATACGAGGGGAGATTCGGCGCTCCCAACCTCGTCGGGCAAAAGCAAGAGAAGGCCAAGGAGGAGGAAGTAAACCTAACAGACTTCCTACAAGGCCTCCAACACATAGTGGTACAGGCGGAGAAGGCACGAATAGAAGCACAAGGTGGAGCAACCCCGAAGCACAAAGGCAAAACTCTCCCTACTACAATATCGCCACCATCCCGCGTTCTCCTAGGCGTATCCGGGGTAGGAATCCTCATAGTCGCCCTGCTAGCTCAAAGGGAAAGTCTATCTCCGGTCGCCGACCTAGTCAGGCTGCTTGCTGGTAAACCTGCAGGGGGCCCGGAGTGGTGCTATAACGCTACAATACTAGCATTCCGCCTCCGAGGAAAGCCCAAGTATATCAACGAGACGCCCCGAGAGTACCTGGAAAGGGTCAGGGACTCGCTCACACCGGAAGCCCAAGCATTACTCGAGGACGTCACACGGGCCTACGAGGCCAGAGTCTATGGCGATACACCAACAGATTTCGAGCCTTATGATTGTGCTAGAAGACTGAGGAGGGTGCTTCTAGGTGGAGTCTAAGAAATGGCTAGCACTAGTACTAGTTATAGTAGCGTTGCTAGCCAGCCTAGAATACATGCCCAGAAACATTCTCCTCAGGGTGGCAATACCAAGTGATGCCTCCTACCCGCTAAACAAGGGTCCCTACGGTACCAGCAAGCTGTGGAACATGCTAGCATCCAAGGGTTACAGGGAGGCCATAGTATACGGGTATAGCGGGTTGCCCAGACTACGGAACGTTAAAGACGTTGTAATCTTAGAGATAGGCGGGTCATCAACCGCTCCACCTTCAGAGGCTTACAGGCTTGCAAGGGACCTAGTCGCCAGGAACGTGAGGGTTCACCTAATAGTCCTAGACGAAGAGCCGAGTCAAGGAGTCTCCAAATATATCGAAAATGTAAGCGACCTGCTCTGCGGTTACACGCCTCCAAGGATAAGGGGTCCCCTCAACAGTACGTATAACGACCTCTACCTAGTCGTCGACGGGAAAGCCTACGACTTACCTACGGGGTATACGGGATACCTATCCTACACTACAGACCCGGTCGCGACGCCAGGGAAGCCGCGCTTGCCGGAAAACCAAGGACTATACAAGCTGATCGCGGCCGCATGGCCATATCCCTCACCACCCTACAATGGCTTCTGGTACATAATAGGGGCAGAGTGCAGGTCTAATAGAGGAAGTGTTGTACTGATTGCGGATAGTACAATAGCGACTAACATGGAGGCGGACGCTCACCCCGAGGCTGTAGAAGCAATTACAAATATTATAAATGATAGAGTCTCCTCCCCTAGAACAACCCTGATACTAGTAGACGAGGAGTTCTATGTGAATCCGGGCCAAGGCAACGTGCAATTAATACTATCACTACACCCATCAATATTCCTACTGGCATTCGCAAAAGCTTACTCTGGGATAGAGAAATTTGTGATAAAAGATCTTGTGGGTCATCACCTTACACCGCTACTAGTGCTAGGTATCGCCACGGTCTTGTCGGCTGCTACACTCTATGCATCTAGAATCACGGGGAAGGAGAAGGTGAGAGTAAAAACCGGCCGGAAAAGGTCCTGGAAGCTGGGAATTACACTATCCTTAGGACTGGGATCGTGGAGCGATGCATACACGGTTTGCATGAGGGCTGAGAAGTATAGCAGGTTGATAACTGGGCATGACACGTCCTTGGGAACTATAAGAGAGCTTACTCAAGAAGTGGGAGAATTATGTCGTAGAGTAAGAGGATCCCGGGTTCTACGCTATATCCCACTATGGGGGTCCCTCAAACGTAGAATTATTGTTAATACGGCTCTAGCCCTTTCCATTGAGGGGGTTTACCCTTACCAGGAGGCTTTAAAGCTGTTAGAGGGTGAAGGCCGTGGACAGCAACGGTGACGGGCCCGTATTCGTAGCTGAACTAGCAGGCAAGATAATAGGCGAAGTATCAAAGGTTATAATCGGTAAGAAAAAGGAGTTACAACTAATCCTAGCATCAATGCTTGCCCAAGGCCACGTTATCCTAGTTGGAGTGCCAGGTGTATCCAAGACTAGTATGGCCAAAGCACTGGCTCGCGCGATAGGCTTATCGTTTAAGAGGATTCAATTCACGCCAGACCTCCTCCCAGCCGACGTACTAGGTACAATGGTCTACGATCCTAGGAGCGGAGAATTCAGGTTCCGCAAGGGCCCTATTTTCGCTAACATAGTGCTGGCCGATGAGATTAACAGGGCTAGTCCCAGGACCCAGAGCGCCTTTATAGAAGCCATGCAAGAGAGGCAGGTGACTATTGAGGGCATCACTTATGAACTGCCTAAGCCTTTCATTGTGATAGCTACAATGAACCCGGTGGAGTTCGAGGGTGTATACCCTCTCCCGGAAGCCCAGATTGACAGGTTCATGGTAAAGGTTGATGTCGGTTATCCCAGTAGAGACGAGGAGAAGGATATACTCAAAAAATACAATATTATAGAAGAGTTCAACGTTGCAAAGGTAGCCGAAGCACAGGAAATAATGAAGGCGTCTCGGGTAATAAGGAATATCCACGTGTCAGACCCAGTAATCGACTACATACTCGACATTGCACGGGCCACTCGAGACCACTCAATGATAAGGCTGGGAGCGAGCCCGAGAGCCTCAATATTCCTCATGAGAATGAGCCAGGCATGGGCCGCAATAAATGGCAGAGCCTACGTTTTACCAGACGATGTCAAGAGCGTCGCAGTACCAGTACTGGCCCACAGAATAATACTAAAGCCGGGAGTCACACCAGAACCCGGGCTCACAGAAAAAATAATAGAACAAATAATTAATACGATACCGACTCCCAGCCCGCCGGCGAGGAAACAATGAAGGAGCCACGACTAATAGCTAGAAAGCTTACACCACTAGGATTAGGCCTTGCCCTAGCAGGACTCCTAATAGCAGCCTGGGGGCTACTCGAGGATAGCTGGCAGAGAACAGGCCTCGGCCTTGCCCTAGCATTCACACCCCTAGCATCCGGCTTACTAACTCATCTCGCCGCTAACGAGCTCATGAATAGCCTTGAGAGAAGGATCCCAGAGGTCCCAGTGGAGGGTTACGTGGCCCCTATCATACTATCGGTTAGGAACAACAGCCTGTTAGCACCAATAATCGCCGAAGTAGAAGACACGCCCCCCGGAAACCTTAGACGAATAGGCTCCGCGAAAACACGTCTAATCGCCCTGCCGGGCACCGAAGCCCGCACCACATACTACCTAGTAGCCAGGCCTGGTAAACGAGCCTTCGCACAGGTCAAAGCGAAAGCCTACGACCCGCTCGGACTATACGAGTTAACAATCGAATGGCATCCGAGGGGCGACTCTTACCTCCACGGAAAGCCGGCTCAGAAAAAAGTCGAGTTAAAGGAATCTCTGGAAAGGGAGATCTCAACCCTGGTTCGAAGGTACTCCAGGGGGATGGGCCTGGAATTCTACGAGGTCAGGGAGTACAGGGAGGGCGATGACCCGAGGCTTATAGACTGGAAGGCGACCGCAAGGCTCGGCAAGCTCATAGTCAAGGAGATGGCTAGGGAGACGAGTAGCCCTGTAATTATTATGGTTGCTCCAGGCCCGGAGGGTGATAAGGGGGAACCATATAAGACACCATTCGAGAGGCTCTCTCGAATAGCGGCTGGCCTCGCAGGCGAGCTGTCAAGCAAGGGAATAACCGTTGGCTACATTGGCCTCGTAGAAGAACCCATAATTGTTCCTCCAAGCCCGGGACCCCGAGGCCTCGACGCCGTACTATCTGGTCTCGCAGAGACGCCTCCCTTTGGAGAACCTCCCCCAGACCTGGCTGCTGTTATAAGGAAGTACTTAAGGGACTTCGTGAGGGCTAGGCCTCTCCTCATACTATTGGCCCCACCGGAGATAGCAGATGCTATTGGAGGAGAAGCCAGAGCCGTGGCCGGGGAGGCGAACGGGAAGCTTGTAGTCATGGTGATCAAGGATGAAAAAGAGAATAATTAATATTATTCTAAGAATCATACAGATTGGAGCAGCCTATATTCTCTTTACAGAAATAGCCCGCAGCATGACAGTGCAACTCATACCCGGCCTCAGTATCGGCGAAGTGCTACTACCTCTCTACCTTGTAGCCCTAATACCCCTAGCCTATCCCCGCTATTATTACCTGTCCATCCTCCCGGGACTAGTATCCATCCTTCTAACCCCTAACCTGGGAATAATATATAATAGCTTATTATTATCTATAATATCATTTATAGTATTCTGGGCTAACATAGGGGGAACAAGCATAATTATTACTAGAAAATGGCGCTTCCTAGCCTCCAACCTACTAGTATTCCTAGTCTTCGCAATATTGGCGATCCTAGGATACGCATCCGTGCTACTATCCGAGAAGGCCTACCACGCCAACCCACCCCTGCAAGGCGAGGTTAAGGCCATAATCTACCTCCTCAAACCAACTGTAGCATACAAACTAACACTATTACTGTTAATCACAGTTTTACTATATAAGACGGCCTCAAGCATAGTAGAGCTAGCAATAGCGTGGAAGGCGAAACCCTCCCTAAGAAAAGCACTGCTAGCTAAGCAGATAGCAGAAGAAGAGAAAACACTAATCCATTTCGATGGAACCCAGTATCCAGTCCTAGATTGGGGCTCCGGGCTACTATTAACCCTGCTACTCGCACCAGTACTCTATCCAGCCTTCGAAGCCCTCGTGAAAACGGGGCTAAGCATATCGCACGTAAACGCTGGAAACTATACGGGCGTCACAGCATCACTACTAGCCACCATTATACTCTGGCCCTTCAACAAATACCTCATCCAGGCCCTAACTAAACCCCACACTCTAGCAAAGCTCTACAAGCCTGCCCCCGAGAAGATACTCGTTGCGGCAGGAGTCGTCATAATATCACTACTACTACTCGTAGACATTACGGGTTACGATCCAATAGCCCTCCTAAACAATGTTGTCCACGGGGAACTACCGCCAGCCGACCCCTTTTCAAAACTCCTAGTAGAGCCTGGCGAAAAGTACTATCAGGGACTCTCGCGCCTCCTAGACCTACTAGTGCAATTATTCTGGGGAGGATAACTCCCAATCCATCCTGGTGCAACAAGATTGAGGGACCCCCTCACACCACTCCAAGAAGCAGTAGAGGAGATCCGGAGAGAGAAGGTAAGAGGGGCGAGATGGGCCCTATACCGGGCAGTAAGGGCCGTAATAGAATCAGTCGAGAATGGAGCCACCTGTAGCGATGCCGAGAGAATAGCGAAGTCAATAATCAATGCAAACAAGTCGATGGCTCCACTTTACAATCTAAGCCTTGCAATACTGGAAGGATGTAAGAAGGGTCTCGATCCGTCTAAAACTGCTAGGAAAGTACTGGATTATTATTCTAAAAGCCTTGAGAGGATTAGGATGGAGGCGAGATCGTTCCGAGAACCTATAAAAATAATAACTATAAGCTATAGCTCCACCGTGGAAGCATTAATACTAGCCTCCAAGCAGAACTTCGCCAAAGTAATTGTATTAGAGAGTAGGCCGGGCGGGGAAGGAGCCCTTCTAGCCGCGACACTCAGGGACTCGGGGCTCCCCGTCGAACTCATACCCGATACGGCGACCCCGCTACGGATAGAAGAGGTAGACTATGTTATCGTTGGAGCAGATGCTGTGACAAGAGACGGATGCCTCGTAAACAAGCTAGGAACCCGGCAACTAGCGATGATAGCAGGCCAATCGGGTAAACCCGTGGTGGCGGTGTTTGACTCGCTGAAGATTCATCCGGAATCAACATGTGATAGCCACCCTATAGAAGAGAGATCCTACATAGCCCCTGGTTATGGCCCGGTAAGGTATCCTCTCTTTGACAAGACGCCGCGGAGCCTGGTATCATATATGTTAACTGAGAGGGGCGTAAACAAGTATGAGGTTTCAGTACTTAGGGAGGCCTGGGAAGATATGATGAGGGAAATACTCGAGTAAATAACAGGCTACTACAATGTATTAACTCCCATAGTAACCCCCGTTATAATCCCCATAACCGGCCCTCCGTCAAACCCGGAGCCTGAGAGGTGTAGAGATGTGAAGTTCCTAAGATGCAAGGAGATACCCCCCTCAACTGGGAAGAAGGTAGCCATAGTAGGAGCAGGCCCAGCTGGGCTCGGGGCCGCTGGTATACTCCGGTGCAGGGGTCACGACGTAGTGGTATATGACCAGAACCCGGAGCCCGGAGGGCTCATACTCTTCGGCATACCCGTTACGAGGATACCTAAAGGCCCCGTAAGAAAGGGTATCAAGGAACTCATAGACGCCGGAGTGAAATTCGTTCTAAGAACTAAGGTCGACATGGTAGGAGACCTGGAATTAATGGATAAGATCATAGACCCTCAGGACAGAGTCCACCTCGAGGAACTCATAAACGAGTACGACGCAGTCCTCATAGCAACAGGGACATGGAAGACCAGGAAAATGAACGTGCCCGGAGAGGACCTCCCTTGGGTATACCCCGCGGTCGAGTGGATAGTAGCACTACACATGGCAAAATACGGGTACAAGCCATGGGACAGCGTGCCACCACTCGAGGGGAGAATACTAGTAATAGGAGGAGGACTTACAGCAGCGGACGCAGTACTCATACCCCTAACCTACGAGGAAGTCAAAGGTAAGGTGAGTGAGGTCGTACTAAGCTATAGGAGAACGGCCGAATACGCCCCAATGGGCAAGAAGGAGATCGACAACCTAATAGCGGCGGGAGCAAAATACTGGGAGCTAACACAGCCCATAGAGTTCAGGGAGGAGAACGGTAAGAAGATAGTCAAGTTCGTACGAATGAGGCTAGTAAGGACTAGCGCTGAGAAAAGGCCCAAGCCCGTGCCAATAGAGGGAACGGAGTTCGAGGAAGAGTTTGACTACGTGTTAAAAGCCGTAGGAGTCCTGCCAACACCGCCAGTAAAAGACGGTTGCTGCGGAATAAAGGTAGACCCACACGGCACCATAGTAACCGATGAAAACTTCATGACGACAAGGGAAGGAGTATTCGCCGCAGGAGACGTAAGACACGGGCCAAGCCTAATAGGCCCAGCCCTAAAGAGCGGAATGGACGCCGCAAAGAAAATACACGAATACCTAATGAACAAGTAAGCCTAAACCCTATTTCCACTCTCCAGAGAATCACTTAGTGGGGGGTCCCCCAGCCCTCGAGGAGGGGTGTGAGGAGGAGAAAGGGGTAGAACAGAGCCCCTCTGAGGGCTATGAGCGGAGCTCACCCCCACTAACCCCCTTAACGAGGGCTTTGCGGGGGACCCTCAACTCCTAGCCATAATTGTCCTTACTCTAAAATATATTCTAATATTTTGGAAACCATAATTGTATAACCCTGAAGACCTACTAGGGTAATGATAAATGGAGACCAGTTGGAGGCGTGAAAGAAGTGCGCCGGGTCGCGCCGCTAGTGCTTGTAGCTATCATTATGGCTTCACTACTATCTCCTGTGTTAGCGATAGCGTCTCCCTCGGGCACCGCTACGTCCAGGTGGTCTAGGACTTGTAGCGTTTACATTGTTGCTGTTTCCAGTAGCGGTGGAGGAGTAACCGGTAATCTAACGGTGACGGTAGTTTACCCGGGCCACGGGCGGGTGTACATCTCCACCAGCCCTGCCTCTATGATCGACACGCAGGGCAGTGCTAGGCTCGCCGCCTTCTCTGCTAGCCTGCTAGCAGGAGTCGACATGACGAGGCTCGACTTCTACTATGACGTTGAATCGGGCTCGATAATAATAGGAGGTCCCAGCGCTGGCTTCGCAATGGCCCTCGCAACACTACTAGCCCTAGAAGGCGTGAACTGCACGAGGGACTTCGCTGTAACAGGCATGATCCAGCCAGATACAAGCATAGGTCCTGTGGGAGGCTTAAAGGAGAAACTGGAAGCGGCGGCCCACGCTGGGGCCAAGCTCTTTATAATACCTGCGGGCCAGGAAGTCTACAAGTACTATAAGACTGTCTACAAGAGAATAGGTCCACTAGTAATAGCTGAGAGAGTCCCCGTCCAAGTGAACTTGACAAGCTACGGTGAGAAGCTCGGCGTCCGAGTGGAAACAGCCGCATCCCTCGATGAGGGATACCGTCTTGTAACAGGTAAAACCCTCCTTACAGCGAACGTCTCGAAGCCTAAAATAGATCCGCGAATACAAGCTCTCATAAAGCAATACCTAGCACACGTCAACACGACGCTCATAGAGTTAAACACAACTATCTCCCAGGCTAAAAACAAGTATGTAGAAAACCTCTACGATAACGCGACTAAAACTCTGGAAGAGGCTGCAAACCTATACTCCCAAACCCACTATTACCAAGCCGCGCTCAAAGCAGTAGAATCTCTGGAGACAGCTTACACTGCAAGCTATCTTGCCTACGCCATAGGCCACAACCTCGACATAACAGTACCGGTAGAAGAAGTAAACGCTACGCTACAACATCTCTACAACAAGCTTAACGACACTAACTACGATAACCTATCCCCTGTAGGAGTAGAATCCCTTGAGAAGGCGTGGGCTAAAACAGGTATAAGCGCCTACTACTATCAAAAAGCACTCCAAGCCCTGGAAAGTGAAGATGGGAAATACAAGCTCCCATCATTCCTGGGAAGAATAGACACAACTGGAGCAGAATATCTAGCGGAGTCGAGGGCACTCGCCTCATGGTCCTGGTTCTGGCTGAACGCCTCAACCCTATACCCTGGTAAAACTAGCCCCGACAGGGTCAGGCAGGTAGCATTAGTATTACTAGCAGAGGCGAGGACGGCAGTAGCATATCTGGACACCCTTCTCAACGAAGCGGGAGCACCGACTACCGGAGAGGAACTACCCATCTATCTAACCACGGAAGCAATGAGTACGTCCAACCCGGTAGGGAAGCTAGGGCTCTCGATAGAAGCGATAGCCCTATCGACCAGTATTATCCACGAGACGTTCACGCTCCAACCGGCAAGGACTGCGAGGGAATTAGTGAGGACCGCTGAGACGATCGCGTCAAGGATAAACAATACAAGCCTACAGGAGAAACTTCTAGTCTCCTACGCCCTATCAATAAACAGTACTAGGGACCAACTCCTGAGCGCTAGTAAAGCAGTCCTATATGCCTATACAACCCAGCTCCTACTGCAAGAGAAAGTCAAGCCGCAGAAACCGGTTAGCCCTAGGCCAACCACGAGCACGCCGACAGTTGCCACAAATAAGACCGCGTCCAACCAGCCAGGAAAAACGGCGGCGAACACGACTGCACCCGGCGTAGCACGCCCCCAGTACTCGCTCACAATAGCCCTAATAGCTATCATAACATTAATAATCGGCGTAATAGTAGGAGCCCTAATCCCTAGAAGCGGCCAATACTAGGTCAGGCTTCAGCTCCACCTAGTTTTTCACTGGCTTCAACCGGCTCCTTCCAGGATTTCACCATGAAGTAGCCTATTCTCCAGTCCTCGTCGGAGAAGGGGTCCTCTGGCTCCTCTATACGGAGTAGGTCAACCTCTGCTCCGAGATCTTCAAGGACGAATTTGAAGTCCTCTACCCAATCGTTTATGCCGCAAGTCTCGCAGAAAGAACCCCGGAATAATACTATAACGGTGTCTCCATCGATCCGGAGTAGTTCAGCCTTAGCCTCCGGGGCTCTATACCTGTTATACAACTCGATAGCCTTATCCACGAGCCTCTTGAGCCCCAGGCTTACGATCCTACCGCCGCTCATTTCTCCACTCACCGGTATCGCCTCCTCCTCCAGGGCTTATAGCATATCTCCTCGAAAAGATCGTCCACAAGCTGGTCGGGGACACCGTCTATTACTCTCCAACCCTTTACCGGCGGTCTAACGGCGGCGTACTCGTCCTCATACCCGCAGGCAAGCCTCGAAACCTTCCGGAGAACCTCAACACCATACTTCTCCTCTACAAGCCTATAAGGGAGGACTTCAAAGCCCTGGCTCCTAAAGAAGGCCACACTAGCCCTATTACCCCTGCTAATAGTAGCAAGCACCGCATCCGGCCTCTCACGCTTTAGGGCCTCTGACAGCAGTATCTTAGCTACACCCTGCCTCCTAGCCGAAGGGCTGCTAGCAATATAGTAGACTACTAGAACCCTGCCACTAACCCCCTCCACGGTATAGTAAATGAGGCCTCCGAGGACACCACTCTCACTAACAGCCGCTAAGCCCTTTGCAACCCCGGCCTCGACCGCGGCACGAGCATAGTATGCGTGCCAGTCACCCATCGTCTCACTAATTACCCTAAGCGCTGTAGCCGGATCCTCCACTACTCGAATTTGCTTGGCCCTCATGATCCCAGCCGCTTACACCTCCAATCCAATCCTACTAGCTCTCTCTGCCACGACTTGTAACGCTTTCTCGGCATCCCTAACCGCCCATTCCAGCCCAAGCCTTTCAAGAGTCTCCGGGAGCGGAACGCCTAGGACAGGGTGCCATCCCCGTAACTTGTAGTACTCACGTATGGCCTCCACCTTGTCACGCTCGTCGATGAACGCTCTCTCACCCTTCAGCGGGCCTTCAGGCTCCGGCTCCATCCACCTAGGAGGTATATCGTCGTCGATTGGCGGGATCAAATGGTCTAGCACGGCGTGTATCCTAGAGAGAGCCTCGGCTCTCTGGGGGATTAGGAGTAGGTCCTCCACACTCCTCTCCTCCCCAGTTATAACCTTATAGAACTCGGCCAGGGCCTCAACAGGGTAGGATACGAAACGGCAAACTCCCAGCGTATCCATCAGGGCGTCCTCATCCCTACTCCTAGCCATGCTGGTGACGACTTCTTTTGCCGGGCCAGCACTGGGAGGGTCCCTTGTCCGGGGCCACCCCCTCAAGTGGCTTGCCCCAACGTCGGCGGTCGCATAGCTAACTGCTAGACCCCGCCTTCCACGGGGATCCCAGGCGGGCGCCTCCAAGCCCTTCACGTGCACCGCTCTCTCCCAGCCGACTCCAAGTATCTGCGAGGCCCTTGCAACACCCTCCGCTAGGATCGCCCCGATACCTCGTCTCTCAGCTATTAGGTGTATTAGCTTCTCAACAGCCTCCACGTCTCCGAACCCCTTGGCTTCGAAGCCGTAATCCTTCGGGTCTACTAGGCCCTCTTCTACGAGCTCCAGGAACCATGCAATCGCATTGCCAGTGCTTATACTGTCGAGTCCCAGGTCGTCTACTAGCCTGTTGAAGTACAAGACGGGGTCCAGCTCGAAAACGCCTGTAGCGGCCCCCAGCATAGCTAAGTTCTCGTACTCGGGCTTAACCAGGAACTCCCAAGCCTTATACTTACCCCTAGCATACCTAGCGCACTTCACCGGACAAGACTTGCCATGTAGAAACCAGGGAGGATCTACTTCCCTCCTCTTAACCTCCTCACCACCGAGCCTCTCAGCGAGCTCCAGTGGGACCCAGGGCTTCCTGAAGTTATAGCTCGGGCTCATGCCGACCTGGCTAGAATAGACTAGCGCGTTGGTTGTGCCATACCGGCGTAGATCCTCGTAACGAGGACTCTCCGAGAAGTGCCTATACCACTCTTTCGCTAGTCTCTCAAGAGCATCCTGGTCCTTAACGCGAGGCTTACCAGAGCCGTGTACTACTATGGCCTTAAGCCTCTTGGACCCCATAACTGCTCCCAGCCCGCCTCGGCCCGCAGCTCTCTCCTCATCGAATACGATGTTGGCGATGCGTACGAGCCTCTCACCAGCGGGCCCGATCACCGCTACACTGGCATCACTCCTAGTCTCCTCGCGGAGAAGCCTCGTCGCCCTCCTAGTATCCAAGCCCCACAGCTTCTCAGCGCCTCGAATCTCGGCCTCGCCATCCCTAATCCAGAGATATATGGGATCCCTGCTAGCCCCCTCAACGATTACTGCGTTGAAGCCAGCCCTCCTTAACAGAGGGCCGAAGAAGTCGCCGGCACTACTGTCGTGTATGAGCCTGGTCAGCGGGCTCTTAGATACAACACTAACCTTACTAGCCCCCGGTACCAGCGCGTTGAAGAAGCCGGCGCTGAAGACGAGTACGTTTGCGGGCGACAACGGGTCGGTGCCCGGCGGGACAAGCTTGTAAACAAGATAGTATCCGAGACTCTTACCGCCAAGGAAGAGCCTTGCAACATCACTATCTAACTCTTCTACCTTAATTTTCCCCCTAGACAGGTCTATCCTTAACAGCCTCAAACCCTCTAGAACCATGGAGCCTGGCACCCCAGACCTACGCATAATAGGATGGCCTGCCGGGAAAATAATCCCTATGAAGACTCATAGTTCATAGTATGAACGGGGCCCGTGAGGATACGGCCGTGACCCCAGCCCTCTCACTGGGAGGGCTATGCGGAGCCGTGTTTCTACCCGAGGCCCCCGTGACGGTTAGATGAGGAGCTTGTACGAGAGCGGTAGGAGCGCTCCCACGACAGCGTATGCTGGCGCGACTCCCTGCTTGTACAATCCATAGGCGGTGAGGCCCACGCCTATAAGCAGTAAGAGTAGTCCTATCGGTGATGTCGAAGCAGACACTAGAGATCTAAAACTTAGCCTCCCCTCGAAGGCGAGAAGGGGGACCCTCAACGTATATGGTAGCAGGCTAGAAGCCCTGACCGCTATTACAGAGTACAGTGGAGGCCTATCCGGCGCGGCTATAACAGGGATGATTATAAGGATTGTGTCCAGCCCTGCAGCTATAACAGGTACGAGGAAGCTGTAGAGCGCCGCGGTGAAGGGAGCCTCCAGGAATGAAGTTATACTGTGATACCTCACGCTATTCACGAGTAGGGCTGGAACAGCGATTAGGAATGATATAATGGCTGAGCCGATCCACGCCCCAATGTAAAAGGATGCCGTGAATAGGAACCCGTACCGCCTGGTGAACTCTCGTATCTCCTCGAAGACTCTCCTCGGCGAGTAGAGTATCTTTAGGGGGGCTCCGAGGCCCTCGAGGAACGCGCTGAATATCCTTTGGGTCAACGCTAGGCCCCCTCCACAAGACTATACTATTTTAGAGGCCGATTATGTAAATAGGAGTTGTCTCGGGGACGTCTGGGCTCGACAGCTGGCTTGAGTGTTAATGGTGCCCTGTCTTGTGCGGGATCATCGGGGTTACAACTAGTAAGAGAGACAACGTTGTAGACGTTATCATAGAAGGGTTAAGGAGGCTTGAGTACAGGGGCTATGATAGTGTAGGCATAGCGGTCGTCGACGAACAGGGTAGGATCGTGGCGAAGAAAGCGGCGGGTACCATAGACTCCTTCGTGAGGAAAACCGATCTCTCGAGTATAAAGGGGCGGACCGGGATAGGTCATACGAGATGGGCCACCCACGGCCCCCCAACAGACTATAACGCCCACCCCCACACCGACTGTAACGCGAAAGTAGCTGTTGTCCACAATGGGGTCATCAGGAACTTCTCTAGCCTGCGCCAACTACTCGTTGCCAGGGGACACCGTGTCAAGAGCGAGACTGACACGGAGCTTATAGCGCACCTACTAGAAGAAAAGCTCGAAGAATCCACTAGCGGGGTTGAAGCTTTATCGCGAGCATTACACGAGATCCAGGGCACCTATGCTCTAGGGATACTTGTAGCGGGAGAGCCGGACAAGATCTACTTTGCGAGGATGAGGAGCCCACTGATAGTAGGTATTGGTGATGGGGAAAACGCTATTGCCAGCGACATACCAGCCATAATCAGCCTCACGAGAAGAGTATTAGTGCTGGAAGACGGCGAGTTCGGCTATATAACGCCTCATCGAGTAGAGATCTACCGCCTCACAGGCGACGGCTATAGGAGGGTCCCCCAAAATCTTGTGGTTTCAAGAATAAAGACCATAGAGTGGACTCCGGAGGCGGCCTCAAAGTCAGGCTACCCCCACTTCATGATCAAGGAAATATTCGAGCAACCGGAAGCCCTTTACGCCACTCTTAGTGGATCAGTTGAAGACCCATTGGTCAGGGAGGCTGCCAGGATAATCCTGGGCGCTGAGAAGGTTGTCGTTGTCGGGGCGGGTACCAGCTACCACGCTGGCCTAGTGCTCGAGTACTTCCTAGCCAAGCTAGCAGGCATTGTCTCCTACCCGCTTATAGCATCGGAGTATAAAGTCTTAGAAGAGGCTGTTGGAGAGGACACCGTCGTAGTAGCTGTGAGCCAGAGCGGCGAGACCTTTGATACATTGGAGGCTGTGAGAACCTTTAAGGAGAGGGGAGCGTCTATCATAGGAGTTACCAACGTAGTGGGTAGCGCTCTATCTCGTGAAGCCGATCTTACATTATACACGAGGGCTGGCCCGGAGATCGGCGTTGCAGCAACGAAGACATACCTAACCCAGGTCCTCCTATTAGAGCTACTAGCGGTATTCGCAGGTGAGATGAGTGGACGCTACGATTCCTCAACTACGAGAAGATATCTCGATGTGCTATCGAAGGCGCCTATCACTGCTAAAGACTCGATCGAGGTAGGCGACCCGGAGGCGAGGATGCTGGCAAGGAGGCTCGTCAAGCCCAGCATGTATATCATTGGTAGGGGTTTGGGCGCGATGCTTGCTAAGGAGGCTGCGTTGAAGATAAAAGAGATAGCTTACCTTCATGCTGAAGCTTATCCTGCGGGCGAGAGTAAGCACGGGCCTATAGCTCTAGTAGAGGAGGGGTTCCCAGTATTTGTCGTAGCCACGGGGGATAGTCCTGAGGTAGCCGGTAATGCCGTTGAAATGCGGGCTCGGGGGGCATGGGTTAGGGTGGTTAAGCCGGCAAACTATGAGTTAGAGCTGCCCTCTGATGTGGAAGTACAGGCCACTCCGCCAGTTGATAGCCACCTATTAGAACCCTTCAGCATAATCCCCTTCTTCCAACTCCTAGCCTACCATACGGCTGTCAGTAGAGGCTACGATCCTGACAAGCCACGGAACCTTGCAAAGACCGTCACTGTGGAATAGGTTAACACTGGAGGTGGGCGTGGAAATGGTCTGGATTGGAGTTCTCGCGGGTGGTTGGGGTAAGAGGCTCGGTCCTCTAACCGAGTCCAGGCCCAAGCCCTTGTTACGAATAGGTGGTAGGAGAATTATTGATTATACTCTAGAGCAAGTCCTCGAGGCGAGACCCTCCAGCGGGGTCGTAGTTGTCCACCCAGCGATTGCGAGGCTAGACGGGGTCCCCAGCCCGTTGAGAGTCGTCGCACAGGAGGGCCCAGGCCTCAAATCTGCGATAAGGACCGCCCTAAACTACGCTGACGATGACATCGTTGTCTTATCATTCACCGGCTACCTCTCCCGGCCTAACACGATCGTCTCAAGCCTCCTAGAATACTACACGGTCTCAGACTACCAGCTTGTAATGGCCCTAGCACCAGTATCCAGCGGCCTAGAAACCTTCGGGTTCGCAAGGCTAGGCTTCGGTGGAAGAGTCGAGAAGGTTACTGAAAAACTAGAAGAGTGGAGGGCAGGTCGAGGCTACGTCTTCGCGGGAGTACTAGCGGGCAAGAAGAGCCTCGTAGAGACGCTGGCCCAAGAGGGCTTCATAAATGGAGTAAACCTTCTATCCGCTAAAGGCCTCGTAGGCGGCTACATCTGGGAGGGGGACTGGCTCGAAATAGCATATCCCTGGGACTTGCTGGAAGCCCCACGCCTCCTAATCCCCAGGTATGAGACAGCCATCCGAGAGGGGGCAGAGGTAGCTGCGACGGCGCGTATAGGGAGGGGCGTTATAATCGAGCGTGGAGCCTACATCGGTGAGAATACGGTTGTGATCGGACCCTCCTATATAGGGGCAGACGCTTCGATAGGCCCCAATAGCGTGATCGGCCCTGGCACAATCATTGAGAAGGATTCTCGCGTGGGCCCCTTGACCCTACTAGAGAATACTATAGTGATGGTTGGAGCAACCGTGGGCGCCTCAACGATAATGAGTGGCGGCGTAGTAGGAGAGGGAGGCGAGGTTGCACCACACGTAGTAGGAGAAAAAGGCCGGCTAGACGACCCTCCAGAATGGGCAATACCCTTACTCGAGGGCAGGAGGCCGAGGAACCTGGTAATGGGCCCTCTAATCCGTCCGGGCTCCAAGGCGACCTCGCCGTGCATGTACCTCCGGCCCGGAGAGCTAGTCTAGCCAGGGACACGGATCTCCTACGTGGTAGCTTTTGGAGTAGCCCGCCCGCCTCACCGCTTTGGCCCCACATCACTACCATGATTATTCAGCCCGGTCCACCCCATAGACCCTAGTTGTGGGGTGGACTATCGCTCAACGGCGGGCGGGCCAGAAAGGGTGGTGATAGTGGAGAGGCCTAAAAAGAAATGGTTCCTCGGGCGCCACCTCATGTTGAAGAAACGGTACGCTGATAAATTACTTGAAGGCGAGAAGAAGGCGACGATTAGACTTGGCATTGTAAGGGTGAAGCACCCGGAACTAATCGTTCACAGCGGGGGTAAGCCTGTAGCCAAGGTGCGTGTCAAAAACATACGTGTAAAACGGGTGAGAGAGCTAACCGATGAAGACGCTAGGCTCGATGGGTTCCGGACAAGAGAAGAACTTATAGAAGAGCTGAGAAGGGTCTACGGCTCCATATCGCTTGAAGACCCCGTTACAATAATAGAACTGGAGCTAGTCAAGAGGATTGAGGGTGAGGATGAGGATCCCTACAAGGGCCTCGAACCAGCGGATATTGCCAGGATAGCCCTACGGTACCTACAGGACGAGTTGTCTGAGGAGGAGAAGAGGGTTCTCCTCGACCTAACCAGGACTAATAGTATAAGGATGACGGCTACGAGACTCTACGGTGGGATCCATAAGAGGAAGCGCGTTCGAGGAGCCCTTCGAAAGGCTCTCCAGTTGTTAAAGGTGAGAGGAATCCTATAGCATTGTTGTCCTCAACATGTTATTAGTCGAAGAGTTATCAGTTTGACACGGGGCGGATGGAGGTTATGAAGGAAGAGTATAGGGATATAGCGCCTTGCCCTAAATGCGGGGCCCCGGGCGAGTACACTTATACTATTGAGTGGCCCGGAGACGACGATGACGATAAAGTAGTCATCACGGTTAACTTCAAGTGTACCGTATGCGGCTACTCTATAACTGGCAAGAGGATCGTTATCCCAGTCAGGGCACTCTACTTACTCAAGGGGTTACTAGCTCCCAAGGTGAGGCCCTTCGTGGAAAAAATATTCCTAGCCTCCAACCTCAAGTTAGAAGACAGCCCTTAAGAGGTCTCGTAGCGATTACAGGTCTAGAACGGGTGTGGTAGAGACGTGACTAAATGGAGGTTGAAGTGCACCGAGTGCGGGCGCGAGTGGATACTTCCAGTCAGCTTCCGCCTAGACGAGATGGGCAAGATATACCACTACTGCCCCTACTGTAAGAAGAACACCTTCCACATAGTTCTAGGTAAGGTGGAGGACGAAGCCGGAGACCCCGCTCCAAGAGAGGAGGCTCCTAACCTCGAGGAGTAACTCCCCCAGGGTCACAGCCTCCTGGCTCCCAGGCCTCCACCTCCTCCTTACCGTAACAGTCCCTGTCTCAACCTCACGCTTCCCAACAGTTAAGACCAGGGGAACCCATAGTTTACCCGCGCTCCTAACCCTGCCGCCCACGCTAGACTGGGACTCGTCTACGGCCACCCCGGCACCAAGTGATGCGAGATCCCTGGCTACACTCAATGCGTACTCGCTAGCCCCGGATAATGGAACTATGTATGCTGTTACCGGGTGCATCCATGCCGGTAGCCGGGGAACCCAGTCCTCAACCTCGGCCCTTGAAGCCTCATGGTCGATTACAGCCTTAACGATGTTGCCAAGCGGGCCTAGGAATACGTTTCCTCCAGTAGCGACGCCTATTGGGAGGCAGTATCCTTTCGGAGACTCGTATAGGAGTATCTCCCCACTCGCCCCTATTTCAAGGCAGGGAGGATCCCCGCACGTATTGATTCTTGTGATCCTCTTGGTTATCCCATTTGATAGGTCGTCGAGGATCTCGACGCCAACGTCTACCCTAACCACGGCCGAAGGCATGGGAGACCCTGCCCTCCGGGCCCCGAGGGCTACCGCCTCCGAGTATAATCGAGCTACGGCTTCGATATCGTCTAAGTCCTCCGGGGGCGTATAGGGCTTTAGAGAATAGAGGGACCCCCAGGGCTTCCCGAGGTCTTCCAGCCTCCTAGCAAGCCTCTCAACCAGTCCCAGGGCGAGCCACGAGTTCCACGATCTGAGGCCCAGTAGCTCCTCCTTCTCGCCTGCTAGGCCCTCAAGCCTCCTAACACGCCTCCCTAGGCACCGGGGAGCAAGGCCTTTACTAACGGCTTCACTAACAGTGATTTCCCCATCGACTACCCGGAATGCCACACGACCCTGCTCCCCGATACTCCTCGAAAGCTCTGCTAGGGGATGTCCCTTACCATGTAATCGGAACTCCTTGTACCACCCGAAGGGTGCCCGGTGCAGGTTTCCATTCCACAGTTCCCTCACTTTGTTCTCGAGGCGTACTAGGATTGAGTGCGCTCTCCTAGGCTTTTCCAGGTTACTGCTGAGGTGGGCGTAGGGGTAGATTACTATCCAGTCCGCTTTAACGGTCTCTCCAGCGTACTTCACGATCTCCTTACTGGCTTCATCAACCGCTCTCTCTCCATCGCCTTTTTCGACAGACACGAATACTACTGCAGCGTTCTCTGCCTGGAATTCGCCTGGCGGGTCCGGAGGGTTCTTGATAGCCGGCTTATGCGTCTTGTACCATAGTTCTTCGGCGTGTATTAGGAGTATTTTCAATGCTTTACCCCTCCACGTGTTAATGGCTACGTGACTCGCTAGTTTATAGGCGTAGTGTAAATGCGCCGGTAGCGGTCGATAGCGGGTGAGAATACATCCGGTAACCCCTGGGACGAGAGACCATAGTTCACTGTAAGTATATTAGGCGGCGTAATGCTAAAAGTACCAACAAGGGGATGGAAACAGGCATGCCTAAGAAAAAAGAAATACGCGATATAACAGACCTCCCAGGAGTGGGTCCTAACGCAGCCCAGAAGCTCATCGAGAATGGGTATACGAGCATAGAGGCAATAGCAGTAGCCACGCCTTTCGAGTTAAGCCAGGCAACAGGGATACCACTACCAACCGCTCAGAAGATAATCCAGGCAGCGAGGGAAGCATTGGACATACGGTTCAAGACGGCTAAAGAATTGAAGCTCGAGAGGTTGAATGTCAGGAAGATAACCACTGGGGCCAGAGCGCTGGACGAACTCCTCGGCGGAGGAATAGAAACAAAAACAATAACAGAATTTTTCGGAGAGTTCGGCAGCGGTAAATGCTTTGCAAAAGATACATACATATTTTATGAGAATGATGAAATAACTCATGTTTCCACGATCCAGGAAATGTACGAGAAATACAAGGAAATCAATGGCGAGACACCCTTCGACTCCGGTTATGCAGTGCCGCTCAACTCCGTTCACGTGTACGCATTACACCCCGAGACTCTGGAGCCAATAAAAGTAAAAGCATCATATATATATAAAGAAT
>WAOR01000109.1 GCA_015521175.1 Thermodiscus sp.
CTCTTGGGCGGCACGGTGAAGACGGGGAGTAGCTGGAATACGTCTTTAACCAGTGTTTCAGCCAGCATTCTAACAGCCTCGACCCCACGAGGGTCCCCCATGACAGCTTTTCTAGCGAGTTCCTCGAGGCTGGTAGCCCCCGCGTAGTAGGATGCGCCTCCCTGGAACAACCTGTGCCTTGGAAATCGTGGTTCTATCCCTGCTAGGGCGTAGGCTAGCTCAGCGTCCATTGCCCCCAATCCAAGGAAGCCGGGCCCGCCGCTGGTCCCGCCAACACCGTCAATGATTCTCCCAGCTTCAACAGCTATGGCGCTTGTATAGGCTAGTCCCGCCTCGACCACTATGAAGGAGGCATCCCCTACGGGTACTCCTAGTAGATCTACTTCGCTGTAAAGGGCTGCGGCTACAGTGAAGATTTTATCGGCGGTGCCCATATCGATCTTGTTAGCCTTCCTGAAGGCCGGAACGGTGGGAAGGTGTATGACGCCCGGCGTATAGTAGACGTTCTTCCACCTCTTCGAGACCTCAAGCATTACCCTCCTAAGACCGTGTATCTGGTGACTCCTAGCCAGGTCTTCCTCGTGGACGAACGTCGCCTCCGCAATGTACTCCTCAAGGCCAGCATCCCTGTTAAAGGGCACTCCGTATCCGGAGGGGGCCGCTATCGAGTCGATACCGTACTCCCTGTCTAGGGCCTCGATCCTCTCAATTAAGGCGTGGGGGTCCCTCGTTATCTCCACCCTGGGTATAGACTCCTCGTAGACTACCCTTACCTCTTCATCATCTAGTAGTAGCAGGTCCATGGAACCCGTGCCAGGGTCTATCCCTAGAGCCCTCAACCCTTCACCACCCGGAGTAGGGCGCCATCATTATCCACGCGGCTAGACCCGACAAGGCCCCCGCCAATAGAGTCCACTAGCTCCCTCAGGCCCTTGAGGAGATGGCTCGCCTTATCCCTAGGAGTTAGAGCGTATACTGTCGGGCCCCAGCTACTCTGGCAGGCGCACATCCCGCCCGCTCCCAGCATGTACTCGACTATCTCCTCGACCTCCCTGCAACAGTACTCTCCCCCCTGCTCCCTAGCCCAGTATTCGCCTAGCCCCCTGTTGAACCTTGTAAGGAAGTCGCCGAGGAATTCCCAGTCGCCCTCCGCTGCAGCCGGCATTATCCCCATTACAACTAGCCTGGAATTCCATAGCGCCTGCTCCTCGGGCATAGGCGGTAGCGATCCCAGTATCTCCTCCTCCCTGGCCTTCAACTCGAGGATACCTGGCAGGGGCTTCCTAGGGACAGCATATACCACTACAAGGTCCCCGGGGATTCCACGGCGGAATATGAGAGGAGGGGGACCCTCGGGGCTCGGAGACCTGTAACCCCCGTCAACCAGGAAGCCCCCATAGATGTAGGAGTAGAGGCCAAGGCCCGATACACGGGCTCTACCCATAGCGTAGGCGACTGCTCTGGGATCAGAATCTTTCCCGGCGAGTATCATGGCGGCGTGGCCTATCCCAGTGTATGCCGGCGTAGTCGAGCCGAGGCCCACGTGTGCGGGTATCTCCTCGATGACCTCGACTCTTATAGGAATGCCTCCCAGCCTCGAAGCCTTGCGAGCCGCCTCGAGTAGATCGCTCCTCTTAGAGCCCACAACCTCAACCTCATCCGAGGGGCACACCTTGGCGCGGAATCTGGGGCGTCTAAGAGCGAAGCCCAGGGTCCCGTAGAGGCGGCCTAGGCCACCGTGGATGTCTATGTTACCCACATGGACGTGTGAGGGAGCACTCACCTCTATGCACTTCAAGCCCGCTCCATCCCTCCAGCCTAATCGGTATCGTTATACCAGGCTTATCAAGGAGGCCTATCCGCTCTCTGCCCCTTGGGTGGCAGGTGTGGCGGTGGACTATCAGGCTAGGATTCAGGAAGAGGTTGAGAAAGCTAGGGAGTTCCTGAGTATTAGAGATGAGGTTAGGGAGAAGGCGATAAAGGTGTCACGCGACGTCATAAAGTATTCTGGCTGGGCCATAACTGAGATACACAAGGGAGACCTCGAGAAGGCTGGAGAGTACATCTCAATGTTGGAGGAGGCTACTCGAAGATTCCTGGAGCTGGTGAAGCCCTACCCCGAACTCTACTACTCGGGCATGGCTAACAACGCGTTGAGCGAGTACGTGGAAGCCGTGGTCTTCTACCGGATAGTTCGAGGAGAAGACATCCCCGGATACGAGGACCTGGAGATACCTCCAGCACCATACCTCCAAGGCCTGGGAGACGTTGTGGGAGAGCTGCGTAGGCTCGCGCTCGAAGAGGTTCGACGGGATAACTTCGATAGGGCATGGTTCTACTACTCGATAATGGAAGCGATCTACCTCTCACTGAGAAAACTCGACCTCCCAGAAGCCCTAGCTCCGGGAGTGAGGCATAAGGCCGACGTGGCTAGGAGGCTGACCGATGACACGAAGGCCTTCCTAATAGACCTCTCCTCTAGGAAGAGGCTCACAGACCTCCTAAAAGAGAAGCTAGGGTGACACGATATAAGCCCCCGAGACACCCCGGAAACCCTTAATTGGGGCCGTAGTAGTGTCTGATCCTATAAGCGAGGCTTTCAGGAGAGTAATCCAGGAGATATACTGGATAGAGGATCTGGAAGAGGCGGAGCGGACCCTTAAGAAGTACCTGGACATGATAGACCCCGACCTGAGGGAATACCTCCTCGAGAAGAGGGAGAAACTCTGCAAGGACCCCCTAGCAATCATAGAAGTCCTACGGATAAGCACGGCGGCCGAGGTTGCAGACACCGCTGAGGCCGCCAAGATACTCCTCACAAAGAGCCTAGTAGACTCCGGCTTCTTACTCCAATGCACACCCAAGTGGCAGAAGCTATCCAACGAGGAGAAGGCCAGGATACTCGCCCCGCTATACAAGGCCAGCTACGGCCTCGAACTAGCCCTCCGGGAATGGCCCGACAGGGTGGACGAGTTCCACCTAGACTATGCCTTGAAAATGGCTACAATAGCCCTCGACATAGCCGAGGAGAAGGGCATACTAGAAGAGTTCAAGGAATACGTCGACAAAATAGTGGACGAATACGTTGGGGAAGGAGACGGGTCCCCCAACTAGTTGAGGGAAAACCCTTATACCCCCCAGTCACGTGAACCATTCTAGACGGACCGGCCGTAGCTCAGCGGCAGAGCGCCCGGCTGTAGTGGGACACGGGCGTCCGCGAGGGACCCTCCAGCTCCGGGGGTCCCTCGCCCTCAGACACCGGGTGGTCCGGGGTTCGAATCCCCGCGGCCGGACCACCCGCCCTAAACGAATCCTACTACCACATAGGCCTTAACCCCCTCCGAGGATTAGGTTGTCCCCGGGGATCGATTCGGAGGAGCCCTTTGAGGGACCCTCAGGCAGGTTTAGCTGGGGGCTCTCCTGTGTGATGAGAGGTGGGCTTAACCGACCCCCTGGTACTGGGGGATGACGTGTGCGGTCGTAGCTGAAAGCCTTCTAAGGATTACAGGGAGTGTGGAGCCGGGGCCGGGATTCGAACCCGGGAACGAACGGGTATCTGCGATGGGCATGGCGTTGGGCCACTGCAGCCCGCCGCCTTAGACCGCTCGGCCACCCCGGCACCATTGGATAGTCTATAAGCGGGAGCGAGGGTTTAATTGGTTGCTCTCAGTTCCCTCAGCCTCCTGTCTAGCCCTGCTTCCTCGAGCATCTTGGAGACCATGAATTCTGGTATGAAGTAGAGGAGTACTGCTTTCTCGCTCTTAAACCCTATCGTGTCTAATAGGTTGGACACGTAGTCTAGCTTCTCGGCCAGGAATCTTAGACCTACCTCCACAGGGTCGGGCCCCTGGTTTCGAGCCCAGCTTTCAAAGTGTTTAAGGCCTGGCTCGTAGGGCTTCAACCCTACCTTGTAGTTGTGATAGTCTACGACGTCATCGGCGACTTGGTATAGCACGCCGAGGGTTTCACCGTACTCACCCATCTTGGACTCTACTTCGATGGGAGCTCCTGCACTTATGGCTCCTAGGATAGTCGCCAGTTTGAATAGGCTCCCTGTTTTCAGCTTGCACAGTTCCAGGTACCTGGACGCTGGGACTAGCCGTGGTAGGAAGGAGTCCAGTATCTCGCCCCTTACCGTGGCCTCCCAAGCTCTTATAACGTGGAATATCGC
>WAOR01000110.1 GCA_015521175.1 Thermodiscus sp.
GGCCAGGGAACCCACATAGTATACACCTACGACTACATCAGGGTAACCAAGCCTGGCCGCTTCCTAGCAGCTACGAACCTGGGGGCGATGGGCTACGCCTTCCCCGCCGCCCTAGGAGCAAAACTGGCAAAGCCCGAGAGCGAGGTCATAGCAGTAGTGGGAGACGGGGAGTTCATGATGACGGTACAAGACCTCGAGACAGCTGTGAGGGAGAATATACCGGTTAAGGTGGTGGTAGTGAATGATAACTCGTATCGGGTGCTACTACTGCGCCAGAGGCTACAGAAAGGAGGGAGGATCTACGGGACCCTCCACTCCAACCCCAGCTTTGAGGCTCTCGCTAGGGTATTCGGGGCTGAGGGAGCAACCGTTTCTAGCGACGATGATGTTGATGAGACATTGAAGGCCATGCTCGACTCGAATAAGCCCTTCGTGGTAGACCTCCAGATAAGCCCGGAGGACCTTCCGCCCCTGAACCTTGAGGGTAGCCTCAGGATGTCCGGCGGCTAAAATATAAAAATAAAATCTTTTGTATCTATCCAGGTTGCTATTAGGATTGGTAAGGATCCTTGTCACTATGGGGGCGAGAGGCGATTCTAGAACGGGAGTAGCGGCTAACGTGGAGAGCTTCGTCACCGTCGTACTGGGTGTTGCTAGCGATGTATATAGGACTTCGCGCGCTATATTATTCTCGTCACTTGGAGGTTACGTTTACGTCCAATGAGAAGACTTGCACCGCTAAGAGAGACAAGCTCCTATAAGGATTGAACCAGGAAATACCATGGAGGGGAGGGTGGACTAGAGAGTGCCAGCCAACCTGCCGCCGGAGGCTAAGGCCAAGCTTGCCAAGTATAACGAGGCTAGAACCATTGAAGAGAAGATCCGGGCTCTAGAAGAGTTCCTATCCGCCGTGCCAAAACATAAGGGGACCGAGAATATCCGTTTGTGGGCAAAGAGGAGGCTCGCAGAGCTAAGGGAGGAGCTCGAGGCTAGGCGGGCTAGGCGTGGCGGTGGAGGACCCCGTATTTTCATCGAGAGGGCTGGCGCCGGCCAGATTGTATTGCTGGGGCCTCCTAATAGTGGTAAGAGTAGCCTCCTCGCCGCCCTAACAAATGCTAAGCCCGAGATAGCCCCATACCCCTTCTCGACGCAGAAGCCAGTGCCTGGGATGCTACAGTACAAGGATATACAATTCCAGCTCGTCGATACCCCTCCCTTAATCCTTGACCAGCCGGATAGCCCTGTTAACAATAGGGTTGTAGGCCTAGCTAGGAACGCTAACGCAATAGCCCTAGTAGTCGGGCTTGACGACCCGGACCCTGGAGGGACCCTCAGGAGGCTCCTGGACTTCCTGGCTGAGAGGGGGATCATCGTTTCTAGGGAGAGGGGTATTGTGAGGATTGTGAAGGATAGGAGCGTCACCGGGATCAAGGTTGAGGCACGAGGCAGGATGATCGGGTTCACTGAGGACGACTTGAGGAGGCTCCTATCCCAGTACAGGATTTATAATGCCGTAGTAGAGATCGAGGGCGACGTGACACTAGACGACGTAGAAGACGCGGTCTTCACCACTAGAATCTACAAGCCCGCAGTAATCATCCTCAACAAGGCAGACATACCCGGAGCCAAGGAAAAAGCACAAGAGACCGCTAGGAAGGCCCCACAAGACGTGCCAATACTAGTCGTGAGCGCGCGCACAGGGGAAGGCCTGGACAAGGTAGGCCCCACGATATTCAAGGTACTGGGAATCATAAGGGTCTACACGAAGCAACCAAATAAGGAGCCAGACCCGGACCCACTGATACTGGAGAAGGGCTCAACAGTCCTCGATGCTGCCAGGAGAATTCATAAGGACCTGGCGAGGAAGTTTAGGTACGCGAAGGTCTGGGGGCCTAGCGCCAAGTATCCTGGCCAGAGAGTTGGCGCTGACCACGTATTAGAGGACGGAGATATTATCGAGGTCCACGCCTAGCCGGTTCAACGTCAACGTGCACCACGAGGTCAACGCCCATCCTCCTGGCCTCCTCTACAACCTCATCCGCGAGGAGGTCAGCCACCTCATAGGGCATCCTTGCACTGACCACGGCGTCCCCCTGGTACTTCCCGGGAGTAACTAGGCGTAGCCTGATTTTTTCGACGCGGAGCCCCCTCTCCTCGTGGAGCCTCCTAATCCTCCTCGTTATTCCTGGGTCGATGGCGTCGCTTATGAGGATAGTTAGCCTCTTCGCCTCATGGTAGAGCTCGTAGTATAGGTATCCCAGTATGACCAGGCCGCCTGCGAGATCATAGTAGTAGCCCATCTCGTAGCCAAGGTAGCTGGACAAGCTGGTAACCAGGCCTTCTAGCACTTCGCTAAGGGTGAAGCCGGAGAAAACGCTTCCAGCATAGCCAACCCTCCTAGAAGCGACTATTGCCAAGCCATACGCCAGGGTGCCGGCTAGCGCGAATACGGGAGCGCCAGCCTCCACACTGTAGCCGCCAAGGCTATAGTAGAGTATAGCCGTGCTCGCCCCCGCGATGAGAGAGTACACGATGAGTACTCCCAGTACGCCCGCGTAGATGAACCTGTCATGGCCATAGGGGTGATCCTCATCCGGCGGGAGAGAGGCCCTGTGTAGCGAATAGTAGAGGAGTAGGCCGGAGGCTATATTGCCAATGCATGTAGCTCCATCAATGAGGACGCTACGGCTACCATATAGTACTCCGCCTGCCAGCTTGAGGATCATGCCAATACCAGCTAGTATAAGCGAGACCAGCATCCAGTCCCTACTACTAGGCTCCCTGAAGAGTCCTCACCCGTCAAGCCCCACTCGATCATAGTACTCGTATCATCAATTAATCTACCCTGCCGGCCAATACCATTAGCCTGGAGGTTGAGGAATTGTCTAGGCTGCTTCGAATGCCGTTTCTAGACCAGGTGCCTCCTGGAATCCTAAGTGAGCACACTGCTAGAATAGTATTCCTGGGAGAGGTGCATGAGAGGCCCTGGCTCGTGGAAGCCTACGCTAGACTCATGGGAGAAGAGTGTAGGAGGGGGAGGCTAGGATTCCTCGGAGTCGAGTACTTCAACTACGAGCAACAGGGAATACTCGATGAATGGCGGGCTAGTGAGAGGTCCTGGTACAGCCTGGTTGCAGAATACTCTAATGGGCCGGAGGGCTTCAGCCTAGAGATTTACAGGCCACTCCTCGAGACTGCTAGAAAGTGCGGGGCCCGCATCATAGGAGTTATGCCGCCCCGAGACAAGGCTAGAATTGTTACCATGACTGGTAGCATACCAGACCTACCGAGCCGGGCGCCGGATCCCGGGGAGTATCCGAGCGAGTACGAGTGTTTACTCAGGGCATTGTTCCCGAGGGAGGGGCCCATGGCTAGGATACCTGTGGAGAGGCTCGTGCTAGCACAGTCCTACAAGGACTCGATAGCGGCTTGGAGGGTAGCTGATGCATATAGGAGGTATGGGCCAGGCGTTGTTGTGATGGGCTGGGTGCACGTGGAGGCATTGGGAGGTGTAGCCTCGCGGGCGGCTAGGCTTCTTGGCCTAAAACCTATAGATTGGCTGGTGGCTGGCGCTAGGGAGACCTTTTATGACGCTATCGACGCATTACGCCTGGCCGGGTGCCTGGAGACTCGCTACCTGCTTATCCGCGAGTAGGCTAGGCCTACCAGTACTACTAGGACTATGACTATTCCCGCAACGATGGTTAGGCCATCCCTTGTCTTCTCTGTTAACGTGCCTGTTGGGGCCGTGGTCAGCCTAGTGCTCACTGTCTTACTTGGGGTTGTGGCCTGGTGAGTGCTTTGTGTGGCAGTGCGGGCGGGGGTTGCTGTTGTGTGGCCTGTAGTGGTCGTCTCCTGTCTTGCCTGGTATTCTTGGTATGAGAGGACTTGGTGCGGGTTCACGGGCTTGACCCATTCAACGCTTGAAGGCAGTATTATTCTTCCATTGCTTGAGTTGAGTAGTAAACCTTCTCCGTTCTGGTAGAGGTATGCGTAGTAGGTGGTGGCATTTGTCTCTATCTCATAGCCGGGGCCCGTCTCTACTATCCTGAAGACTATACGGGAGTCCGGCGGTACTATGGTTAGTATGTACACCGGTCCTAGGCTAGTATTGAACTCCACCCGCACCGGTATGGCGGTTGGCCTTCCGTGGACGTCGACCTTACTATTCTCCACTATTATTCCTTCACTGGTAGCGGTAACCGTTATGGACCCGCTTCCCATGCCAGCCTTGACTGGGTAGTAGTGGTAGGTTCCGTTGGGGTAGAGGATTACTAGCAGGTAGTTGTATGTGGAGACGCAGTCTACCCCTGCCTGGCAGTCGCTGGCTTTGTAGAGGGGTGCGCCCGTGCTTCCGCTAATTATCCAGTCTGTCCCGTTCACCCTAACGTGGGCCCAGCCGTGCCAGTGGGCCTGCACCACCAGCTTCACGTGGCCATTCCCCCTTATCTTCTCGAGGAGTAGTTTAGCCATGTCGGGGTGATCGTCCTGCAGGTTGTGGTGTACGTAGGGGATTATGGGCTTGTGGAATGCCAGCATTATGCTCCTATTTCCTGCCCCGGTAAAAGTCTGGTTGACCATCCGGGCCCATAGAGTTGAGTTGGCCTCTGTGTCTAGTATTCCTATCCTCCATCCCGGGATCTCGTCGAAGTCCAGATAGAGTGGGCCTATTAGGCGCTCCCAGTTGCCCCAGCTAGCCCTGCCGAAGGAGATGTCGTGGTTGCCCATAGCGTACATCTGGGTCTCGAGGCCGGACTCCCTCATCACCCTGTAGAATTCTAGGAATTGCCTCTTACTGCCCTGGCCCACGTGGTCGCCTAGCCCGATGTTAACCATGGCGTTTATTGCTGCTAGCTCGTTGACTGTCCTATAGAAGGTGTCTGGTAGTTGAACCCACGGCACCGCCTCCGGCCTGTTATCGCCGAAGACTGCGACGAGGTACCATGGTAGCCCGCCGGGTATCGGCTTTCTTGAGAGGCTCGTCAGGGGTTCACTCGGTATTTGCGTGTTGCCCGCCGATAATAGGATGGGGGTCCCCGCGAGTATGACTAGTACGGCTAGTAGTATTGCTATCTCGGCTCTTCTCGCCTTCAAGACTCGCTTACCTCTTCCCGGGCCTGTGGAGCTTTTGCTACTATTTTATAGCATGTAGGGATAGCGGTGTAGGTGTTTATGAAGGAAAGCCTCTCGTCTATATACGTTATATACCTGAATACGGGGAAGTCGGGCATGTCCTCGTGTATTATCTCTGCCAGGCCGGCTGGCCAGAAGCTCTCCCGCACCTCCTGGGGGTCCCTCCACTCGAACGTCATATTAGCATAGCTCCTGCGAGGGTCCCCCTCACCGGTGCATAGGAAGTAGAAGAGTATCTCGTGCCTCGGACCCTTCTTCCTCTCGCTGAGGCTTTCTACAACGTAGACTAGCCTGTGGGGCTCAACTTCTATCCCGGCCTCTTCCCTCATCTCCCTGACCACGGTGAAGGGGAGGCTCTCGAGGAACTCCAGCCTGCCACCAGGTATACTATAGATGCCATTCCTCTCCCTCTGCAGGAGTAGTTTATCGCCTCTAGGCAGGAGGCAGCGGCTCCGAATTATAACCCTGCTCCGGTAGGTCCATGCCGGCTTCTTCTTCCACACTGGCACCCTTCCCCGCATTAATGAGGATGGTAGGCGCCACGTAATAGAGTGTTACTATCCCCGGCATCGTGTAGCTGCCGCAGGGGAGGGTGATACCGGGCTATACCCCGAGTATATTGTTCCAGCTATTAACCATGTGAATGGTGCTAGTAGCCATGACGCTTGCCAGGCGCATACTCGAACTACTACTAGAGAAGAAGGCCCTAGCGCCGTGAGACGCTGTAGCCCTCACAGGGGAGCCCAGGTACAGGGTGCTTGCCTCATTCCAGTGCCTCGAGGAGCTAGGAC
>WAOR01000111.1 GCA_015521175.1 Thermodiscus sp.
AGTCTGGGTGGTGTGGGGGTACTATGAGGCCTAGCCATGCGTCCCCCTCGCTTACCCCCGACTCGTATAGGTGGGCCCAGGCCTTCACGTAGTAGAAGGAGACGTCTGTGAAGTCTATTATCTGGCTTCCACCGTCCACCGCGGCATGGGGGACCCTCTCGGGCTCACTGGGAAGCGGGTTGAGCTTCTCGGCTCCCGGGCAGGCGCTCTTGAAGGAGCCTCTAGCATCGATGAGGCTTTGAATGTACTCTCTAGCCTCCCTGACTCTTCTAGCCGCCTCGAAGTCTACCATGCATTACCATCCCGGGGGGCTTGTTGGGGGTCCCTCGTTTACCCTTGTAGCGTATTACCTATTTTTCCCCACCCTTCCCCTTGTCGCTCCTCCCCCGTGGGGGTGGAGCAGGCCTCCTCCTCTTCTCCCGTAGCTCCCTTATCCTCTCGCCTGCTTCTATTACGCGGAGCCATTCGAGGATCTCGGAGGGCCTGTCCTGGCTTAGGAGCTCGCGTACTTTCTTGGCCGCGTAGTGCTCGACCTCGGATACTATCGAGTCAACCTCTACCTCTCGGGCCTCCTCCTCGCTACTCACGAGTATAATCTTCCCGTGTACGGGGCACACGACGTCTCCGTTTCTCAGGCGGAATAGTGGGAGGCCGCATATAGGGCAGGTCTCGCTTAGCATTACTGCGCCTTGCATCATTAGCTGGGCCATCTTCCTGACTACTTCCTTATCCTTGTAGAGGTCCCTCTTCTCCATCCTAGTCCGGCACCTCTCCTAGATCGTTGGGGGTGAAGGGTTGATAAGGGCTAGGGGCTAATGATGTGTTTAAGGGGCAGGAGCCCGGATTGGACAGGTTGCAACCCCAAGAGTACGTTGCGAAGAGAATCCTACCCCTAGCCCGGGCGTACGTGGCCTCTTGCCTCAGGGCTCGGGGCTACAGCCAGCACAGGCTAGCAAGGCTACTAGGCGTGACCCAGCCAATGATCTACAAGTACACCCGGGTCGAGCCCAGCCAGTACCTCGAGAAGCTGGGAGGCCTAGGGGTCCCCGTTGGAGCGGCCAAGCTTGTACTAGAGGAGCTGTGCGACCGGTTGCCGGAGGAGCCCTCAATGCTGGCAGTCGCGGCCAACATACTAGCCCACGAATCCAGCTACTGCTCCAGGCGCCCTAGGGAATGCTCGATGGTCCTGTGCCGCGGCAAAACCCTTATCGAGGAGGCGTACTGGATAGTCCTTAGGAGGCTCCTCTCAACCCCCGGCCTACACAGTATAATACCAGAGGTGGGCTCAAATCTTGCATACGCCCCTAAGGGGGCCGAGTCTCTCGGAGAGGTCATGGGGCTTGATGGTAGAATAATTAGGGTGAGGCCTAACAGGGTTCTCGCCGCCGGGAGACCTGTACCCGGGGGGAGTACTCACACCGGCAGGGTGGCATTGAAGTACGCTAGGCAGTGGGGGAGTGACGCCTGGGCATTCGCAGTCCGTGCACCGGTGGTTGCGAGGGTCCCACTGGAGGGTGTTGCCCTGGAAACCGAGGAGGGGGAGGGCAGGGAGCCGGTAGCCTATCTCGTCTCTAGTGATCCCCAGGCGTTGCTAGAGGCGGTTAGGCGGCTAGCTCTTCTACATGTGTGAGCATTCTCCGGTATTCCTCCTCGATCCGCTTCTCAGCGTAGCGTATGAAGAATGCTATAATGCTCCTCACTGGCAGGGCTTTGAGGCCCTTCAAGTAGTACTTGGAGAGGATGTACTTGGCCCATCTTATCGAGTGCCTAGCCGACGTCACCATCGCCTCTATATGGTAGTCCTTGAGGTTCTCCCGCTTGAACCCCTCCATATCCTTCAGGGCACCCATGGGTACGAAGAACATCGGCACTATGAGGCTGGGATAAGGCCTCAACCTGTCGAGCAGTTCTATAGTTTGGTACACGTCCTCCTCAGTCTCCCCTGGGAGGCCAAGTATGAAGGTCGCGGCGGGTAGGAGGCCAGCCTCTGTCATTATTGCGAACGCGTCCTCCACTATGTCTGGCCACTTCTCAGCAGGGTAGGGGGCGGCCTTCGCAGGCATTATTTTCTTCGCAAGCCTAACGCTACCAGTCTCGATCCCGGTCTCGAGGCCTATGAAGGGCCTCCTATCACCGTCCAACACGAGCTCAGCTATCCTAGATACAATCCTGCCATGCTCCTCGGCGTACTTGACTGCGGCTAGGCTTGCATGGCTCCAGGCGAAGCCGGCATTGTACTTCTCAAGGTACTTGGAGACCATGGTGTGGAGGCGTAGGAGGGGCTCCGCCCTAGGCCTCACAACGTCGGCGCCGTAGAGGAGTACATCCTCGCTATGAAGGATAATATTGCCGACTCCCGCCTCGAGGTTAACCCTTATCTCCCCCTCAATCATCTCCAGGGGGATGTAGCGGAGAGGCCTTAGGGTTACACTGCAGAACTTGCAGCCCCTCGGGCAACCCCTCATTATCTCCACCAGGCCGTTAACGCTAGGAGCCTTTATCGTAGGG
>WAOR01000112.1 GCA_015521175.1 Thermodiscus sp.
TCCTCGATGTTAGTGATGATCTTGGCCCCCGTTGCCCTAGCGATTTTTTCGATGTCGCTTCTCTTCACCCTCCTCACAGCCATAATACCCTTCTTAGCAAGGAAGTGCTGAGCAACCTCATCAATACCCTTCTGAGTAATCACAACATTAGCACCAGTAGCAGCAATCTTTTCAACTTTCTCCTGGAGTATCTTCTCCTGCTTCTCTAGTAGCTTCTTCACGAGGTCAGGGCTTGTGATGCTTATCTCCAGGTCTATCTCGGGCTTCTCGATCTCCAGTGGGGCGTCTAGTACTGCGATCTTAGCGTCCTTCACCCTCCTGGGCATGTCGGGGTGCACTACCTCCTTGTCAATAACCACGCCTTTGACGAGCATTGTGTCTGTGAGGCTTCCACCATGCTTCTTTATGATCTGGATGTTGTTTAGGTCAACATACCACTTCCCGTCCCTCTCCTCCGCAATTGCTTTCACAGCCTCAACTGCTAGCTCCGCGAAGTACTCCCTCGCCTCACCCACGGCCTTACTGCTGAGGCTGGTCATAGCGATCTTCTTTAGCACTTCCTTGTTATTGATGTCTATAGGCTCCGCGATGTTGTTGATAACTTCGAGAGCCTTCTCGAGGGCGTCTTTATAGCCCTCGACGATGATTGTTGGGTGTATGTTCTGCGCTAGGAGCTTCTCCGCCTCCCTGAGGAGTTCGCCAGCGAAGATCACGCTAGTCTTGGTTCCATCACCAGCTTCCTCGTCCTGGCCCTTGGCGATCTGGACTAGCATCTTAGCGGCTGGGTGCTGGAAGTCGATCTTGTCTAGAATGGTTGCTCCATCATTGGTTATGGTTATGTCTCCCAGGCTGTCCACTAGCATCTTATCCATGCCCTTAGGCCCATAGGTTGTCTTGAGGATCTCTGCGATAGCCCTAACTGCCATAATGTTTGAGCGTACAGCCTCCCTACCGTAAGACCTCTGCGTGCCCTCCTTGAGTATTATCACGGGGACACCCATAGTCTCCATTGGTACTCCTGCCGCCATTTCCTGTCACCTTTCCCTACTTGGACTCCGGTTGTGCATGGTTACATCACTTCTATATAAGCATTACGATGTAGGCTGCTGTGAGCTTAAATACCAGCCGGTGGAGAGAGAGCCCGGGGGACAAAAACATGGGTAAAGTAAGAACGACGCTCGTCAAGAGAACAGCTAGAAAGCTCCTCGAAACATACCCAGACCTATTCACAGGAGACTTCGAGCACAACAAGAAAGTAGTATCCCAGCTAATAGAATACAATAGCAAGAAACTGAGAAACCAGATAGCAGGATACATAACGCACCTCATAAACTCCGCTAAGAAGAGAGAGGAGAAGAGTAAGAGAATCTAATCCTCTAAAGCCCCCTCCAAATTACCCCCCACGCATCCAAGGTACTCCTGGGTGCCAGCTGAGTTGGCCCAGGTAAAAGTCAAACTCCTAGGAGCCCTGCAAGGCCAGACTGGGCTAAGAGAAGTAATCGTGGAGGCCAGCGATTGGAGAGAAGCCCTCTCCAAGCTGCGCGAGTCCTATCCCCAGTTGCGCGAGGTCATAGATGAAAACGGGGCGCCGAGGCCCGGTTACATGGTTTTCGTGGATGGCGTGGACTACAGGCTAGCCGATGGAAGGGAACCCCGTGAAATTGCGATACTACCCGTGATACATGGAGGCGAAGACGTAGACGTGGAGAAGGTCGACTGGGGAGTAATAGAGGAGGGAGCGGAGATAATAGCTAGGAAGGCCCGGGAGGACGGGTTTACCCCAGACGTTATACTCGGCATCCTCCGGGGAGGAGTGATACCCGCCAGGCTCGTTGCAGATCGGCTGGGCGTAGGCGAGCTAGCCGTCATGGAGGTTAAACTCTACAAGGGCAAGGGGATAAGAGGCGAGAGGCCCTACCTTCGCCAGCCACCCACCCTCCAGCTAACCCAGAAGAAGGTGCTAATAGTAGACGACGTCTCGGACACCGGCTTAACCCTAGAACTCGCGGTGGAGGCGGTTAACCTATTCATGCCGAGCGAGGTTAGGACGGCATCGATCTACATCAAGCCCTGGACAAAGTTCGTGCCCGACTACTATGCCTATACGAGTGATGCATGGATCGTATTCCCCTGGGAGAGGGGCGAATTTGAGAGAGAATCGAGCAAGTAGAAGGGTAGTGGCCATAGGCGGCCTAGAAATCTCCCTAGAATACTACTCGTGCTCCTGCAGTCCGGACGACGCCTCTAGAGCGTGGCAACTCCTCCCCGAAAAGTGCAGGGAGGACACGGTAATCGTAGCCCTGCCAGGGGACCCTCCAAACCCCTGCACCATAGCCATCGTACTACTCCACTCCCTAGAAGCAAAAGCTCGGGGGACCAGGATAAGGAAGCTTCCCGTTCTCTTCCTAATGGAACTACTCGGCCTCCGCCAAGCCAGAGACGTTGCCAAGAAAATCCGAGAAGCCCGATTTATCGTGGTTGCCTCCCTCTCGGAAAAATGCCTCGAGGAGGCCTCAAGGATCATTAAAGAGAAGCTTCCAAGCGTTAACCCGATTAGTCCGCCGGAATGCGACCTCTCGGAAGTATGGGAGACAACTACCAGGAGCATACTTTCGGGGAGGAGGCTCGGCTAGAGTAGGTGAGAGAGGTCTCCGGGTATCCGGGGAGCATACCCTGCTAGCTCGACTACTCCATCTTCAAGTTCCTTCACAGCCTCCACAATGCTAGTAGCGTAATCCCCGCTTAGAGGGACCCTCTTGCTGACCCTCCTCCTCTCACCGTGAATGAAGGGCCTTACTGTTGCATAACCCTCGCGGGCCTCCCTCGCACCAATATATACTGTTACAGCGGGCTTGATGGTGGACTCTATCCTCCTAACCTCCCCTGATAGGCTAGTCTTAGTAGTCTCAAGCAAGCCGCTACGGAACCCCATTTTGACAAGTTCCTCGTGTATCCTCCTTGCGATAGTTGAGATTTCCTCGTCGGTATCGCCTCCAGTCTTTATCGCTATCACGGCGAACTGTAATGGGGCTAGGGTGAAGGGTAGCCGGCCCTTCATATAGTCGAGGTACACGCTGAGGAATCGCTCGATAGAGCCCATGAGGGCTCGATGGATAATGAAGACCCTAGTATCTTCACCGTATACTTCCCTGACCATGTCATATACCCTGAACCTTCTAGGAAGGTTGAAGTCGAACTGGACAGTACCTAGCTGCCACTCCTTCTCTATACCGGACTCTTCTATCCTCATAACGACGTCAATTTTGGGGCCGTAGAAGGCCGCTTCACCCTCCTCGGAGTAGTAGTTGAACCCGTACTTGTCACGTATACTCTTAGCCGCCTCCTCGAGGGCTGATTCAGCAGTCTCCCACTCATGGAGGGTCCCCATGAATTCCTCCCCGATCTTTGACTTGTCAGAGAGGCTGAGGCGTAGCTCTACCTTGCCGGGGTCTAGATCCATGTGGAAGATCTTCTCGAGCAATAGCTTCATCTCCTCGAAGACTCCGACTATGGCTTCTGTAGCCTCCTCCTCCCTAGTTATTATGTGGGCGTCGTCTTGCGTGAATGCCCTCACTCTTAGGAGGCCGTATAGGCTCCCGCTAGGCTCGTAGCGGTGGACTCTTCCAGCCTCGAAGACCTTGAATGGTAGCCTTACTTTCTGGCGATACCTGGCGAGGTGGCTGAGGAAGATTAGTATGTGGTAGGGGCAGTTCATGGGCTTTATAGCGTAGTCGTGGCCTTCAATCTGGAATATGAACATGTTCTTACGGAAGAAGTCTAGGTGCCCCGAGACCTGGTAGAGGAGGCTACTCGCTATCATAGGGGTCTCGGCTACATAGTAGCCCCTCCTAGCGTGGAACCTAGCGAGGATGTCTATGAGTGCATACCGGTAGTAGCCGCCGCCAATGCTGAACAGGGGAACCCCCGCCCCTGTGAAGGCGGCGTACTCCCTCTCGAAGAGGGGGACCCTCGAGTCCGGCTTCACCACCAGGTCTAACTCGTAAGCATAGTCGATATGCGTCTTATTAGTGGGCTTCACAATCCTCCACCACACCAGCCAGTGCCGAGCCACACCCTAGCGCCACTCTACAATAACTTTATCGCGGGCTCAGCAAGGGTGACATAAGATCATCCCCTCCTTGGGAGGGCTCGCAGCCGTCACCACTCATCACAGCCCGCCAGGATAATAGGTTAGCGATACGTCATAACTACTAGCCCTCACCTCTCGCTGACAGCCTCGGCGACCCAGTCCTCGCACAAGTCTAGGCAAGGCTTCTCGAGGTAGATATCTCCGCTATCATCCATGTAGATGCCTAGAGCTCTCACCTCCAACCCCATAGACAAGGCATTAGTGAGTACCTCGTAGAGCTGGGGGTCCCCCTCACGGAAAGGCTTGAAGCACCGTGCCCCAGGGAACGCCGCGATGAACACTATGGCGACTCTAACTCCGCTCCCCATCAAGCGTACGAGCTCCCTAACATGCCTAACACCCCTCTTGGTAGGACAGTCCGGGTACATAGCCTCCCCGGAGGGACCCCTAAGAACCGCGCTCTTCGTCTCAACCAAGACCCGGCCACTATTACACTCGAGGACGTAGTCAAGCCTCCCCTCCCCAACCCTGGGCTCCCTGCCAGCAATCCTGCAGTCATGGAAGAAGCATAACAGCCCCCTCTCAACCGCCTCCTCGAAAGCCCTAGACTGGGTACGCGTGTCAATTACCGCGTAGCCGCCCTTATCCTCTAAGGCTACTAGCCTGTACCTGAGCCTCTTACCGTTAATCTCGGCAATCTTGCACCTGCGACCCCTGACTAGTAGCTCCTCGAGCCGGCCAGTATTGGTAATGTGGGCGAGATCCACTCTACCCTCGACTAGTATCTTGGCGACGAACCTGTTAAGTCTCTCTAGGAAAACACAGTCACGGACAGGTACCCGTATCAGCAGAGTACTCATGATGGGAGACCCCTCGGCCTTTCAGCATAGAATATACCAGCGCCAGGTAGATAGGGGAAGAAAGCCGTCCTTTCAAACCTAGCTGAAAGCTCCCTTAGCAACTCCTTATCCGTCATCATGCGATCGATACTCTTCAGGAAGCTCTTATACGTGTTGAGATAGCGGATGGGGCACCGGTTAAACACGATTGCGAGAGGGACCATTAACGCTATGTAAGCCTTCACTATTAAGTGCACTACAGGATTCTCGGGCCGGTAGATGTCAAGGATTGCCAGCCTCCCATCAGCCCTTAAGACCCGGGCCATCTCGTCAAGGGCTCTACGATGGTCTACTGCGTCGCGAAACGAGAACATAGCAACTATCCCCGCAAGGCTATCATCAGTAAAAGGGAGTCTCTCAAACCTTCCCCCAACCCTCACAACCCTAGCAGAGGGAATATTAGCGAGGGAGATCTCAAGCATGTCAACCGAGGGATCCAATAAGAGTATTACACTATTCCTCGGAGCAGTCACATCCACGGCCTTCGTACTGGTCCCCGGCCCCCCTCCAAGATCGCCTAGAACTCCCTCCCTCGCGACGAGCAGGCTTGCATTCCGCCTCAGAGAGTCCACGTTGCCAAGGCTCAGGAAGTTGTTCACCTTCTCGTAACAGCCGGTTCTAGCGAGTAATTCGATGTCTCTTACAAGCCCCCTCCAGTCGATATCCGTATTGGACCCCACAAGTGTCACCCACGTAGTACCCGGGCTCTCCCCGGATAGGCGCCCCCGTGTACTAACAGGGATATATGGGGGTAAGGGGGGATTGAACAAGATACGCCTACTACCGCCGCCGAAGAACGTGGCGAGACTATCCCTGGGGGAAGCCGCCGAGAAGTTCCTCGATGCCCTGGAAGCTTCGGGAGCGAGCACGAAGACGGTAAAGTCCTATCGGGCGGCGATCAAGAGCTTCCTCTCATTCACGGGGCCAGACACCCCTGTAACGGAGGTAGGTGAGGAGGACTACTCGGCCTGGCTCTCACACATGAGGAGGAAGAGGCAGTCGCTCTCGCACACAACACTCCACTACTATAGCATCTTCGT
Source organism: Thermodiscus sp. (assembly GCA_015521175.1). Lineage (GTDB taxonomy): Archaea > Thermoproteota > Thermoprotei_A > Sulfolobales > Acidilobaceae > Thermodiscus. Next base: position 6,030 of record WAOR01000112.1, read on the forward strand.
TAGAAGGTTCCTAGCATGGCTCGGTCGGGTAGACGAGGTGCCAGCGATCCCGAGAGGCCACTATGGATTCACGAAGCCTCTAACATGGGAGGAGGTTGAAGCACTCTTCTCAGCGGCCAGGGACCTGTTGGAATTAGCGATGCTGAGCCTCCTAGCGGAGTCCGGGCTTAGAGCGGGAGAGCTATTGGCACTAACGTGGAGGGACGTGGATCCGTATAGGGGTATAGTGAAGGTTAAAGGGAAGTATGGGAAGGAGAGGATCGTCGTAATGGGCCCTGCCGCTAGGGAAGCCCTCCGGGTATTAGCAGAGGAGGCTAGGCCCCGCCCCTATGACAGGATATTCCCCTTCACCTATCAGGCCCTCTACAAGAGGCTGAAGAGCCTAGCTAAGAGAGCAGGGCTAGACCCGTCAATGGTGCGCCCCCACGTGCTAAGGCATACTTTCGCCACGGAGGCATTGCGCCGTGGAATGAGTCTCCCGGCTCTTCAAAGGCTCCTAGGCCACTCGGACATCAAGATAACGCAGAGGTACCTCCACCTAGTGACAGAGGATGTCGAGAGGGAGTATGAGAGGGTCTTCATGTCCTCCCCCCAGTGGAGGGCCGCCCGCATAGTAGGTTGAGGATCTCTCTGTAGCTCCCATACCTGTAGACCTTATCCACAGCCTTCCCGTCCTGGAATCTTATCAGGACTGTCTGCTCCGAGGCAACACTTCTCTCTAGAATATTCTTGGCGAGGGAGATAGTGATGTTATCTGTTAAGCCGCCTACAACGATGGCGTAGATCCTGGCACTGGGGCACTGTGCCGACGCCGCTAGAATATTCCGCCAGAACTCCTGTGTAACCTCCTGCCCATCCTTCAGTATCACTAGCACTATACCATCTCCAAGGCTGACCTCCCTAACCTTCCCAGCCGGCACCGGAGATGCTCGGAGGCCCTGGATGAGGAGGGTCCCCTCGGCCTGGAAGCGGAGGTCGCTTGCTAGGTAGGGCTTGCAGATCCAGGTGTCCGGGGTGGACACCCTGAGGGTCCCTCCCTTGCTCGCATTGATGAGGGACTGTACGATGCTCATGCCAGCCTTCCCGCCCAGGATTATGGTGAAGTTAGCCTTCACTAGTAGCCCGCTAGAAGCTTCATAGTAGAGCTTTACGAGGAGGCGAGTGCCCGTCAAGTTCATACTCGACCCATAGATTAATACCGGTATAGTCTTGTTACCCATAGTATAGTTGCCGCGGCCCTCTAGGCTGAGGCCAGCGCAGAGGCCACTACCGATCGCTGGGACGACTATTGGCAGTGTAACGCTGCTGGAGCCCAGTAGCTCCTTGGGGATTGCCAGGTTCCCCACTGCCATCCTGGCGACGCCAGTCCTATTCTGGCCGGTCAGCTGGTAGGTTCCGACTATGAAGGGCCAGTCCACGTCTGTGATTTGGATCCAGTAGGTGGAGTTCGATGCTGGCTTGTTAGAGTGGAGTGGGTAGTACGCGTTAGTATAGTAGAGTTTCTCGCCCGGCAGGAGGGGTAGGGTATAGGTCTTCTTCTCCCCCTTCAGCTTAGGGGTAGCCGTTGTAGTCGTCTGATTAAACGGTGTACCTCCAGCCCCTCTTGCTTGGCCGCCCGTCGTCGTGTAGCCTAGGTAGATGAGGTAGCCCCCGACAATGAGGGAGATGATGAGTACTGCGATCGCCGCTGTCTTATGCGCCAATTAGCACCGCCACACTCTTGCGGCCTGGAGCCGATTGTTTAAGCCTTGCTCCCTCCAAGCCTCTTGATAATCCTGGAGGCAATAAAGTCCAACAGCACCTCCCTGCTACCCTCGCCAATATCGAGAACCCGGGAGTCACGCATCATCCTCTCAGTATGACTCCACCTGGCCAAACCCCTCCCACCCAACGCTTGGGCCGCAGTCCAAGCGGCCTCCTGTGCCAGGGACGCGCCCAGATTCTTAGCGACCGCCGCCTTATACGGGTCAACGCCTCCCTGCTCGTCAGCCTCAGCAGCCGCCCCTCTTACAAGGGAATCCAGGGCCTCAGCCTTCATCGCTAGGTCAGCGATCCTCCACCTCAACCCCTGATACTCTATCAGCCTCTTGCCGAAGACAACCTTCGAAGATGCATAGTCCACTATTATTCGGAGGGCCGAGTCAACAATACCCAAGGCTATGGCGGCATAGCCGAGCCTGCCAAGGTTAATCCCTCGCAGGGCTTCCTTCAAACCCTTACCGGGAGTACCCACTAGTCCAGCCTCGGCGTCGTCATATACTACCCTCGAAGTCCCCGCCCCCCGGAGGCCGAGGAGATCCATAGGCTCAACCCTAACCCTATCACTCCGAGGCACAAGGTAGAGCGAGGGACCCTCACTCCCAGCCGCGAGGACTAGGAAGTGCGACGCATAGGGAGCATTACTTGTGAAAAGCTTCTCACCCCTCACCCGCGTGACTCCGCCTTCAACAACCGCCGTGGTCCGCAGGTTAGCGAGCACATCACTACCGCCGCCAGGCTCAGTAACGCTGAACGCTACAACACCGCCCGGATACTCGAGATCCCCGGCTACAAGACTCGAAGAATGCACAAGCACCACGTGGGCGAGCCCGGGGCTAAACCTGCTCAGGGTCCTAACAACAGAAACCACTCCAGAAAAACCTAGCCGGGCAAAGTCGAAGACACCGAGACCCGACAGACGCTCCAAGACCTCGCCAGGTACAAGGTTACTACGATCAATAGTCTCGGCGTAGCTCGAGGCAACACGCTCCAACTCTGCTAAAACATCCGGTGAGACACCGGGCACGAGGAACCGCCCCTCCAAGAATGAAACGCTGGCAAGAGAGATTTAACCTTGCCACAGGAAGGCTACAATAAACGGGGGACCCTCAGGCAAGCGGGGGTGCCCGAGCCCGGCCAAAGGGGGCGGGCTTAAGACCCGTTGGCGTAGGCCTGCGTGGGTTCGAATCCCACCCCCCGCACCACGGGAAATCCTTCCCGTCCCCTAGTTCATCCTTGAAGGCCTCTAGTATTTTCTTGAGGCTGAGGTGTAGTAAGGGTTTCTTCTTTTTGGTTATGGGGTCGTATTCTTCTATTACTAGGTAGTAGTATATTTTGCCGTTGCTCTTAACCCGTTTAACGAAGATGTACATTTTGAAGCCCTGTTTTGAAGCCCTATGAGCGAGGCACTCTAAAAGATCGGAACCCATGGTAACACGCGCCCCACTCCACTATCACTGGGATAGTCGGCTTCAAAAAACCATGCGGCTCGGCTTCAAAACAAGGGTTGAAGCAACCGCCAGCTTGTATTAACAGCGATACGCATACTCGAGGAATCCATGGTGTAGCAGGGTCTTGGGCAAGGCTAAGACAAGCATACTCGTAGACCCTAACCTCTGGCAGAGGTTCAAGAGGGAAGTAGCCAAGAGGTACAAGGGCAGGCGGGCAAGCATACCCCCAGTGAGCAGCGTGGTCGAAGACCTAGTGAGGGGCTGGCTAGAAGGCCTGCACAGGGTGAAGATACCAGTCTACGAGGCCGCATACCTGGCAAGCCTCGAGCCCAAGGTCCTCTTCAAGTATGCTAGGGTGAACCCAGACCTAGCCTTCAGGATACTCCAAGCAAGGCCCCAAGCCTTCCTAGAACTAGTAGGCGTAGGGTTCACCCCTAGAAGCCCCGAGGAAGCCAAGAAGCGCGACCTAGACTACTACTACGCGGTGGGAGAAGACAAGATAATCCTGCACTGGTACGACGACTGGGACAAGACATGGTTCCCAGGCGACACCTGGCACTTCATAGCCAGTAACAAGGGCGCCCCCTACTTCAACCCCTGGATCCTCGAAGTCCTACTAGGCGAGGGGTGGCCCGAAGCCGTAGCTGCCAGATACCTGGGAGTTGAGGAGCTATGCGCTATGAGCTACGTCACCTTCAGCGTGGGGGACCCAGAGGGCTGGCAGAGGCTCCTAGCAATACTCGAGGACCTAGTAGGTAGCGGGGTGAGGCCTGCTAGAACCTACCTGAGGGGGAAGGAGTGCGACGCCATCAGGCTCACTAGAGAGTCCATGGCGGCTGGCGAAGAAGCCTGGAACGGGGTGAGATTCCTCAGGCTACTGAGCACCTGGATACCCTCAAACACGCAGGGCAACACCCCCTACAATATAGTAGTGGGCTAGCGGGCCTGGGAGTAGGGAGTAAGGAGTAGCCACACGCTACACGATATAGGATGGTGAGAGCTAGGCTGAAAGAGGTTATCCAGAAGGTTAAGGGTGAAATAGAGCTACACGAGTATATGGAATAACTGTAAATTAAACCCCTTAGAGGGGGAGAGGGGGCATAGTGCTTCGCATATTAGCCTTCCAAGGCCTCGACAAGCACTCGCAGAAACGACTGCGGAGACTCCTGAAGCGCCATGGCGATAGAGTCAAGGCAGTAGCTGTGGTCCTCGAGTTGGACCAGCCCGCCCAGCTCAGGGGCCTAGTAGCAGCGTACAACGCTAGGGCCCTAAGGATACCCCCAGAACTCCTGCTACCCGAGAGCTACTAGTGGCCCCTCAAGGTTGACCGCTGTTTCTGAAGGGTCCCCCCAACTCGTATCACAGTGTAATGCGTTTATGGTGTTTCTTCCTCGGCGGTGTATTACATGCGTATTACAAGGTATATATTATAGTAGAAAGCAGGCCTGTGAGGGCCTGCCCGCCCGCCTGATGGTGTGTAGGGTACCAGGGGGGTGTGGGTACCAGGTTGACCCTTGTCAACCAGTCAACGCCAGTCAACCCTAAACCAGTAGAACCCCTCTACTGTTAACACCCTGTTAACATCTGTTAACAGGGGAAACCAGGCAAAGCAAGGTTAAGGCTCGCGATTGATTTGGGTTATTCGAGTGCAGCGAGTATAGGCTGCTATCATTCTCGCCTTGTGCATGGCTACTACATGCACCTTCACGCTTAAAACCACCCCTATCCCTAGAGATACTATGGTGAAGTTCTCTGTGAGGAAGAAGAAGGCAAGCGTGTCGTGGGAGAAGGCTGTTGACGAGGCTGTAAGAGTGCTCAAGCCACAATTAGACTTCCTCAGGGAGCATGACTTGAAGGCCGAGGCTACCCGCCCCGCCCGCTCCTAGGCCTACTAGCCTTGTAGACCCTCAATAACCACTTGTAGATGTCTTCCTGGCTCCACTCTCTACTAGCAACCTTTAACGCGGCCTCTGCTATTTTCCTCGGCCTCGGTAGCCTGTTGACGCGGAGAAAAGCCCAGAGCGTTATGGAAGCGAGCCTCTTATTCCCATCAGTTAGCGGGTGAAGCATTACTAGCTCATAGAAGAGAGCAGCCGCGGCCGCCAGCTTCCTAGCATAACAGGGCTGATCCTCGGAGAACTGGAAGGCCCATCTCGCAGCTGCAATAGCCTGTTTAACCTGCTCCCTACCCCCGCCCTTCCACTCTATGGGATCCATGGGATACAGGTCCCGTAGCATATTGACAACTCTCTCAATAACTCTGAGAGTCGGATACGAGATCGTACAGCGATGCTTCCCTCTCTTCATAGTACTCTAACCTAGTCATCCCCTGCTTACTCGTATCTCTGCCTTCTCCAGATATGGGCCGCTTCTACGGACGCTAGAGGGGGCCGCTTATCCGTGGCCCTCGGACTTGCCAGCTTGCTCCCGCTCGAGGCACTCTAGGCCCCTGCGTATCAAGTCGGCCCAGGAGAGGCCTAGTCTATCCTTCCGCCTCTTCAACTCCTCGAACTCCTCATTATCGAAGGCCACATTAATGCGTCTAACCATGTCTCCCACCGAGTGACTTAGTAAGACAGGAAGACTTATTAGGCTTCCTACACTGTCATACTAAGTGAGACAGACAGTAAGAGGTGGTGTGTTGTGAGAAGTCTCTCGGGCTTTGGCGAGTGTAAGCATCTAATGCGTAGGCTTGAACGCGAGGGCGTTGAAAGCCTCTCCCCCAAGGAGTTAATGAAGCTCCAAGTATGCCGCCCGCTGCACTCGTTTAGATACCTTAAGTGTGTACGAATACTAGGCGGCTGCTATGACCCAGACACAGTAAAGCAGGCGATTATGACCGCGGTTGCAGCTCTTCTGGGTGCTGGGACTACGGCCCTATTATTCCTACTCTGGGGGTGTCCGTAATGGTATTCACTAGCCTGGTGTGGTTGTTGGATGTTGAGGACCTCAAGCCGTTATACTACTGGGAGCTTAGGGGTGCTAGGCAAGCGCTGGCGGAGCTCATGAGAAAGTATGGCGGGGACCTGCCAGGCCACGTCAGGAAAGCCGTGCAGATAGCCCTGAACGATATCGAAGTCGAACTCGAAGAACTAGAAGTAGACCTAGTAAACATACTACCATCGAAGAAAGCAGTTACGAGGGAAGTACAATCTTAACCAAGAACGGGGTGTTAAGCTGATGCCACTAGGAGCTAGTAATATACTCGTCATAGTGTTGGCGATAATAGGGGGTTATCTCCTCGCCAGATGCCTATGCCCTAGTAGCGTAAGGGAGCAAGAACAAGATCAAGAGCAAAAGTAAGACTCCCAGGTACTTATAATAGCTACTATACCAACTGTTCTAGAAGGCTATACTTTTTTTAAAAAAAGTACAAAATAAGCTATTGCAAAAACATAACGGATTAAAACATAGCTGTGAGAAATATACTAGAAGGATGTGATTATGTCTCCTAACGGATGGATAGGAGTTGATCCCTGGTTTATAGTCA
>WAOR01000113.1 GCA_015521175.1 Thermodiscus sp.
CTAGGAGCAACTCCAATACTTGCCTGGGAGGAGCAGAAGAGAAACTACCCCGAGGGAATCGTCGTAGGCCCAATATATGAGCCACCAATATACGAGGCCAGAGACGAGGGCTTCATCCTGGTTACAACGGGGACGCTCGGGCTTCCACGCCTTTACAAGGTCCTGGCAAGACTAGGCTTAGATAACATAATAGTTCAGAGTGGAGACATACCTGTAGAGGAGGTCAAAAAGATCAATCCCAGGTGGCGGGTATTCCAGTATACTCCAGGCCTTGCCAGGCTAATAGCGAGGGCAAGCATAGTGATAACACACTTCCCCGGCATGACTGCAGTAACCGCTAGACTAGCCTATAGGAAACCCGTAGTCCTGGTACAGTCCTGGCGGCATAAGTTGTCTGCGGACCCGCGGGAGGGCCCCCTACTAGCCGAGAAGCTACGGGTACCCTATATCAAAGACCTGGATCCAAGAGCAATGGCTGGAGCACTAGAGGAAGCAAGATCTCTGGAGCCCCCCTCCTATCCGGACGGGGCGCTTAGAACTGCGGGTATAATAGTGGGAGAATATAAACGGTTTTGAACGAAAACTTTTAAAGAGATCAAAAAGGACGTATAGGTGTAGAAGATCGCCTCTAGGGTGCATTGGAATATGAAGGAAACCCTTGAAAGAATCACGCTAGTAGTCGTTCTAATAGCACTAATGGTTGTTCCACCACTACTAGCCTCGCAAGCATCAACTCCACAAGCCATCACTCAGCCCGGCAAGGGAGTAATCCTAGGTGGGCCAAAAGCCCTAATCAAGCCGCCAGCCAGGAAATACGACCCGGTAGCCTCGTTCAACATACTAGCAAGCAGGGTAGACGCGAATAATAACGGGATAGCAGACAGGTTGGAAGCGAAGCTCTCAAGCCTACAGCCTAATGAGACCGTGAAAGTAAACATAATCTTCGGGGCAAAGCCGGTAGCCTTCGGGGGAGACAAGGCCACCATAATCAAGAACCTAATGGCCGCCATGAAAACCGTAGAAGCTCTAGGCGGTAAGATAACCCACGGCCCATGGAAGAACGCGATCGTAGGATTCAGCGCGGAAGTACCAGCATCAATAGTAAAGACACTAGCCACCAAGCTCTCCGGCCTAGACATAGACGGGAATGGACTACCGGACAGAGTTCTAATAGAAGAGGACGTCCCAATGCACAAGCTAAACCACTGGAGCAGCAAGCAGATGGGCCTCAGGCCCTACGTGTGGAACGACCTTAAGGTTAAGGGCTACAACGTGACAGTCGTAGTAATAGACACCGGTATCGATGGCAACAACTCAGCCTTCGCTAACGGTAAAATAGTCTACTGGGCGGACTATGTAGGAGACCCCAACGGCAACAAGCACGACTACCCATACGACGACAACATGCATGGCACACACGTATCCGGCACAGTCGCAGGCTACTACAACTCCACCGATCCCGAGGGCCGGTTCGTCCTAAACTTCGGGATAAGCGACCTAGACTGGAGCAACGCTCCAACCAACACCTGGCTCCGGTTCAGGTACCCGCTAGTAGCCTACTATGTAAACGCCACAGGAACAATAGAGCTGGACTTCATCTGGAAGCCAGACACGACGGCTACCAGCACACAGGGCGCCATCGGCAGCGTGGCAATAGCCTATTGCGGATGGGTGCCCTACTATCACTGCACTCCTCAGATAGTTAACAAGACTCTAACGCCGAACGCTAACACATGGTACAAGGTTACATACCAGGTCACTGACCCAAGCCAATTCGGCTGGTATACACTCATGTTCAACATAAGCAAGGGCGGGGGACTAGCCTTCCTGCCAATACTCCACGTACCAGTAAACCCCGACACCAATACTGGCGCTCCCTATAACTCTGGAATGGCGCCAGAGGCCAAGCTTGGAGGCGCAAAGGTCCTAAGCTACTACGGCAGCGGCTCATCCTCAACGATAGCCCAGGCAGTGGACGATGTCGTAGGCAATAGGACGCTCGTGGATCCACACCTCTACATTATAAGCATGAGCCTTGGCGGAGGATACTCCTCAACCCTAGACCAGGCAATAACTAACGCCGCAAACGCCGGAGTACTCTCAGTAGTAGCTGCGGGTAACGAGGGAGGCGCCGCTGGAGACGCCGCTACTGGTAGCCCCGCCAACAACACCTACGCGTTAACAATAGCAGCCGTAGACGCGCTCAACAACATAACCGACTACAGCAGCAGTGGAGGAACCCTCAGCAATGGTGACACAAAGCCGGACGTGGCCGCCCCCGGCGGGGGCTACTACATGGAGATATTTAGTGCTGATACAACCTGGCACGACGATATCTCAAACGCAGTACAAGTCTTCTATGGAATATACCAGCAAGACATCGACTGGAACGATACCATAAACATGAAGACTTATGGTTACGATGACAGCCTCGGAATAATGGGCACAAGCATGGCCACGCCACACGTCTCTGGCCTTGCCGCAGATGTCGTAAGCGCACTGATCAATAATGCTAGCATTACGTGGGACTGGAACAGCTACTCCACTGCAGGGCTAGTGAAGATGATAATAGAGATCAGCGCTGCCGAGACCTACCCGCTCATGAGGGAGCCCAACAACGCCAGCTACAGCCCCACACTCGACAGAGGAGCCAAGGACATACACGAGGGCTTCGGCGCTGTTGATGGAGCAACAGCGGTAGACCTAGCCCTAAGCTACGCGGCGGGCAAGGCAATAATGCCGGGTACAAGCATGACTCTACTCTTTAGGAACGGCACAGCCTACAATGCAAACTTCTCAGGAGGAGTGTGGAACAAGCCTTGGGGCAGGAGCGTGTATGCCTACAGGATATTCCTACCGCTAGTAAGCTTCAAGGATGCGGCAGGCAACACCTACTATCCAGTCTACGTGGTGAAGTCTCACGCCCAGACCAGTGACCCGGCACACACCGACTTCGACCTATACGCCTACAACGTCCAGCCAGACCAGTACGGAAACCCAGTCATAGTAGCGAAGAGCACCAACGGCGTTGGAGTACTAGACGAGGCAGTACAGCTCAACGCCTCAAAACTCGGCAGTAACCAGTTCATCATAGCAGTCAAGAGAGCTATGGAGAACGCTACAGGAGGATACGTAAACCTCCTAGTAGGCCCCTTCGAGGACGCCTACACACCACTAGCAAATGGAGGCCAGGACCAGCAGAACGCCTACACCGGCTACAACGTGACTATCACTGGCTGGTCTGCCTACGGTGCTCCACAGGCCACAATCAAGATAGTAGACAACACAACCGGGACAGTGCTTGACACACTAACAGTTACGACAACCCAGAACAGCGATGGCTCCAGCTTCTTCGCGAAGAACTGGACAGTGCCCAACGATTCAACCCTTGACGGTCATAAGCTACTCTTCATAGTAACATTCCAAGACGCCTCTGGCACTACGGTAGAGGGCCCGACATACGACACGCTAACCGTATCAACCAGCGCGGCCCCGATTCCGGAGAGCCCGCTCGTCCCGGCCCTGATAGCAGTCCTCGTAGCCCTAATCGCCGCTGTCCTGCTTTACAGGAGGCACTAGGCCTAGCTCTAGATTAATCAAATTATTTTTCTCTTATTATTCACATACTTCTCCTTATTACAAGGGCTCCGCCTATACTATAGACTAGAACACCAACGATTACAAGCCAGTATATGAGTTCTGCGATCAGCCCTCCATATGGGATAACAGCTAGGAGGAGAGACCCAATTATCCTAGATGCCGGGAAGCTCCTTTTCCCCCCGCTACTGGGCCTTCTATAGTAGGATATGGGGAGTAGGGATAGGGCTAGGAGGTAGTAGAGTAGGAGAACACTCACGTTCTTCAAGGCCATTATCCCGGCCAATATTACGAGAGCGTGGGTGAGCAGGGGGAGGCCGCTGAAATAGTTGAGGCTTTCAACCCTCCTATACACGAGTCTGTAGAAGCCGAGGGTAACCAGGCTAGCCGTATAGGCGGCGTAGAGAGCGTACTCGAGGCGTGGAGTTTGGGGTGCCTCGTATAATAGGAGGAGTATTGACGGCACAATAACCTGTGTGAACCTATCCACCGCTCTATCGAGCATGAAGCCCTCCCGGGTGGCTCCCTCTCTACGGGCGATGACTCCGTCTAGGACGTCTAGCGTGTAGGCTATGAATAGTAGCCTCACGGCTAGCCACAAGTCCCCATATACTCCCGCCGCTAAGGCGAGGGATCCTGTAAAGGCTCCCAGGAGCGTTACGGCGTCAGCTTGCCTCAACCCTCCCCCTTCGCCATCCGCTTATACTCGTCTATTGCCTCGATAACCTCCGGGTTTCTTCCCAGTTTAAACGCTAGCTCCACCGTAGCCAGCCCCGCGGTCATCGCCGCCTGTAGGACTGCTGCCAGCTTATTCCTCGATGCCAGCCTGGAATAGTCCAGGA
>WAOR01000114.1 GCA_015521175.1 Thermodiscus sp.
TAGAAGACCTCGTCTAACCCCTCTGGAGGCTCCGGCGGCCTACCACTAGCGAAGTACTCCTCTAGCACTCTGCGAGCGAATCTTACTAGGAAGGCGCCCTGCTCAAAGGTTAGCTCGTCGGGGTCTACGGGCCTGCCTCGCAGCATTCCTTGCAACCTCCACTAACTCTAAGGCCTCGCGCACTACCCGCCTAATATTCCGCCAGTGGCTCCCCTCCCAATAGACTCTACCGCACCGGGGGCACATATAGAATACATCATTGGCTTCTAAGGCTCGAGGAGGCACTCTATCCTTCACCTTCTCCTTATCCCTTACAATGATTAGGGGAGAGTTGCACTCGGGGCACCTGCTCTTCCTAGGGTCCGGGTCGAGGCTTATGCCCGTTTTGAGTACAAGTTCGGCCAGCCTCTCAACAATATTATCGGTGGAGACGTAGACTGCTCGGAGGTTCCTCTTCTTGGCCCTCGCGTATAGGCCTCGGTCCCTCGTGAGTATTATACGACCCGTCTTCATAGCTATTGATAAAATTTGCTTATCTGTGTAATTCCTCGAGTACAATACATCGTAGCCGAGTATTCTCAGCCACCGGGCAACCTCGCCGAGCATCGCGTCGGCTACGAACTTCCCGCTATTCTCCCCGCTCTTCTCCATATCCATAGGCCTCCTGCCTTGAAAAGAGAGTGTTAGGCTATGGAGGGAATAACTCTGGCCCTACCCGGTTAGGACTCTAGCTAGCTCCAAGCCGGAGATGATGCCTATGGGTTTCTCATTATCTAATACTATTACCGCCCTGTACCTCTTGCGTAGCATCGCCTCAGCCGCCTCTGCTAGGCTTGAGTCCGGGTCTACTATTGGTGGGCGGAGCCTTATGCCGTCAGCTACTATCACGTATTTTAATGGGGTTATCCTCTTGGGCTCTCCCCGCGAGAGCTCGTAGTATTTTAGGAAGATGTTAGCGACCTCGTCAACCCCGATTACTCCTACGAAGCGGCCCTCATCCATTACTGGTATAACGCTTAGATCGTATTGGAATAATAGTTGCCTAACGTGTAGTATCCTAGTCTGAAGGTTTACTACTACGGGCGGCGTCTTCATTACATCCCTCACTCTAATCCTTGAGGCGTCCTCGGACTGGCTTATGAGCTGGGCTAGCTCCCACCTCGAGACTAGCCCTACCGGCTTCCCATTATCAGTTACTGGTATGCTCGTGAAGGAGCGATTCACCATCTCTTTGGCAGCGTGTAATAGTGTCTCGTCCTTTCCGAGGTGTATTACTGGTTCCGACATGAAGCTGGACGCGTGCATTGCTGATGGCGAGACGTTCTTAGTCCTGACGGTGCCAAGCTTGAATATAATATCTCTTAAAGTTACTATTCCCCGGATTTCACCGTCCTCTGTGAGGACGGCTCTATCAGTCTTGTGCTTGTCTACTTCCTCTATCAGGGCGGATAATGAGTAGTCCTTGTCAAGGACTGGGAACTTCTCCGCCATGACTTCCTCTAGCCTTCTAAGCGTTATTTCCTCGAACATCTCAAGCCTCCCCATTAGACTCCTAGTCACACCAGGCCTCTATTGGTTTTATTCGTTCCTACGCTTCGAGGCAAGGACGGCCTTCTCAATGTAATGGGGTGCTAGGCGTACAATGTCCCGCATGGAGACAACTCCGACTACCCTGCCCGTTGTTGTATCCACTACTGGTAGGTGGCCTACACCGTAATAGCCCATGATCTCAGCAGCCTCTGATACGAGCGTATCCGGGGTTACATAGTAGGGGTCCCTAGTCATTATCGACGATAAGTATACGTCTCCAGGACTCCTACCCTCGGCTACCACACCCCTGATCAGGTCAGTCTTGGTAACTATGCCTAGAAGGCTTCCATTATCGTCGACTACAATGATGCTTCCAATGCCCTTTTCAACCATTAGCTTAGCCGCTTCGAAGGCAGTCATTGTAGGGGGACCAGTTACTGGAGGGGCACTCATTATCTCCCTGCAAGCGATCTCCTCAACGCTCTCGCTCTCCGACACGGGCCCGCACACCCTAGTTATGTAAATGGCCATCCTCGTATTTATTCGAAAAGAAGGCATAGTTGCACATGCGTTAAAGGTGCGAGGTAGTGGAGATCAGGAGGGGCCAGGTTATAATTCACCCGCCAGGGCACCCCTTCATGCTCATAACGTATACCGTAGTCGGGGTTGTCGTCGCGTTCCTGGCCTCAAGCGCTATCGCCTCGGCTACAGCTAGCCTCGGAGTTGCGGGGCTCGTCGCTGGCTACATTATAAGCCTCCTAATAATGATGAGCCCTCCACTCAGCTTCGTGAACATCGTCTTAGGCTTCATAGGTACAGGCTATTACGAGCAGGTCTTAGAGGTTGAATACGTCTCCTTCGCCGGCATCCCTATCCCTGTACCCCGGATAAGCCTTGTTGAGAAAAAGACTGTTCTCGCCATAAACCTAGGAGGAGGAGTTATCCCTATCACCGTTAGCCTCCTCATAATAATCCTACTAATCGGAGTGGGACGGATAGAGGCCCTATGGGCGCTCATAGCCTCAGTAGTAGTTACTAGTCTAGTTACATATGCCTTCTCTCGAACGATCCCGGGAGTTGGTATAGCTGTTCCAGCGCTAATTCCACCGCTAGCCTCCGCAATTACGGTAGCAGTTATAGCCGGAGGCGGACCGGTGGCAGCCCTCGCGGCCTATGCTGGTGGCACTCTTGGAGCACTCATTGGAGCCGATGTACTCCGGCTTCTACACGACATAGACAAGCTGTCAAGCCCCATGGTGAGTATTGGAGGAGCCGGTGTCTTCGACGGCGTCTTCCTTGCAGGCGTGATAGCGCTACTTCTAACCTACTAGACTCTAGGCTTGTAGAAATAATTTATAGAAAGAAAATTAGAATTATAGGGCTGCCTAGCTGGCCGCTGCTTCTTCCTCCTCTTTTAAGAGTTCCTCGATGGCCTTGGGGCCTTCTTTCTTGAGTCTTTCGAGCTCCTCGATTAGTGCTGGTACTATTTCCCTGTAGTCTCCTATGATCCCGTAGTCTGCCTGGTTGAATATGGGTGCGTCTGGGTCAATGTTGATAGCTACTATTCTCCCAGCTTCCCTGACGCCTATCATGTGCTGTGCGGCTCCACTTATCCCTATGGCTATGTATAGGACTGGCTTGACTGACTTACCGGTCTGGCCGACTTGCCTTTCCGGAGGTATCCAGCCAGCGTCCACGGCTTTCCTAGATCCCGCGACGACGCCTCCTAGAAGGCTTGCCAGCTTCTCGGCTAGCTTCACGCCGTCGGGGCCGCCTATTCCCTTTCCGACCGATACTATTATCTCAGCCTTCTCTATTAGTACCTCTTCTCTCTTTACGGGCTTGTAGTATGCTAGCTCCATTCCCGGCGGTATTATCTCGGCTTTCTCTTCTATCACGGGCCCGCTTCTGGACTCGTCTCTGGGGGGTACCGGGAACACGTTTGGCCTTGCAGTACCCATCTGTGGCTTGCGGAACGGCGTCTTAATGTAGGCTAACATTATGGCGGCGAATGGCGGCCTTATCATTAGGACATCTCCTGTTTTCTCGTCGACGTCGAAGTCTGTACAGTCGGCTGTTATTCCTGTTCTCAGGGTGTTAGCTATGTAGGGCGCCATCTCTCTGCCGCGCATTGTAGCTGAGACTAGGATGACGCTGGGCTTGTACTTCTTTGCCAGGTCGACTATAACTTGACCGTAGACTCTTGGATAGTAGGTTTTAAGCCTCTCGTCGTCTACAACGATGACCTCGTCGGCACCATGCTTTATCAGCTCGTCTGCCCACTTCTTCACATTATAGCCGACTAATATTCCTACTATTTTCTCTCCGAGTTTTGAGGCTATCTTCTTAGCTGGTGTTAGCATTTGGAGGCTGGCCTCGTTTAACTCGTTCTCGTCTGCCTCGGCTACTACCCATACTCCCTTGAACTCGAATGGATCGTCACAGGGCCACTCGGGGCATAGTTTCTCACAGTCTGGCTTCACGGGCACAACTCATCACCCCCACAGGGCCTTCTTCAAAAATGGTGCGACTGCCTCATCCTTGAAGAGCTGGCGTAGTAGCCATCTCGCCGCGTCCTTGGGGTCCTTGGGCTTATACACTATCTTCTTCCTAGGCACTTCTGGCATGAAGGTTATGTTAGCCACTACTGTTGGGGAGCCTTTCAGGCCTATGCAACGCTTGTCTAGGCCTAGTTCATTATTGGTCCATACTATGATCGGTTGCTCTATCTTGGCCCTCAGCTTGTGCAGTAGTCTTATGGGCCTTGGCTCTAGAGCCTTGATAGCTGTCGCCACTACGGCAGGTAAGTTGAGGACGTATTCTTCTATTGCTCTCTCTGTCTGCCTCCTAACCTTCAGCTTCCCGTCTTCTACTAGTTCAGCGTCCCTTGCATAGTATACGTAGGGCCATCCGAGCCAGCTCGCGACTTGTGCTCCTATGTGGGCGGTGCTGGAGTCTATTGTCTCGTGGCCGAATATCGCCACGTCTACATGGCCTATCTCCTTGTCTATCTTCTCTATCGCCTTGGCTATCACGTAGCTCGTGGCAAGGGTGTCTGCGCCTGCGAAGGCTCTATCGGTGAGGAGTACTCCCTTGTCAACACCCATTCCCAGAACGTGCTCTAGACCCTGTCTTGCAGATGGTGGAGCCATCGTGACAGCGATTACCTCGCCACCGTACTTGTCCCGTAGCCTTAGTGCCAGCTCTATTGCGGGGTAGTCGTGGGGGTTGACTATTGAGGGGACTCCCTCTCTTATGAGCGTCCCAGTCTTCGGGTCGAATCTCACCGCTTGAGTGTTGGGCACCCACTTTATACCTACTACTATCCTCACTATCCTCACACCCCCTCTACGTGAACCTGTAGTGCACGCCTCTACCGCTCTTCGGGTAGGTCCACTTCATCCTAGGGTTGTTTGAGACTACCCTGCAGAGCCCGCATTCGAGGCATCCCTCGTAGCTGTAGAGCAACTTCTCTCCAACGCTCGTGTAGCATCCGCATGGGCAGAGTAGTGTTAGCTCTTTCGGTATCCCTGTTTGATCGTCCATTGGTATTGCTATGTGTGGCTCCTCGTCTACATCGTAGACGTTCCTCTGGAGGAGGTCCTCTATTTTTATGGGCTTCTCCATTACCCCACTCATAACTTACTCACCACCGATAAGAGCTTGAATAAGAGTTTGGTAAGTGAGAGGTTCTCCTCCTGGAAGGAGGAGACAAGCGCCTCCAGCAGAGTGGGCTCCTCGTAATCAGCCTCATAAAGTTTAGCCATGAGCCCGTTGACTAGTGATGGTAGCTTCGTGAAGAATAGCGGGTCCGACATGACCTTCTCGATTCCCCGGTGCTTCACGAGTTCCTTGTAGATGAAGCTGTTCTTAACCTTCTCCTCGTACCTGGCCAGGTTCTCCTCGGTGGGGCCTCCATTGTTATGGGCTTCTACTACTGTCTCGGCGGCTAGCTTTCCACTGTAGACGGCGTAGTCGACTCCTCGTATAGTATATCCGGTGTTGAGTAGGAGTCCTGCAGCGTCTCCGACGACGAGGAGGCCTGGCATGTAGAGTTTCTTTGGCATGAAGCGCAACCCGCCCTCAATGGTCATGTGAGCGCCGTACTCCATTACGTCGGCGTCCTTCCAGAACCTCTTGAAGAAGGGGTGAAGCCTCAGCTTTTCCACGAGGAGGGGTACGGACTCCTTAAGGGCTCCTTTCTGAGCGGTCTCGAGCGCTTTGCCTATGTGCAGTACTAGTCCCACGCTAACCGTGTCCTTCATCGTGTAGATGAAGCCTCCCCCGGGTATTCCCCTGGTTATGTCTCCTGCTAGTAGCCATGCCAGTCCCTCGCCCTTCTCGAGGCCAAACCTCTCATTAATATTCTTTTCTCCAACTTTTATTACTTCCTTTACTCCAAGTGCAACCGTCTCCGGATCTATCTTCTCCACTAAACCCAGCTTCTCTAGAAGCATTCTGTTGACTCCTTCAGCGTCAATGACATAGTCTGCGTAGATCGTGTCAGGCCCGCTCCGGATACCGATTACTCTACCGTTATCCTCGACAATCTCTTCTACGACCACCTCGTCTACAAATATGGCTCCTGCTTCAACAGCCTTCCCAGCCATCCACTTTGCCATCTCGGTTAGGTAGGTGGTGAATGCGACCCCTCTAGCGAGCTTATAGTCGATCGTGGTAATCCTGTCACCGTAGACCAGGCTCATCTTCTCCCTTGTAACCCACCTGTGAACGGGGGCCTCCTTGTCTAGCTCCGGCCACACCTCTCTTAGCGGGGCAGCATAGATCTTGCCGCCATA
>WAOR01000115.1 GCA_015521175.1 Thermodiscus sp.
AGCTCTTCTACATGTGTGAGCATTCTCCGGTATTCCTCCTCGATCCGCTTCTCAGCGTAGCGTATGAAGAATGCTATAATGCTCCTCACTGGCAGGGCTTTGAGGCCCTTCAAGTAGTACTTGGAGAGGATATACTTGGCCCATCTTATCGAATGCCTAGCCGACGTCACCATCGCCTCTATATGGTAGTCCCTGAGGTTCTCCCGCTTGAACCCCTCCATATCCTTTAGGGCACCCATGGGTACGAAGAACATCGGCACTATGAGGCTGGGATAAGGCTTCAACCTGTCGAGGAGTTCTATGGTTTGGTATACGTCCTCCTCAGTCTCCCCTGGGAGGCCAAGTATGAAGGTCGCGGCGGGTAGGAGGCCTGCCTCGGTCATTATTGCGAATGCGTCTTCCACTATGTCTGGCCACTTCTCGGCCGGGTAGGGGGCGGCTTTCGCAGGCATTATTTTCTTCGCAAGTCTAACGCTACCAGTCTCGATTCCGGTTTCGAGGCCTATGAAGGGTCTCTTATCACCGTCCAACACGAGCTCAGCTATCCTGGATACAATCCTGCCATGCTCTTCGGCGTACTTGACTGCGGCTAGGCTTGCATGGCTCCAGGCGAAGCCGGCATTGTACTTTTCCAGGTACTTGGAGACCATGGTGTGGAGGCGGAGGAGGTGTTCCGCCCTAGGCCTCACTACGTTGGCGCCGTAGAGGAGGACGTCCTCGCTGTGAAGGATAATATTGCCGACTCCCGCCTCGAGGTTAACCCTTATCTCAGCTTCAATCATCTCTAGGGGGATGTAGCGGAGAGGCCTTAGGGTTACACTGCAGAACTTGCAGCCCCTCGGGCAACCCCTCATTATCTCCACCAGGCCGTTAACGCTAGGAGCCTTTATCGTAGGGATCTCTTCGACACGGGGGCTCTCTCCGGGCGGCACAACTACCTTCTCGGGTAGTGGTTCCCCTCGCAGGACCTTCTCTGCCAACTCCACCACAGCCTTCTCCGCCTCTCCCTCGACCAGCGTGTCTACAGGCCACTTCCTCCTAGCCTCTCTCCAGGCCTCCCACTGCCAGACAGCAGGGCCGCCAACGATTATCCTGAGGCCGTTCTGCTTTTTGGCCTCCCAGATTTCTGGGGTGCTGATGAACTCGATGAATGACCTCCTATTGACTGGTTCCCTCCCAGTTAGTAGCCACCACTCGCTGCTGGGAGGGCCGAAGGCGAAGTAGTCGTGGTGGCCTATTAGGAGGGCCTTCGCCTTTCTAACATAGTATGCGACGTAGTCCGGGTCTATAACGTAAGCCCGGAACCCAGCGTCTTGGAGGGCGGCTTCTATCTTGCGTAGGCCGTAGGGGGCCTGCCATGGCCGGCCGTACTCGTCTGTCTTCATGCGTGGGCAGGCGAGCCATCTCCATAGCTTCTCGCTCACGCCTATAGCTGGGCCTGTTGAGGCGAAGCCGAGGAATTCGCTGCTGTGGTGGTTTGACATGAGGCATCTGTCCACGCTTATCACGAAGTCTACTTTTAGTTCTTTCCTCGGCGTTCTCCTAGGTAGCATTACCAGTCCCCCCGTTAGGGTTGAGGGGGAGCACTTCCTTCATGGCTTCTTATTTTCGACTTATTGGTTTCCAAGCCTTATATCCTTTAACATCGTTAAACGACTGGTACCCCGTAAATAATCCCGCGGCGAGTAGGAGAGTAGTAAGGGGCGATGACCGAGTCGGCCCCCTAACAAGCACGCAGCCTTGGATGAAGACACACGAGCGTAGGGAGCCCCCAATTAATATCCCATCCCATGCACCAGTAATGCTACGAGGTGCACCACGGCCTTGTCCTCCGAGTTTAAGCGTGAAGAAGTATGGTTCCCCTGCAGTGGCGTAAGGTGTCATGGAATCCTCTACAAGCCGGTCACAGCTGGCAAGGGGCCGGGCCTGGTCATGGCCATGGGCTTCGGCATGGTCAAGGAGGCCCATGCTGACGACTACGGTCCAGTGTTCGCCTCTAGGGGGATAACTGTACTAGCCTTCGACTATCGGAGATGGGGTAGGAGCGAGGGAGAGCCCCGGCAGGCCCTATACCCGATGGACCAGGTATCCGATTACAGGTGCGCCATACGCTACCTCCAAGACTCCGGCCTTGTAGACCCGGAAAGGATATGCGTGTGGGGTACCAGCTTCTCGGGAGGCCACGTAATAACCCTACTCGCCTTCCCCCAGCCAGGGGTTAAGTGCGGTATAGCACAGGTCCCAAACGTGTACTCTTACAGGACAGCGCTCGAGTACTTCGGCAGCCTGGAACCAGTAATGCAGCTAGCAGAGGCTGGGAGAAGCCAGTGTTGCAGGGGAGAGCCAGCCTACATACCGATAGTTTCCAGGGAGGGACCCGCAGTCATACTAACCGAGGAGGCCTACAAGTACTACACGGAGGAGGCGTCGAAGTACGAGTCCTTCGCCAACAGGGTCACCCTGGACAGCATTGACAGGATACTAGCCTACAATCCCGGAG
>WAOR01000116.1 GCA_015521175.1 Thermodiscus sp.
GCTGTGCAACTATTAGTGGAAACTCATCTTCCTCGTATCTAATACAGTGTAAATCTAGGATAGAATTGAAAGACACAGTTGGCTATCGCTTCCCTGCTAGCCCTAGTAGCCGTAAATCTAGGATAGAATTGAAAGAAATATACCTCTTCTACGCGACGGCTGCGACAGAGCTGTAAATCTAGGATAGAATTGAAAGTACTGGTGTCAGGATTAATACTCCACGCATGTAGACCTGCCTTCGGGTAAATCTAGGATAGAATTGAAAGACCGTCGAGCGTTACAGCTTTACCGACATGCTCCGGGTTTGTAGACTGTAAATCTAGGATAGAATTGAAAGCTTAGCTAGCACGGGCATCCTATCCATTACTGCGGAGAGGAAGCGTAGCGTAAATCTAGGATAGAATTGAAAGAATGTTCTTGATTGGTATCACCACTTTGTGTAAAAATCGGTAAATCTAGGATAGAATTGAAAGGATTGTGACCCACGCGTTCCTGGCCTCGAGGGGGATAAACGCTATGTAAATCTAGGATAGAATTGAAAGACAGCCTCACGATAGGCCTAGGCATCCTCAAAGACTAGCCCCAGTAAATCTAGGATAGAATTGAAAGCAAGAAGCTACTCCACAACTTCTACGTTATAACAATAAAGATGTAAATCTAGGATAGAATTGAAAGAGGTCTAGCATGGTCTAGGCTCTCTATTTTGCATAGTATTGATTTGGTTATTAGAAATAATTAGCTCTTAAGAAATAAATTTATCATTAAAATTACATTCATTTAGAAACATTTTGAATTCGGACGCTCTTCCGGTAGTATCGCAGTGCTAAGTTGAAGTCTTCCTGTGTGAGTGCTAGGGGTGAGGAGAGATTACTGCAATTTGTGCCTTGCTTATATTTTCGCTTTGGTTTTGGTTACGAGTAATAGAAGTTTTTCCTTGGCTTCGTGGAAGTTGAGTTTGCCTTCCTTATAGTCTTCGAGTATCTGTCTGGCTTGCCTGGTGTTACCGGCTTTATAGACGAGTATGATTAGCTCGCTTAGCTTCTCCCGCCATTCTTCTAGGTCTCTGCTTGTCCACTCGTGGAGAGGTTTTTTCTGGAGCAAGGGCACTTGCCTCTATGGGTCTCCCAGTTCACGTACTCGAGCCCGTAGTATTTAGCGTTGCGCCAGAGGAACCGGTCTCTCGCCAGGATATACTTGCAGCATAGGGTCTTGGCCGCGATTATATGCATCAGGTCGGGGATTCTTTTGCGCGTAAGCCTGCGGCCTAATACTATCTGGACCGCTTGAGCTTCCATCTGGCTTGTATCAACCTCTGCGTATATTGCTCCATGCTTTTCGAGAAACCGTGATAACTCGCTGAAATCCTTGCTGGGCATCTCATACTTGTGCACACTAGAGTAAACGCACCTGCACTCCTTGCAGCACTCCTCGAGAATGCGTTTCGCCTCGAGATGCCCAGGTTCTCTGGGGTTTAGGGCTCTTACTACGATGCTAGTGTTAACGTATATGCAAGACGAGTTCATCTCCTGCGCACCTGCACCTTGTATCCCGTAAATCTAGTATAGAATTGAAAGGATAGGCCGGGGGGATGCTTAATAGGACTGTGTGTCTTCTTGCGTGTCTGGGGTGGTTGCTGGGTTGAGTAATGCCGAGAAGCTTATGGATTATGAGTGGATGCTTGAGAGGCTTTACCAGAAGGTTCCGCCTAAGAGTGGTAGTGCTGAGTACCAGTTGCCTCAGCCGCAGGTTTTGCGTATTGGCTCGCAGACTATTATCCAGAATTTCAGGGAGATCGCCCAGAAGTTGAAGAGGGACCCCCAGCTCGTGGCTAGGTTCCTGCAGAAGGAGCTGGCCGCGGCTGGCTCTTATGATCCTGGGAGTGGCCAGTTGGTGCTTAATGTTAAGGTTTCCAGGAAGGTTATAGCGAGGTTCCTGGACATGTTCCTGAGGAATTATGTCAGGTGCCCGACGTGTGGTAGTATTGATACTAGGCTGGAGAGGCGTGGGAGGACCTGGGTCTTGGTCTGCGAGGCTTGTGGAGCGGAGCAGCCTGTTAAGCCTTTCTAGGCGGTTGAGGGTTGCCTCTCCTGGTGTCTGGCGAGGGGGAGGCCCCCCGTAGGGCTTCTTTCCCTGACTACTTAGAGGCTGTTAAGGCTATTGTCAGCCTTGTCCCGCCCGGGAGGGTTACGACTTACGGGAGTATAGCACGGCTCCTCGGCGTCTCCCCGAGACTAGTGGGAGCGCTGTTGAAGGCTAATGACGAGCCGATAGTAGTTCCCTGCCACCGTGTTGTAAGGTCTAACGGGGAGCTTGGAGGGTATAGTATGGGTGGCCCCGGGGTTAAGAGGAGGCTCTTGGAGCTTGAGGGCGTCGGGTTCGACGAGGAGGGGAGGGTTAGGAGGGAGTATATCGTCGATGTCGCAGACCTCATAGCCTAATCCTTATATGTAGGCTAGCCCGGCCCTAATGGCAACGGGGTGCCCGAGGATGAGCCAGCTGAACCCGATCCGCTACCTGAGGAGCATGATCAACAAGGAGGTTTACGTCCGCCTAAAGGATGGCAGCGAGTATATTGGCAAGCTGATAGCCACTGATACGACTATGAACCTGGTCCTGGATGAGGCTAAGAGGCTTCAGGGCGGTGGCAGGGAGGTTAAGGCTGTCCTGGGGAAGGTTTTCATTAGGGGGAGTATGATCCAGTACATTAGCTTCGAGCCGGAGAAGGCGGCCTACGAGGCCCTCACCAGCTAGTCTTCTCGGGGTAGGAAGTCCTCGAGGGACCCCCTCCTAGGCCTCGCCCTACCCGCTAGGAGCTCGTATAGGCCTCGGAGATCGATCCTCTTCAACTCGACCCCACTAGTCTCAGCTAGCCTGACGGCTGACTCTGTGAAGTCTGGAGCTACCAGGATGGGTCTAACCCTTACGCCTTTCCTCCTGAAGGCCTCTACATAGCCGAGGAGCTGTTTCACCGCTTCCACCCCGGCCTTCACCCTCTTCAGCTCTATGACTACCAGGTTCCCCTCCCTGTCCCTGCCGTAGAGGTCTACGAACCCTGGCTCCACCGGCCTCTCAACCCTCGTTATCACTAGGCCGGGCTCGAGGATGGAGGGGTTCGTTGCTAGTAGGTCTCTTATCTGGTGCTCGTTTATATACATCCAGAAGTCTCCCTCCTCCGGCTCCTCGAGCCATTGAACCGTGTATACCTTGTGGCACCTGAGGGTTAGGATCTCCCTGGGAGACCTCCTCACGGCCCTGATAACGAGGAATCCGTCTTCCTCCGAGACGTGTATGGCGGAGGTGTCTGGCTGCCAGTTCTGGGGCTTGAATCCCCGGGGGCCGTGTACTATCACGCTCCCGCTCGGCTTTATCATGATGACCTTGTCTCCGGGGGTGGTCTTGCTGGCGGCTCTCCCCTCGTACTCGTTTATGCAAGCGGCCGCAACGATGATCCAGGCCCTCCTGGATACTAGCCTGGATATGATGCTGGCCGCCTCCCCGATGCTAGAGGGCTCTTCCGCGCCCCACTTAGCCATGCCTCGGCGGCCTCCCTAGAGGACTGGGCCCCCATTGTATGAGGCGAAGTCCACGATCGCGTCTGCCACCGCCCTGACTATCTCTCCCACGCTCTTCCAACTCTGCGATTCGAGGCCGGTGCCTGGAGGGTTAGAGGCTGTTATCCTGTAGGGTTTTGAGTGGGCCTTTAGGGGGCACTCGCACCTACTAGTTAGTCCTAGTAGGCCCCTGAGCAGCTCTTCTTCCTGCTTGTCGCAGTGGCCTAGCCTTACGCCTGCCAGCCTCCAGTAGTCAATTACCGCTATGGTGACTCCCGTCCTGGCTGAGGCCTCTCTGGCGGCTGCCTCTAGTATCCCGCTGTTCCCGCCGTGGCCGTTGATTATGGCGAGCTTGTCTAGGCCCTCGCGGGAGAGGGATGAGGCTATATCTGATATGATGTCTACGAGCGTAGTGGTCCTTAAAGTGATAGTGCCGCCCCTCCACTCGGGGGAGAAGCCGTAGTAGAGTGTTGGCAGTATTAGGCATGTGACCCCCCTGTTCTCTGCGAGGAGGCAGGAGCGAGCCGCTAGAGCCTCCGCGATTAGGGCGTCTAGGCCTAGGGGACCTGTGCAGTGTTGCTCTATGCTTCCCACGGGGAGTACGGGTAGTGTCTTCCCCTTAAGCTCCTCGATGTCTGCTACCGACTGGTAGTGGTAGTAGACTGGCAACTCCTAGATACACCTTGGCCTCATGTTCCTAACCGCTTCCTCCGCGGTCTTCCTGGGGTTGGGGCTCTTCGTTATAGCCGAGCCTATAATGATTATGCCTGCGCCAGCCCTCGCAAGTACACCTGTCTCGCCGGGCTTTACGCCTCCTGCAACTGCTACCGGTCCCTGGAAGGCCTCCCTGATCCTGGTTATTAGCTCGGGGAGCTGTCCAGCTGTTAATCCCAGCTTTCTCTGAACGTCTATTCCTATGTGTAGGAGTGCTACGTGTACTCCTAGACTCCTAAGCCTCTTGGCCCCTTCAACGGGGTCCGGATGACCTATCAGGTCTCCGTAGAGGGTTATCCCCTTCTCCTCGGCCGCCTCTGCCGCCTCCCGTATTGTCTCCTCGGGGGCTAGCGCTAGCACGCTCGCAGCATGGAAGCCGTGGCTCGCAGCTAGCTCCACCTCTAGCCTCCCAGTGTCGAAGGTTTTCGTATCAGCGACTAGCAGGGGCGATTGTGGTAGAGCTCTTAGGAGGGACGCCTCCCTGAGGCCTACTGTCTTGATGAGGGGTGTTCCGGCCTCAAGGATCACTGCTGGGGAGACTAGGGAGTCGTAGCCTATGCGGAGGGCGTCGTCTAGCCGGGTGAGGTCGAGGGCTACTTGGAGGAGGGTCCCGCACTCCTCCAGCCTCTCTCCGAGGGGGCCGGGTATGTTCTTGGCCAAGAAGTCGCCACCACTCTGCCTACAGTATCGCCCGGGATTCTATAAGATTGGACTCCGTTAAACGCCCCCAGCGAATCGTATTGCCAGGTATTGTAGTGGCGAGGGTATGAGGCGTAACCATTGGAGGCTTCTATAACACCTGCCCCACTTGTATAGGTATCTCGTCGACGCCTTGTCTAGGAGGTCCACGTCACTCTTGGATAGTCGGATGCTAGAGGCGTGGGCGTATTCTCTAACCCTCTCTGGCTTCCGGGTGCCGGGTATGGGGATTGCTCCCTTCGCTATTATCCAGGCTAGGGCTACCTGGGCCTTCGTCGCCCCGTAGCGTTTCGCAACGGTTTCCAGCGCTTCCTGTAGCCTCTCGTCCCTGCTTGCCTCTCGGAACACCGGGTCGCCCTTCTGGGCGCCTGTCTGGGCTCGCCGGAGGCCTGCGAGGGCTCCCTTCGCTAGGGGGCTCCACGCTATTACTCCCAAGCCCCTCCTATGGGCTAGGGGTATCAGCTTGTTCTCGGGAGACCTGTAGGCTAGATTGTACTGGATTTGCAGGCTGACGGGTTCTAGTCTGTGGAAGCAGTATAGTATGCCTTCTAGGAGCCTGGCGGGGTAGTTGGAGAGGCCTATATAGTGGGCTAGTCCCTTCTCGACGGCTTCTTCGAGGCCTCTGGCGACCCAGCATAGGCGGGAGTGGATTGGCGGGGGCCAGTGGTGCTGGAGTATGTCTGGGGGCCTGCCCAGCCTCTTGACGCTGCCCTTTACAGCCTTTAGGATGGTGTACCTCGTAGTGCGGAAGCCTCCGACCTTCGTTGCCACAATGACGTCGTCGCCGGCACCAGCGGCTCTTAGGGCTTGGCCTAGGAGCCTCTCGCTCTCGCCCCAACCGTAGATCTCCGCGGTGTCGTAGAGGTTTACTCCCTGGTCTAACGCCTCTCCTACCACCCTTAGTGCCCAGTTCCTAGCGCTACCCTTGGTGCCCCAGAGCCTTGAGCCCGCCTGCCACAGGCCGAGGCCTACAACGCTTACCCGTAGTGGGCCTAGCCTTGTGTACTCCACTTCCTGCCTAGCACCTCCTCCAGGGCTCTGGGCCTTGCAGGACAGTGCTGGGGTGAGTCTTCCACAGCACGTTCAGGGTGTAGCCTATGCCCCCGTCTAGATTATCGACTAGGATGTACTCGTTGTTTATGAGGAGGGAGTAGGCCCACCTGGTCGCCTCCCTCCACTCCCGAGCGATGCCGGGGCTCGCATCCCTCACCGCAGAGATACTCCTCGGAATGGGGACCAGGACTACCTCCGCGTTGAGGAGCTCCTCCTCTCTCCGCCGGGCACCCGGGCGGGGGACTCCCTCGCGGGACTCGACTCCGAAGGCGGCAACTGCCCCTAGCTCCTCGAGGACCCGTGGGCAGGGCTTGGTGGAGCGCCTCTCGCCGATTACTCGCTCGCTAGTGAGCCACCATTCAGCCTTAACCCTGTCGGTCCCGAGGCCCTTGTTTATCGGGTCCGTTATCTCCCCGTAGTAGTCCACGTAGTATTCCCGGGCTATGACTCCGAGCTTCGCTAGGTTGAAGCGGGAGTTGAGGCTCTGCAAGGGGTCGAAGGTCCACTTTGCAAGGCTGAACCCGTATTCCCTTAGGACATGCTCCCTCTGGGCCTCCTTGAGAGTGTAGCCCAGCCCCCTGTACTTCTCTCCCTCGACGACGCCCGTAGCGTGGCTGTAGAAGTAGTATGAGGCGGGCCATCCGTAGGAGATCCCGGCGAGCCTGCCATTGTAGAATAAGCCTAGGACTAGCCCGCCGTTATCTGCAAGAGCCCGTAATAGGTGGGCGGGGGCAGCCTCCCTGTAGTCGTTCATCCTCCACGCCTTCTTCTGCACCTCCACGGCTTCTAGGAACTCCTCGGGCCTCGCTAGCTTCCTCACCACGATCTCTGGCACTCCAGGGACCCTCCGCCTCCTAGCGGTGTGCCTGCCCGCCCAATAATACTAATAGAGGCTTCCATAACCACGGTGAAGGGCGCTTGGATAGGGGTGTGCATCAGGGATGGCGGCTCCAATGGATAATGAGGCTAAGATCCGGCTCGCTATGAGCATCCTCGCGGGTATTGTTAATGATACGGGGGTCCCTCGTAATATTAGGAGGGCCGCGGCAAACGCCCTCCAGTATCTCAGGGATGTCAAGCTCTCGCCCGCCGTGAGGGCTGCTAATGCTATAAGCGCTCTGGACGAGGTCAGCCAGGATCCTAACATGCCGTTCCATGCGAGGACTAGGATATGGCAGGTAATTAGCATCCTGGAGACCGTGAGGGACTAGCCTAGGCCTAGAAGGCTAAGTGGAGGGGCCTACCCGGAGGGTCCCTCCGCTTCCTAATATGGGGGTGGCCCGAGGCCTTGCTATACTCTGTTAGGGTTAGAGGGATATACGCTACCGCCCTTAGCGTGCTCCTCCACGAGAAGGGCTTCTTGATAGCTGATCCTAGCAGGGTCCTCGAGTCCCGCCTTAGCCTTCCCCCCGTGAGGCGTGCTCCCGAGGTGACTGTCAAGTCTCTAGACGACGACTTAGATAGTGTTCTAGTCATAGGGTACCCTTGGGAGGCAGGGGAGCAGGTCTACTCCACACTTGTCGACTCCCTACCCTATACCGTGGCCAGGAGGGGGGTGCTGGGCCTCTACACGGTGGTAGACGCTGTTTCCCTGGGCAACTGCGAAGCTAGGACCGTGGACGGCGTGGTAGTAAGGCTGTCCTCAGGCGAGTGCCCGCCACCCGGGGAGGCGCTGAGGGGCACGATTGTTAAGGAGGCACTCGAGGCTGGAGCCAGGCCTGTGCTGACCCCCTCAATACGGGTAGTAGGCCCACACCTCATAGTCTCACACCCTGGGAGCGGGGTGAGCTTCAGCGAGCACATCCGGGGAGAGGAGGAGAGGGCCCGCCTCCTAGCCGCTATTATGGGGAAGGGGCTGGAGTCGTCCCACCACATACACTTCCGGAGCGGGGCTAGGCTCGCCTCCGACTATGAGATAGCGGAAGAGGTGGAAAAGCTGGCTGGAGAGGCGGAGAGGCTATGGTCTGAGGGTCCCTCGGGCGTAGAGGCAATAGTTAGGAGGGGAGAGTTCATCGGAATAGTAGGGTTCACCTCCGCCTCGAAGCGGGCCCTAGACTCCTATAGGTCGAGGATTATCGAGACGATAGATAGGCACCACTCGCTCAAATCAACAGGGGAGCCAGCCTCTACCCTAGTCGACTGTGGAGAGGAGCAGTTGAGGAATGGAGGGTCCCTCACAGGGACGGGTATAGAGTACTATCTTGCCAAGAGGAGGGAGGGTAGGAGCATACTGTTACTCCACAAGAAGCCCGATGGAAGCACTGCGAGGCTAGGCCCCTACAGGCTTACGAGTGCGACGAGACTGGAGGACAGGATAGTGCTCGTGGCTGAGAAGACCCTGAAGAGCCATGGAGTCCTCGACGGGTTAAACGTTGAGAAGAGGCCGGGTGACAAGGCTGTCTCCCGGATAGATACGGGGGAGTGGCATATTATACACGAGTACTATGATAGGAGCGGGAGGCTCCTAGGGGTTTACGGGAACATTAACAGTCCCCCCGAGATTGGAGACGGCATTGTGAAGTACTTCGACTTGTATATTGACGTCGTGAAGAGGCCTGGCGAGGCTCCGGAGATAATAGACAGGGGCCAGCTAGACTCCGCCCTAGAGCAGGGTGTAGTGTCGAGGGACCTCTACGAGAGGGCGCTCGAAGAGGCTGAGAAGCTCTCTAGGAAGTTAGCTAACGCTTACCCCTAGCCATCACTCAACGAAAGATGAGTCGATAGCCTTTCATGCATATAGCCTCTAACCCTCCTCCATCTCTTACTGGGAGAATAATGCTGACACCATGTCCGAGGTGCGGCAGGGAAACCAGTATACTAGTCAGGGGGCTATGCCCGGACTGCTTCGCCGAGGTCTACGGCCTCGCCGTGTTGCCCCGTAGGGTTACAGTAGAAGTATGCAAGTATTGCGGCTCCGTTCGGCTGGGTAATAGGTGGGTTCAGGCTTCGAGCTTCCAAGACGCTGTCTACATGATAGCAGAACACGTCCTCTCAAAGGCCAAGCCTGTCGACCCCCTGGAGAGTGTTGAACTTGAATCCGTCGAGTATGATACCCTGCCCAACTGGCTCACAAGGATACGACTCCGGCTCCGGGCCAGTTACCGGGGAGCAGTGATAAGGGGATGGCAGTCCCTCGAGGTCCGCTTGAAGCCCACAGTATGCCCCACTTGCAAGGTAAGGGTTAGCGGGGAGTACGACACCCTAGTCCAGGTGAGGGGAGGGGACCCCGGCGAGGTCGAACGAATCATTGAGGAGGAGGTGGTTAGGCAAGGCCTCCTCTCACACTTCGTAGACCTAATCCGGGGGAGAGACGGGGTAGACGTCTACTTCACCCATAGAGGGGCGGCTAGAAGGCTCGCTAAGGCCTTAACACGCTACTATGAGGCCAGCATTAAGACGCCTGTTCACGAGGACGTTGGCGTGGGATCGACGGGTAAGAGGAGAACACGGAAAACAATTGTGGTACGCCTCGGGAAACGGTTAAACAAGATATAAGCCTGTAGATCACAACAGGATTAGACGGCCAGGGCAGCCCCGCTATGAGAACTCCCGCGAACCCCGAGAGGGGACCCTCGGGTAGACCCCCGGGGGGCTTGGCGATGAGCGGGAGGGTCAGGGGCGGGGCACACTACCCGGTTAAGCTCCTACAGGAGACTATGATCCTAGCCGCGAGTCTTACGAGCCGGTAGCTACCCCTGGGTATGACTCCTTTCCTCGATAGTCGGGCGATATTTCTGGCTAGCTCCTCGACTGTTAAGCCTAGGGCTTTGCTCGCGTCCTGGATGGTATCGGTGAAGGCTATGGCTCTCAGGACTTCCTCCTCGTCTCCGGATACTTCGGGGCATTTTGATATGAAGCCTAGGATTTCCTCGATGGCTGAGAGTACTGCCTCCGACACGATGGCTCTCACGTCGTCTGGGCTAGCCACTACTAGGTCTGGTAGTACTAGGAGTTCCACTCCCAGCTCTCTGGCTAGGGCTCTCGCCTTCTCATCCACGCCCCTCGAGACTACGAGCGGCTTGGCGCCTAGGAGTCGTGCGTTTACATAGGCTTGCCGGACCCCGGAGACGTCTAGGCTCCCCGCTTTTACTTCCACCGCGTACTTCTCGCCATCCTTCTCGGCTACTATGTCTATCTCTCCTACCTCGACGCCCTCGACCATTATCTTCTCGTGCACTCCTACTACCTTGTAGCCCAGCTCTTCTAGTAGCTGAGCCGCTAGGGCTTCGCTACTCCTCCAAACCCTCCTCCACTTCCCCACCCTGGCCACCCCAGAGCATCCTTTCGAGGCTTGGCGGCGAGAGCCTGACGATCATGCCCTCTATTAGGGCGTGGCCCGCTATCCGGGCGTACTCGCTAATCCTAACCCTCACTAGTCCCCCGCCCGTTCTCACCAGCGGGTCTACCACTATGCTGGTGCTCATGCCCCTTAGGTTAACGTGTAGTACTAGGCCGTCCTCGATGCGTAGGTCGCCCGGGTAGTCCTCGGGCTCGGATCCAATGGTGATTGCCCGGACTAGGTCTTCCTGGTAGAGGGGGCTTGTGAGTAGGACCAGTCTCGGCTCCACAGCTTTACGCACACCCTGGAGCCACTGGTTCACGGGTCCTGACAGGAGGAACTCCGCTCCTACCGCCCGGGCCCTCCCGGCTATTAGGTCTAGGCCCCAGAGTAGGTCCACCAGGCTCATAGAGAGTCAACTCTGGAGAGCACTAGATGGCGTTTAGGAGTAAAATAGGGAGAGGGACCCCTTCTTTATAGTTCGAGGCCCTTCGGCTTCCTCTGCTCTTCTGGTCTAATCTTGATTATTCCGTAGTGTATGGCGCAGGATATGCAGTAGCACTTGGTCACCGGGTACCTCATTATTATTGCCCCCTTCTTCTCCAGCTCCCTTGCGAGCTGGGGGTCTACGGGGCTGTACATTCTGGTGACGCATATCGCCTTGTCAGCAGGCACTATTCTGCCGCAGTTGTCGCATTGGATGTAGCCTGTCCTGCCCTTTGCTCCCTTCCTTCTACCCCTGCTCTCCCTCTTCTTCGGCACCTCTCTAACCCCACAGTCCTCCATAGGCTATGGGATTATTATAGTATAGGTTGCAGCCTCTAGTATGTCTTGGAGTACCTCATCCAAGTTATCGCTTTCTTTCCGCACACGGGGCACTTGGCGTTCTCCGGGGCTTTCTCCAGGGGCCATGGTGTCCCGAGGGCTTTGGCGTCTAGCTCCTCTTCTAGCCTGAGGGCGCAGTCCTCCCTGCCGCACCATGGGATCTCGACGATCCCCCTCCGCTCCTTTACCCACTCCTTGGCTTTCTCGAGGTCACTCGTCCTCAGTATCCTGTTCTTCATGAAGCTCCAGGCCCTATCCTTCATGTTCTCGTAGATATCGTTGAACTCCTCCCTGATTCTCCCTGCCAGCTCGTCTAGCCCCACCTTGCTCTTTTCGAGAGTGTCTCTGCGGACTAGGGTTACAGCTCTCTCAGAGGCCTCCCTAGCGCCTATCTCTATGCGGAGCGGGACTCCGCGGGCCTCCCAATAGTAGTATTTGGCGCCTGGGCGGAGGTCCTCTCTGTCGTCGACCCGATAACGGATGCCAGCTTCTTCCAGGATCCTTGCCACTTCCTCCAGTGTTTCCTTGACCTTGGCTTTGCCCTCCTCGTCCTTGGCAGGTATTGGTACTACCACGACTTGTATGGGAGCGATGTTCGGCGGCAGTACGAGGCCCCTGTCATCGCCGTGTACTCCTATGACTGTGGCTACTACTCTATCGCTAACGCCATAGCTCGTCTGCCATGGGTGGTCTAGCGTCTCGTCTGCTAGTTGGATCTTGAAGTCGAAGGCTTTCGTGAAGCTCTGGCCTAGGTTGTGCACTGTCCCTATCTGTAGTGCTCGCCCATCGGGCATTATGGTGTCGAATGCTATCGTGTATAGTGCTCCGGCGAACTTGTCCCACTCGGGCCTCCTGCTGATCACGTAGGGTATTCCCAGTGAGTCGAAGAGCTTCTTGTAGGCGTCTATTGCCTCTAGGACCTGCCTCTCCGCGTCTTCGAAGCTGTCGTGTACTGTGTGAGCCTCCTTGAACGTTGTCACCTCCCTGAGCCTTATCATGGGCCTTGTAGCCTTGGTCTCGTAGCGGAATATGCTGACTACCTGGTAGTACTTCTTGGGGAGCTGCTTGTAGCTCTTGATCCAGAATGTCTCCATGTAGGTTATGCTCGTCTCGCTCGTAGGCCTAAGGGCTAGTTTCACGTCTAAGGGCTCGAGCCCACCATGAGTGACCCAGTATACCTCGTCTTCAAACCCCTTTACGTGCTCGCTCTCCCTCCGGAGGAGGTGCTCCGGTATGAGTAGGGGGAAGAGCACCTCCTCGTGGCCCAGTGGGTCTAGGATGCCGCGGATCAGCTCGATTATCCTCCGCCTTATCTGGAACCCGTAGGGCATCCATACGCCCATGCCCTTAACAGGGTACCTGCCATAGTCGTACACTTCTGCTTCGGCTATGATCCAGTCGAACCATCGGGGGAATTCTCTGCTCCACTTGTCTCTTGAGGGCTGCCCTGACAAATTGGTGGACCTCCTAGGAGGGGTGGGATAAAACGTTGATTATTAGGCTTCCCCGCATAGTAGCGAGCGGGGCTAGATTACGAAGAGCACTAGTAGCGATACCAGCAGGCCGTAGATGGCGATTCCCTCTCCGAGGGCGACGAATAGCAGGGCGGTACCGGATATCTCCCTGTTTTCAGCCACAGCGCTGATTGCCGCTGCGCCAGCAACTCCTACCGCATAGCCTCCCCCGATCCCCGCTAGGCCTACTGCTAGCCCGGCTCCGAGAGCCTTAGCCAGTGCGGTGGATGAGGCTCCCCCGCCCTGCGCTGCTCCGGCTTCCTGTGCGGAAGCGACCATGCTTATCGTTGTGAATGCTGAGAAGACTGCTATCACTGCTACGAGGACTGCGATTGCGCGGAATCTCTTGTCCGCGAGTATTAGTTTAAGCGCCTTCATCCCGGTCAACCCCTTCGAGGCCTACCGCTATGGCCACGGTTAAATGGTGAGGTATTTGAGAGTTACCGTGACCCTCGCCTTCACGGGTTGACTGTTAGGGCCTAGGTATTACAGGGGGGTCCCACTTATTCCCTGCGCCTGAGCGATTCCTTAGACTGGGCGGTCTTGATCCTATCAGACTATGACGTGGAACTACTCATTCGGGCCGGCGAGTTAATAGTTGACCCCTTCAGCGAGGAGATAATACGTGAAAACGGGCTAGACCTAAGGCTAGGCTCAAAGTACTGCCTACTGCGAGAATCGGGTAAAATACTGGATCCAAGGCGTCCGGGGGACCCTCACGAGTACTATGAGTGCGGCGAGGGGGAGGAAATAGTAGTTCCTCCCAGGAGACGGGTACTGCTCCACACGCTCGAATACATAGGCCTACCCTCCTATGTAGCGGGGCTAGTGAATCTTAGAAGTACATGGGCTAGGACCGGCATTTACATACCAGCAACAGTCGTTGACGCGGGATTCGAAGGACAGCTAACAATTGAAGTGGTAGGCTCAGAGTTCCCGGTGAAGCTATACGCTGGGGAACGGTTCCTACACCTAGTACTAGTAAAGCTGCACATGCCTGCTCGGAGACCATATAGAGGAGAGTATAAGGGCCAGAAAGGGGTAAGGCTGCCAAAGTTCTTCGCCGAAGGAGGCCAATCTTAATTCTCAAGTAGCCCCTACTATCCAGACGGTGTCTAAGGTATTGGATGAAACAGTAGTTCTAGGCGAGGAGTGCCCTAGCCTCCGGCAAATCCTCTCCATACTAGACGGCGGCAGGGTCGAGATTAGCAGTAGTGTAAAGCACGCCCTGCTCGAAGCCAGGCGGAGTTACCTGCGAGAGGCCAGCAGAAAGCAGATATATGGTTACTGCACCGGCCTCGGAGAGCTATATAGTAGGAAGACCGCCTCGTGCGGCGGAGAATACGAGCACCACGTCCTCGTAGAACACGCGATGGGGCTGGGCGAGAGAGCTCCTCCCAGGCTCGTGAGAGCCTTCCTAACCGTGCGCCTAGCCCAGTTAACAAGGGGACACGCGCCGGTAAGACCAGAGGTCGCGGAGAGGATTGCAGAAGCCCTCAACAAGCAAATACTACCAGTAGTACCGCTCCATGGAAGCGTTGGGGCTAGCGGCGACCTGGCCCCCTCGGCCCACGCCTTCCTCTGCCTCTACTATGGTGAAGGAGAAGCCTATACCGGCGAGGGAATCGTGCCCTGCGATAAGGCCCTCGAAATGAATGGCCTCGATAAGCTGTCGCTCGAACCGGGAGAGGCTCTCGCGCTAATCAACAACACTGCTTGGACCACTGGAATAGCCCTAGCCGCTCTCACGGTTTTCGAGAAACTCCTCGGAGAAGGGATCCGGATCGCACGCCTAACCCTTGAAACCGCCAGGTGCACGCCCGACCACTACTCGCCCGTACTGGCTAAAGCCTCCAGTTATAGAGAGCTAGGCGAGATCCTCGGAAGGCTCCAGCCCTCTTGCAGTGAACCAGTTAGGCTACAAGACCCGTACAGTCTGCGATGCACCCCGCAGGTATACGCTGCCATCGCAAGGCTACTAGCCTTCCTTAGAGAGACCATACGTCGGGAAATGTGCTCTTCAACGGAGAACCCCGTTATAGTTGAGGGCAGGGCTTATCACTGGTGCGGCTTCCATAGTATTCAGGTGTCTCTAGCCCTCGACTATGCCAGAATAGCCTCGGGGGTACTCGCTAATATTGCAGAACGAAGAATAGCCCAACTCTTACGGAGAGAAATTAATGGCCGATCCGATTTCCTCGCCGGAGAGGCTGACAGCGTAGGGGCAATGATCGCACAGTACGCTGCTGCGGCCCTAACTGCCAGTAACAGGTCTCTGGCATCACCGTTAACAGTTAACAGTATACCTACAAGCGGCTTGCAGGAGGACCTAGTACCAATGGGGCCCGAGTCGGGCTTGCTATTGATCGAGTCGCTGCGTAGAACCGCCCTAGTACTAGCTATAGAGGAGGCGGTAGCTACTTACGCATCCAGGGGGCTCTCCAGGGGTGTTGAGGAGCTGAGGCGCCTGTTAAACGAGGCCTCTAACCGGATTCTCAAGTCAACGGGCCTCTCAGATCTACTTCCCCGAGACTAGCCTTATTACCTGCGCCTTGACCTCGGGGCTGAGGAGTCTGCGGGGGACC
The DNA here is from genome assembly GCA_015521175.1 of Thermodiscus sp. Taxonomy (GTDB): domain Archaea; phylum Thermoproteota; class Thermoprotei_A; order Sulfolobales; family Acidilobaceae; genus Thermodiscus. The sequence continues at coordinate 15,221 of WAOR01000116.1, forward strand.
CTTTTACCTACGTACTTCTCTTCTAATGGTTCCGACGCGTACATCGCCTCGCTTATAACGCCGTGGAATTCTACTGGGGGAGGACTGCGGCGGCTCTAACCTCTCCCTCCCTAATCTCCCTTAGGTTAGTCACTATTGTGAAGGCCACGTTCCCGGCCGCGGCCCTAGTGTAGTATAGGTTAGTGGCGCCCTTGAGCTCCTCGACTCTTGTGACTTTCACGCCGACCACGTCGATAGCCCACTCCGGGTGGTTGTCTTCTCCCAGCCGGATCCTGTTGGGCAGGCCTAGTAGTATTGAGAGGGAGTAGCGGATCTCGGCTAGAGCCATCCGCCTTGAGCCCTCCAGCTTGGGTAGGACCTCGGGGAATATGAGGCCTCGAAGTTGAACCGCACTATCCACTATTGTTTTGAGCTCCTCGCTCTCAAGAATCATCTTGCTTGGTAGGAATGAGTATTTGAGGCGGAGTAGCGCCTTCCTAGCCTGCTCTACTAGTTCGAGCGCTTTAGACTTGTTCACGGGCCACGGCATACCCCACTGGCGTATCCTTCTTTCCAGCCGTGCCACGGCGTCTTCAGCGACTAGCAGGCGGAAATCGTTTGCCGTGTCCACTAGGCGCCACCGCTAATACGGGTCAAACCCTCCACAGTAATAACATGGGGCTACTGGGGTTGCCGAAGGCTAGGCTGAGCATGGAGGACGGCGAGGAGATCCGCATCTCCGGGCCAGCTTCCGGCCGTGTAGTCGAGGGTAGAGCCACAATCCTGGGAGCCGAGCTGGGGCCCGGTGAGGACTTCCGCGTGGGGAGGCTTAGAAGCTACACCATCCGCGCACTGAAGCACTCCACGATAGAGGTAATGCTCGAAGACGAGGCCAGGATCGAGAAGCCCTCACCCGGAGAGGAGCCGCTGGAGGACTGGGTCGAGATAGCAGATAGCCTGATCTCGTCGTGCGAACTGCCCTGTACAGTAACAGTTATCGGCCCAGTAGAGGCTGGTAAGACGAGCTTCACGGCCCTCTTAGCTAACAGGGCTTTGGCGAGGGGGATATCTCCAGCCATCGTTGACTCTGACGTGGGCCAGGCCGACATAGGCCCTCCAGCCTTCGTCAGCATGGCTCTAGTAACACAGTGGGTTCTCTGGCTCCGCGATCTCAGGCCAGACGCCTCTAGGTTCATAGGCAGTATCGAGCCAGCCCCTGTAGCGGGTAGGATAATCTCCCAGGTAGCCGACCTCGTAGGACAGGCTCTAAGGATGGGGGCAGGCCTCGTAGCTATAGACACTGATGGCTGGGTGCAGGGATGGTCTAGCCTTGAGTACAAGGCGGACCTAATCCGAGCGTCGAGGGCTGACAGGATAGTGGTGCTGGGGGACCCTCTCCTCTACAGGGTATACGATAGGATCTTTCCTGGCAGGGTGGTCTATGCTAGGAGCCCTACCAGGGCAGTAACTAGGAGCGCTCAGGATAGGAGGAAGCTCAGGAGGGATAACTATGAGAGGTTCCTCTCTGAAGCCAAAGTCCGCGATATAGACTTATCAAGGGTATCAGTCGTGGGGAGCTGCCTCCTGGCAACCGTACCGCAGAATGGGGACCTACTAGACTCTCTCCGTAGAGAGGTTACCGATAGGATTGTGATGGTGGGCCGCTATCCCGGAGGCTACTGTGTAGCAGTAGATTCCGAGGAGCCTGTTGACCAGAACACTCTCAGGAGCCTTCAGAAAAGGCTTGACAGGGAGGTCCTAGTGGTCCACACAGGCGGGTTTAGAGGAGTACTCGTGGGGCTAACGGGGCCCGACGGCAATGACTACCCAGGCGTGGTCGAGGCCCTAGACCTGGAAGGGTGGAAGCTGAGAGTTCGAACCGCATACGGCGGAGAGGTTAGAGCCATCATCTTTGGAAGGGTGAGGCTTGGGGAAGAGTACGGTGAGACGCCGGGACGTAGGATATGGATTTAACCCTCGTATCTCGGAGTGTAGAAGCGTGGCGGGCAGGGCTTATCCAGTGGTAGCAGTCCTTCCAGGATCTTCTTAATCAAGCCTCTGGTCGACTCGGTTAGCGGTAGGCTCAGTGCTTCGCTTAGCTGGTAGAATCTGGCCTCTTCCGCGTCGCTCCCAGGAACCGGTTCTCCCTCGGCTTCTACTAGAATCGTGACTAAAACGTACCTATACTTCACCCTCCCCTCATTATCCCTTATGAGGAGGTCATCAATGTTGACAACTCCCAACGCTTTACCAGAGAGGCCCGTCTCTTCTTCAAGCTCCCTGACCGCGGCTTCCAGCAAGCCCTCCTCCAGCTCTAGGTGGCCTCCGGGGAGGGCCCAGCGGCCCTTAGCAGGGGGATACTTTCTCTTCACGAGGAGTATCCTATCGCCCCGTAGCACTAGGGCTCCCACGCCTACCAGGGGCGCCTCCGGATAGGTATGCTTCAAGCCGTGGCACCGTGGGTAATAGTGGAGTCATTGTTAAGGATCTTTAACCAACCAGGGTTATAGTGTATAGTATGGTGCATTGTTTTGCTAGTTGAGATACGCTTCCACGGGAGAGGAGGCCAGGGGGCCGTCACTGCGGCCAACATCCTGGCTAGCGCGGCGGTCCTCGAAGGGAAGTACGCCCAGGCCTTCCCCTATTTCGGAGCTGAGAGGCGTGGAGCACCAGTTGTAGCTTTCGCCAGGGTGAGCGATGAGCCAATCGAGACTCACTCTCAGATAGAAAACCCCGACATAGTAGTTGTCCTTGATCCGAAGCTCTTCGAATTGGCCAATGTGACAGCAGGCTTGAAGGAGGGCGGCGTTATAGTTGCAAACCACGCGGAGCGCCCTCCGGTGGAGGGCAACTATAAGATATACTGCGTCGACGCCACGAAGATAGCACTGGACATGGGCCTCGTTGTTAGCGGCTGGCCCGTTGTAAACACCGTCATGCTAGGAGCTCTAGCAAAGGCCACTAGAATCGTTAAGACTGAGTCTGTAGTGCAGGCGATAAAGGAAAGGTTCCCCGGGAGGCTCGGCGAGAAAAACGCCGAAGCAGCCCTGGTAGCAGCGGAGCGCGTGCACGAGTGCTGAAGAGTCGAGTAATAATGCTAGGATAAAAACCCGGGAGTGCGAGTAATATAAAGGGGCGGGCTTGATACTCATGACTGCTGAAGCCTATCCAGTCTTGGAGGAGCCTAAGACATTCTTCCTAGCCCCCCTAAGCAAGCCCGCGCCTGGAAGCGCGGGTAAGACGGGGACTTGGAGGACTCACAAGCCCGTGGTCAACCTAGAGAAGTGCACTGGTTGCCTCCTCTGCTGGCTGTACTGCCCGGAGAACACTGTCATCAAGCTGGAGAACGGGAAGGTCGCCATTGACTATGAGTATTGTAAGGGTTGCGGTATCTGCGCTACCTCCTGCCCCTTCGACGCTATAGAGATGGTCCCGGAGGTGTAGCCTGGATGGTTGTAAAGACCCTCACGGGGAACTATGCGGTCGCCTACGCTGTAAAGCTTGCTAGGGTCCAGGTTGTGAGTGCGTACCCGATAACCCCGCAGACAACTATTGTGGAGAAGCTCTCTGAGATGATCGAGAAGGGCGAGATGAATGCTAGGATGATAAGGGTAGAGAGCGAGCACTCAGCACTAGCCGCCGTGTTCGGGGCGGCGAGCGCGGGGGCGAGAGCATTCACCGCTACTGCTAGCCACGGCCTACTCTACATGCACGAGGTCGTCTGGTGGGCTGCCGGTGCGAGGGTCCCCCTGGTAATGGCGGTCGTTGCCAGGGCTATTGGGCCGCCGTGGAATATCCACGTGGACCACCAGGACATATTCGATCAGAGGGACTCCGGGTGGATCATCGCGTTCGCACAGGAGAACCAGGAGGTCTTAGACCTCACACTGCAAGCCTTCAGGATCTCTGAGGATCCGAGAGTCTATCTGCCAATGATGGTTGGCCTCGAGGGCTTCATACTAAGCCACACCATGGCCCCGGTAGACATACCGGACCAGGAGCTGGTTGACTCCTGGCTACCGCCTAGGAGGCAGCCCTACGTTATATCCCCAGATACGATGTACTCGATGGGTAACATTGCCCCGGACGAGGACCATTACATGATGAGGTATTCCATGGCGGCTGCGATGGAGGCTGCGAAGCAGGTAATAGACGAGGTTGATAAGGAGTATGGCGAGGTCTTCGGCAGGAGCTACGGCGGCCTAATAGAATGTTACAAGTGCGACGGCGCAGAGTACTACGTAGTCATAACCGGTAGCTGGGCTGGAGACGCGAAGAAAGCCGTTGATAGCCTCAGGGAGAAGGGAGTACCCGTCGGCCTAGTCAGGGTGCGATTCATTCGCCCATGGCCCAGGGAGAGGCTGCTAGAAGCTCTCTCCGGCGCCAAGGGAGTCATAGTGTTCGACAGGGCGGTCTCCATGGGGAGCGTGGGCCCACTCTTCGCAGATGTAGCCCAGACCCTCTACCCGCTCGGGATAAGCATGAAGGGCGTGATAGCCGGGCTCACTGGGGTAGACGTGAAGCCCGGCGTGTTTGAGGAGGCGATAGCCGGGTTCATAAAGGAGGCCGAGGAGGGACCCGTATTCGTGCCCTCCGAGTGGCTCCTCCCGAGAAAGTACCGGGGCAAGTACCCCTCCATTCCAAGGGAGGTGATTGCAAGGTGACTGTGAACCTTAAGAAGCTCCCGGACCATAAGTACGTCATGCCCGGGAACGCGGCATGCCCGGGCTGCCCCGAGACCATGGGAATGCGCTACCTCAAAATGGCCTACGGAGACAACTTCGTCATGGTAATCCCCGCGGGCTGTAGCAGCGTTATCCAGGGGATATGGCCTAAGAACGGTATAAACGCTCCAGTACTCAACATAGTGTTCGCCGCCGCGGCCTCCGCTGCTAGCGGTATGAAGGCCGCCTTCGACATGCTGGGCAAGAAGGACGTGCAGGTGGTGGTGTGGGCCGGGGACGGCGGTACTGGCGATATCGGGTTCCAAGCACTCAGCGGGGCCGCGGAGAGGGACGAGGACATTGTCTACATCTGTGTGGACAACGAGGCCTACATGAATACTGGCATCCAGAGGAGCAGCCTCACACCTTACGGGGCTTGGACTACTACCACTTGGACTGGTAAGAAGGAGCACAAGAAGAACATACCCCTCATAATGATAGCCCACGGCGCTAAGTACGTTGCAACCGCTACCGTGGGCTACCCCACAGACTTCATCGAGAAGCTACAGAGGGCCGCCAAGATCAGGGGGTTCAAGTACATACACCTCCTAGCGCCCTGCCCTGTGGGCTGGAGGTTCGATCCGGCGAAGACGGGTGAGATAGGCCAGCTAGCCGTGAAGACCGGGCTATTCCCGCTATTCGAGTATGCGGAGGGCAAGTTCCAGCTATCACCGCTCTCCAGGAGGTACAAGGACCCGGCGAAGAGGGTCCCCATCACGGAGTACCTGAAGCTCCAGGGGAGGTTCCGCCACCTGCTAAACAAGCCCGAGGAGATAAAGAAGATAGAGGAGTACATCGACAGTGTATGGTACATGATAGACGTGCTGGAGAAAGCCTTCAACCCCCAGGCGGAGGCCCAGAAGCTACTGAGAACCCTCTAGCCCCGCCCCACCACAAGCATCCCGGCGGGGATCTCCTCCCTATACCTCGAGGGATCATAGGGGTTCTCCACCCCCAGCGTGTTCTTCACCCAGAATATCACGACATAGTAAGTCGAGTTGTCACGGGGCCTGGGAAGGGGGAAGGACACGTGGAACCAGCCGCCGTGGACCTCGTAGAGGGCCGGCTCAATAACCCTAACCCCTTCACCCGGAGCCCCGCTACTCCCTACGATGGCGTAGAGCTTCCCGATAGAGTAGTCCTGGCAGGTGAACTCCACCCCTGACTTCACGGGCCATGATAGCACGTGTGGAGCCTTGTACTCGTAGACGCTCACGCCTGCAAGGCTAGAGCCTTCCATTGCGACCCTGCCCTCAGCAGAGACCATCCCCCTATCATAGCGCGGCGGCGTAGTCCAGTTTATCCAGGCCTTCACCATGTAGATGACGATGTAGAACCTGTTTCCCGACGCTCCGCAGGCTACGTCTACGAGGTTGTTTGTCGGGTCTAGGAGGGAGTCCCTATGACCCCAGTGGTTCGCCTCATCATTATATATCATAGAGTAGACGTGGCTCCTCGCAAGTTCTAGGAGGGAACCCTGGAGCGGGTGGCCGATGGTCATGCCAATATTCTCCTCGACATAGTAGTGTGCGAGGCCTGGGTGCTCTAGAGGGTAGAGGAGACCACTAGGGTTGCAGTGGCCGAAGTAGTCCTCATTAATCATCTCGACAAGCTTGCCACGGGCAAGGCCTAGATCCACTAGGCTAACGGGAGGGACCCCCACGCTACTCCTAGCCTTATTAATAATAGCGACAACCCTCTCCCTTACATCCCTTCCGCAAAACGTTATCCCCCTCTGGGACTGTTTAACGCTTGTCAACGTACGCGGGGGAACAGTAACAGTACTAGTAGTAGAGGCCTCTCCACCGCCCGTAGAGTATGAGAACCCTAGAATAGTAGCGATGGCCACAATAGCCACCAGCAGTAACACCCGGGTGGAAATACTCATAAGCCCCCTCTCCCCCAAAGCCATACACCGGTGGGCCGGTAGCTCAGCCTGGAAGAGCGCTCGGCTTGCACCCGAGAGGCCCCGGGTTCAAATCCCGGCCGGTCCACCAATCCTCAACACTACCCTCCCAAAACCCCCCTTACAATATCGTATAGCTCCGGGTCCCTCTCCTTCATCCTCTCCAGGCTCCAGGGGAGCCATCCACCCCTCTCAACACTCCTCAGGACATTCCTAATCCAGGAGTCGTAGATCTTACTGCAATTACCATGGTTCCTACAACTATTATCTATGAACTCCTTAACAACCAGTAGCGCCTCCTCAACCGGGAGGCGCTTAACGTTAACGAGATACCTGCTTATAACGTATAGTATAAGCCTGCTCCTACCATCGGGCACTCCCCCACGTATGACATCCTCAACCCAAGAGTACCTCTCGAGAAGACGGCCCCCTCCCCGAGGAGGCTCCAGGCACAAGTCCCTACGAGGACACATAGACTCGAGAAACTTCCTCACAGCGCCCCTACACTCGTCGACCCCCCTCGAGCAGGCCTCAACCAGATCCTCAATACTAGAAGCCACCGGAGGGACCCCCACCAGGCAAATACCTAGCCAGCCTAACCCTTATTAAACCGGGAAACGGTGAACAAAGAATAATGGCCGCACAGGTAGCCGGGTCGTCTAGCGGCCAAGGATGCGGGGCTCTGGCCCCCGTGACCGGGGTTCGAATCCCCGCCCGGCTACCACAACCCTCGATTATGAGCAAGGGCCCGTAGCTCAGCCTGGTAGAGCGCCCGGCTGATAACCGGGCGGTCGGGGGTTCGAATCCCCCCGGGCCCACCATTATAGGGGAATACCTCTATTATCCCATTGACACTCCTGAAGCCTTCAACAACTCCCCCTTCAACGGTGGAGCATTAACGTCTCAGCAAGAGTCTTCTGAGGCATATCAGCGCCCGGAGTTACTCTCAATCTTGCTTGTTTTCAACGAACAACGCACGAGCTGACCCGTGATGTGCGGTTGGCACGCCTCTTAGTCTTGCTTTTTTCCCAACCAGCCAGCGAGACGCTAACTCCTAGAGCGAGCCAACTCTTAGTCTTGCTTGTTTTCAACTAATTGCAGTGTAGTAGTGGAGTTCCTCGTAGACTTCCTCTTAGTCTTGCTTGTTTTCAACGACTGGTGTATAAAAACGGGTATTTATGGGGGCTTACCTCTTAGTCTTGCTTGTTTTCAACCAGCAGGCGGAGAGGGCGGCCCTCGAAAAGTACGGCCGGAGCTCTTAGTCTTGCTTGTTTTCAACACGCCTTCCTCACGATTCTCTCCCGCAGCGACTTCCACAGCTCCCCTCTTAGTCTTGCTTGTTTTCAACACCTTTATTGATTAGCTCTCCAATCGTTATGTTTGTTTTAATGTCTCTTAGTCTTGCTTGTTTTCAACTCTCAAAGTTCATGTATTGCTATAAAGATGCTAGGCGTGATCTCTCTTAGTCTTGCTTGTTTTCAACGCGAGCTGCATTACAGTAAGATCTTGAGGCGCGCCTCTTAGTCTTGCTTGTTTTCAACACACAAGCATCCTCGAGGGACCCCGAG
>WAOR01000117.1 GCA_015521175.1 Thermodiscus sp.
TAGCACTAGGCAACACCGCGGTGCGCTTCGGCACGGTTACACCCGGCAATCATACTGTAACCCTGGTCATGCCGGAGGCCGACCTAAAGAGCAACACCACAGTCATGAAGTTCAGGGTAGCATACTACACGCTCTCGATAAGGGTAGAGCGGGGTGCAGGCTAGCCTTGCCGGACACAAGGCGAATAGTGGGAATCATAGCTAAGGGCCTCCTATACGGGTTCCTCCTATGGCTACTATTCGTAGTAATACTCCCCCCACTGCTCCAACTACTAATGCCGGGACAGGAAGCCATAGTCACAAAGGGCTACATCTACTACGTGCTCGTAGCAGTAGCCCTAGGCATGGCCTCCAAGGCAGTCGAGGGAACCCCACACTCATACGCGGTAGCATTCCTCGAGAAGCTCTACGGCATACTAGTATTCTACAAGATAGTAAACGGAGGCATACTACAGGGCACGATAACACTACAGGGTGAGAGGATAACCTATACTGCCGATACGAGCGCACTAGTCTACATAATCATATTCTTCACACTGCTCTCAGCACTACTCGACATAAGGAGAATGATAGGGGAGGCAGGCTAACCCCTCCCACCCCTCCTCCTAGAATCCTCATAGTATAGTGATAACATATACATCAGCAGCCCAGCATAATCGCCGAGATCATTAACAAGCCTCTTAACTTCAACGGAAGCCATGTCGGGGAGAGCCAGGCGGAGACCCCTCCCAACAGTCAAATCCCCAAAAGGCCACACAGGGAACAACGAGTGAACCATGGCAACCGCAAGCCCAGCAGTCCACCGGCCAACACCATACAACCCGGTAAGCTCCCCAATGACGCCCTGAGGGTCCCTCACAGCCTCCCCAACACTGGGGAGGCGCCCCTCCAACCCGGCCAACGCCACCTCCAGGAGACCCCTAGCCTTCAGCCTCGAAAGACCTAGGCTCCGCAGCTCCTCCAGGGGGACCCTCGATATGACCACGGCTGGAGGGTAGGAGTAGTAGTCCAACCCATCCACAACCATGCGGGCACCATACCTCGACACAAGCCTCGCCAAGACCCGACTCGCAACCCTAAGGGGAACCCTCTGCCTCACAATAGAGTCCAAGAGGGCATGGTAAAGGCTCTGGCAACGCCCAGGCCTCACGCCAGCATACTCCAAAGCTATACTCCTAACCCGGGGATAACCCTCTAGCAATCCTAAAAACACGGACCAGTCAAACCCGACACGAGCATAATCACGGAAAACCCCGACAGCCCCTCCCCCTCTCGTCCACAAGCGAATCACGGGCTCCCAGGGCTCACCGCTAAAACAAGCCCGGACAGGCTCCAACACCCCGCCAACAGGCAGTAAGACGCGGAGACACTTGTCCTCGTAGATCCAGGGCACAGGCCCGCCAGCACCAAACCTCTCCAGGTGCATGGTGAAATTGTAGGGAGGCCAGGGCTTCAGGGTAAGCCAAGGCACCCAGTGGCACCCTGTTAGACTAGTAGAGGCTCGGGGAAAGCATTAAACCCCCAGACTCATAGACAAGAGGATAAACGGCGATGGGGCCCGGGAAGAGCCCCCCACATCGGGGCGATGAACTACTACCAGGGCGGCCAAGCACGCTGGCATGGCCCGGGTAGCTCAGCCTGGTTAGAGCGCCGGACTGTGGATCCGGAGGTCCCGGGTTCAAATCCCGGCCCGGGCCCCACCTCCTAGACTTAGAACAGTTCTCCACTATCGTTACTACCCTTTTAAACTGGTTAACTAATTAAGTGACTTGCGGGGAGACGACTTGGCTGTTAAGTGTCCTTACTGTGGGCGCTGGTTTAAGAATAAGCGCGCATTGAAAACGCACATCCGCAGGGCCCACCCAACAGAATACATCGTGTTCGAAGCCGGGCCCAAGATCCCCAAGCCCCCTAAAATCGACCTCTCCCTAGACCTAACCGGGATCTTCGGGAGCGAAGCCGGGAAGAGGAGGAAGAGTAAGAGGAAGAGGAGGAAATGACGCGGAAAGACGGGGAGGAGCTGGGACCCCCAGCAGTCCCCGGAATACTATACCTCCTAGGCATCGGCCTCTCAGGCGGGGGGCCCACCCTCCCCTACATGCGGGAAACCGGGCTACTACTCGTACTAGCCGGGTCAATCCTAAGCCTAATACTACCCCTAACCCTCGACGAGAGGGACACACTACTCCTAATAGTAGTAAACCTAGTCCTAGCCGGGGCCGGGTACGCGGCAGGCCTAGCAGGCACTGCTACAACCCTGGGATTCACCGGGGCGACAATAGCCGGGGGGACCCTCAGGCTACTAGCCCGCAAGCATAGTAGGGAAGCCGGGGAACCCCCAGGACTCCTCGAGGATCTAAGAGCGTTCCAGCCCGAGCCAGTTCTCAACGAGGAGGACCTCGAGAAACAATTAACACAGTACCTGAGGGCGAAGGGCTACCAGGTGGAGAGGCAGGTGAAGCTGGGGAGAGGCCTAAGGGCCGACCTGAGAGTCGGCGATTGTATAGTAGAGCTCAAGATAGCCTACGGGAGAGACGTACTCCAGCGACTACTAGGCCAGCTAAGAGACTACAGGGAGTACAGCGACTGCGTAATAGCCCTAATCCTAGACCCAGGCAACAACATAGCAAGAAAATACACGAGGAAAATAAACGAGCTAGAAGCCTACCCCATAATAATCCCGGGACGTTTAAAGAGAAAATAATTCACCTAGAAATGTTTGTCCTGTGCTAGATAGGTTTTTATTTTTGTATGATAACATAAATATGTGGAAGGTACGGAAGGAAATGCTTTGTAAAAATATATTAATTAAATGAGAGTGATTAGAATGATTCGAACTGGCACGTGTGATACAAAGTTTATTGAGCTGTGCCTAGATAATGGTCACTGCAAGGTATGCCTATGCGATATAGATTATCGTAGATTTATAAGATATCTAGGCATGATAGAGAATCATATAGAAGAAGTTTTAATAAATCTTGATAATAATGATAAATTTAAGAGTTGGCTCAATAGGCTAGCCCATCCATACCAATGTCCATTTAGAAAATCGACCCTAGATTTAATAAAAGGGATAAAAGATAAACTTGAGGAATGCGAAACCGAATGTAGCAATGGAGATCTTGGTAAAATATTAAAGAAAAACTGTCCAGAGGCCGTCTACTGTAATGAAGATGAAATCGCAAAACTCTACATGATAAAAGGAGTAACTTTTAAGAATCCGGACTACATAATTATCTCGGCAAGAGGCCTCACATTAATAATAGAAGAAAAAGAGAATCCAGGCTCAAGGTCGCCTGTAAAATTCCAAGATCAATTAATATCATCCTACACTAACCTACCAAAAGAACTTAAAAAACCATGCACGTTCATAGTACTTATAGCCACAAGGAGATTTGCTCTGCCCAAAGGCTTTCAAAGGGACAAGTCTACTGGTCTACTTACAAAGGTAGGAAGTAGAGGTCTGTTTCCGGTTCCGGTGGTTTATATATCAGCTGGTGTTAGTAATTTTTATGACAAGTAGCTAGGAATAAAGTTTCTCTTTAATCCTTTCAACAGCATTTTCAACTAATCTGTTGAACTGTCTCTCATCTGCGAATGGTTCTAACATTATTTTAAGTATATTTAAAATATTACCATAAGCTTGGCTTAAAGTCCCGTCTCTAGCGACGACAATATAGCTACCCCGTGAAGTTTCTACTCCAGAGTTCCTATACTCTCTTTCAAAAGCTTCCATAATGGTTTTAATGTTCCGTTTAGCTATGAAGGCACCGACGACCTTGTTGAAGTTATAAATCGATCCAAGTTTTTTTACTATATCAGACTCGACTTCATAATACTCTGATCTCCTCATTAAAGTGTTCAATCTATACTTTGCATATCTCCTAATTAGCGCGATATGGCTTTGGAACGCTTGTCCGGTCGGCCCTCCATGTGCAGCAATTAACATAGATCCATAGCCGTACTTAATTGAATCATCCACTCCCATTATTGTGGTAAATTTGACATTACCAATTTTGTTAAGGATATATTCAGACAAATCACGTAGCCGGGTTGCTATATATTTATCCTGCTTAATATGCTCCTTCAGTAAGTCAAAAAACTCTGTCTCTTCGTCACCGTCTAATTTATAT
>WAOR01000118.1 GCA_015521175.1 Thermodiscus sp.
CCTACTATGAACTTCACTCCCTGGGCTACTAGGCTACTGAACTTCTGGACTGCGACGTCTGGCTTTGTCTGGGTGTCTTCTACTATTAGCTGGAGCCTGAACCAGGCGTTCTTCTCCTTTAGGTATTGGTTCATTTCTTGTACTGCGAATTCCACGGCTGCCTGGGCTCTCTCTCCATAGCTCTGGAGGTCTCCGGTCAAGGGTAGTAGTGCTCCAATCTTGATGGTGACTGGTTGTTGCTGGGCCGATGCTACTCCTGCTAAGACTGGCGCTGCTATGAATAATAGGGCCATTACTAGGGCTATCCACTTGGCCTTCACGATTTACACACCCCACTCTAATGGGGTTGCCTGGAGTATTCGGTTTTCATTTATAGTTTAAAAATGGTGCGTTTCTCATGTGATAATATAGGATGATTACTGTGGAACTGGCTGGCGTGCAATACTCTAAACCTTGAAGCCCTCCCTCTTCATGTGGGCCTTGATAGTCTTCTCTAGTTCCTCGCGTGATACGCTACCGAGTATAGTGTCGACTACTTCTCCGCGTCTTATTATCACAATTGTGGGTATGTGCTGTACATTATACTTGTCCGCTATCGTGTAGCTTCTGTCGACATCGACTCTGGCGAAGGCTACTCCAGGCCTAGATAGCCGGAGGGCTACATCGCGGAAGGTTTCAAGAAATGTTATGCAAGGCCCACACCAGTCTGCGGTGAAGTAGAGTACTACTACCTTGTTCTCCTTTAGGAGGTTGTCTAGGTCTTTCCTGGTAATCTCTGGCACAGGGTCCTCAGCCATTTTCTCGACGTGTGAAGCTCTCTTCTCCAGCTCGCTGGCCAGGCGTTTTGCTAGCTCCTTGACATCATTCACTCGCTTCCACCCCTACCCAGGCCACGTAGTCTACCAGGCTATAATTAATGTGGAGGCCGACTAGCCCATTCCGCGTGTTGAACCCGTGTTAGGGTTTTTAATGGTCCCAGAACTCTATTTTCTAGCCAGAGGGAGAATACTATGGCGATTAAACCCTCAACTCTATCCCGCCGCCTAACAGAGACCGCCACACTGCCCCCGCCGGGCCGCCTTGTAACTATTGATGGCAAGGCATACGTTGAAATCGCTGGGAGGAGGATACCTATCGGCGGGAAGCTTCCCAAGCTTCGGCCCGGTGAGAAGCACATACGGGTTACTAGCACTCTGTGCCCGTATTGTATGAGGCTCATACCTGGCAGGATCTTCGAGAGGGACGGTAAGGTTTACATCCGTAAGGTCTGCCCAGAGCATGGGGAGTTCGAGGAGCTCTACTTCGGCGATGCCAAGCTTTACTACAGGTTTATGAAGTACGAGGAGTCAGGTAAGGGAGCCGGTAAGGTTAAAGCCTACGTGGGCCTCTCGGCCCCATGCCCCTTCAACTGCGGTCTCTGCTCCATGCATGAGAACCACACGGCCCTAGCAAACCTCGTTGTAACTAACAGGTGTGACCTGTCATGCTTCTACTGCTTCTTCTACGCAGAGAAAGCCGGCTACGTCTACGAGCCGACCATAGAGCAACTCCGCTTCCAGATAAGGCAGTTGAAGAAGCAGGCAGTGACTATGGCGGTCCAGATTACTGGCGGAGAGCCTATGATGAGGCATGACCTCGTTGACGTTGTCAAGATGCTCAAGGAGGAGGGGGTGAGGCACGTCCAGCTCAACACTAATGGTATATGGTTCGCTAAGACTTTCTTCGACGACCCCGAGCTAGCCGTATCCTACACTAGGCAGTTGAGGGAGGCAGGGGTAAACACTGTCTACATGAGCTTCGACGGCGTATCGCCCAAGGCTAACTGGAAGAATCATTGGGAGGTCCCCTTCACCTTCGAGGTATTCCGGAGGGCCAGCATGACTAGTGTTGTCCTCGTGCCCACCGTGATAAAGGGTATGAACGACCACGAGCTAGGCGACATCATCAGGTTCGGAGCAAAGCACATGGACATCGTGAGGAGCGTGAACTTCCAGCCAGTAAGCCTTAGCGGCCAGTTAAAAAAGAAGGAGAGGGAGAAGATGAGGATAACAATAGCCGACGCCATACACAGGATAGACGAGCAGACAGACCACCAGATACCACCAGAGGCATGGTTCCCCATACCAGTCGCCGCCAAGTTCGCCAAGTTCGTGGAGGCATGGACCGGTATACCACAGTTCTGCATGGCGAACCACCCCATGTGCGGTGCTGGAACCTACATCTTCGTAGAGAAGGATGAGAATGGTCTGCCCAAGAGATTCATACCGATAACCGAGTTCTTCGACGTAGAAGGCTTCATCGAGTGGCTCGACGAGAAGAGACTATACCTACTCGACGGGAAGAGCAAGAAGCTACTCATGCTAAAGGGCGCCATCGACCTTAGAAGGTTCACCGATACTAAGAAGATGCCTAAGGAGCTGAGCTTCACCAAGCTACTATGGAACGTGTTCATCAAGAGGAACTACGATGCACTAGGACAGCTACACTACCACATGATGTTCATAGGAATGATGCACTTCATGGACCTCTACAACTACGATGTCACCAGGGTGAGGAGATGCAACATACACTACACGTCCCCAGACGGCAGGATAATCCCGTTCTGCGCCTACAACGTGATGGAGTCGATCTACAGGGACTACATACTCAAACAGTATGCCAGGGACCTAGAGGCGTACAACAAGGAGCTGGAGATAAAGGGATTCAACCCAGGCGAGAAATACGACAGGAGCAAGTACATCCTAAAGATGAAGAACCACCCCATCTACAAGGAGGCATACAAGGGAATAATATTCTAGTAGAGGGGCCTCCGGGGCCACAACACCTCATACCTCACACTAATCCAAGAACCCCCGCAGAGAGGCCTCACACCCACGACACGGAGCCTAGCCATATTGTCCCCGCCGGGGAAGCCAGGGCCGTCGAAAACACTCCTCCCAGCCCCGAAAACATAGGGGGCTAGCGTGACCCAAACCTCGTCCACAAGGCCAGCCTCTAGGAGGGCGTAGTTGAGGGACCCTCCACCCTCCACCATAACCCTCCTAACACCCAGCTCCTCGTAGAGGATTCGCCAAGCCTCTACGAGGTCGACCCTACCACTTCCAGCCTTAATAATGCGGGCGCCCCTCCTCTCGTACGCTAGCAATTCTTCGTCTGAGTGATCGGTAGTCGTGATCAGTACGGCTCCCGGGAGCGAGTAGAGGCGTGCGGTCGGGGGGACCCTCAGGCGGGAGTCCACCACTCCACGTAGAGGCGTCCTGGAGGGGACCCTCCTGACGGTGAGCCTCGGGTCATCGACCAAGGCGGTATTGCTCCCCACCACTACCAGGTCAGCCCAGGCCCTCACTTGGTGTTGGAGGTCGAAGTCCTCATGGCATGATAGCTTGCTGTACCCGGTCTTACTGGCTATGCGGCCGTCAACAGTCATAGTCGAGAATATTCTAGTGTAAGGCCTCGGCATAGTCCTCCCCAACTCGATTACAACTATCAACTCCAGGTACGCGATTAAATGTTAGGGGTGCAGGGGCGGTGGCCTGCAGGGTCTACCAGGAAGACTCCAGCGTAAGGACTACTAGCAGGTTCCAGGTCCTCGATGTAACGAGTATAGTTGAAGAGGCAGTCTCAAAGTCGGGAATAGAGAAGGGACTAGCCACTGTCTACGTGCCGCACACCACTTGCGGTATCACTATAAACGAAGCGGAGCCCGGGCTAATGGAGGATATAGTCGAGTTCCTCAAAGAGTACACTAAGCCGGGAGCGCCCTGGAGGCACAACAGGATCGACGATAACGCCCACGCCCACCTGGGCCAGTCAGTGCTCGGCCACCACGTCTCCATCCCGGTGACGGCCGGTCGGTTGAACATGGGGACGTGGCAGAGGGTACTCCTCGTTGAGATGGATGGGCCTAGGAGGCGGAGGATTATAATCACCGTGATGGGCGAGTAACCCCTTGGCCGAGCCGAGCGGTGAGGGACCCCCATGGAGGGTATTAGAGGCCTGGGAATGGGATGACCACCACCTCGAACCCTGAGCCCCCAGGCCAAGAGTTTAGCCTCCTGGGGGCAGATGAGGAGGTGGCGGCTGAGGGACCCCCAATTGGCCGTTGAGGACGAGCGTTTCCCCTACGAGGCTTTCAGGCGAGGGCAGAGAGAGCTCGCAGAGGAGGTTAAGAGTACTGTTGAGACTGGCGGTGTACTAGCGGTTAGGGCTCCCACCGGGTTCGGGAAGACCGCGGCGATAATCTATGGCTTATTGCTGGCTGGGGCGGAGAGGGTTCTATACCTTGTTAGAACCGTTAATGAGCTTTACCCTGTCATGAGGGAGCTACGCCGGTTCCGCGAGCCCTTCACTGTTCTCTTCAGTGCCAGGAGGACCTGCCCACTCTTCAGCGGCCCTGAGGGTCCCCCTCCTCCGGAGGACTTCTGGGATAATTGTAGGCTCGCCAGGCTTAAGGGTGTATGCGACTACTACAGGCAGGTGGACAATATTGACGAGGAGTCTGTGAAATCGATGCTTCTAGACTCGGGGGACCCTCCAGTACTCACTGCTAGGAGGATTGTTGAGAGGTTCAATGCCTGCCCTTTCTTCTCCCTGCGGAAACTGGCGAATAGTGTCGGCTTCATAGTCGCAACGTACCCCTACCTTTTCAGAGCTGATATATTCGAGAGCGTGCTAGACCCCTACACGTATAGCGACTTCGTGGTGGTTGTAGACGAGGCCCATACCTTAGCTACTATTCACAGCCTTCTCGAGCAGGAGCTCCGGCTAAGCTTCATCGAGAAGTCTATAGAGGAGGTCAGGAAGTATGCGCCCGAAGCCACAGTAGCAGTTGAAACCCTCGGCAAGCTCCGCAGAGTCCTCGAGGATCTCCTCCCACGCAGGCTTGATAAGCCCACTAGGCTGGATAAGGAGGCAGTGCTCTCAGTGGTTAGCATTGATTTAGAAATGCTGGGCGACATTGTAGAGACTATTAGGGATAGGAAGTTCGAAGAGTCACTACTCCAAGGCCCGTTAACCGGTCGGATAAGGACTTGGACTGCGAGGATACTCCAATGGCTAGCAGTGCTCTCCCTCCCCGAGTCCAGGCTCTTCGCGGAGCCCGGAGATGAGGAGCCAGAATTCGTAACCCTCCCCATGGATCCTGCCGTCGTTGTCCGTAAGCCCCTGAGCGAGGCTAAGGCTGTCATACTTGCTAGCGGGACCCTCCCACGCGGGGACTTCGTCAGGGAGCTCCTAGGCGTTGAACGGCCCACAAAGTACCTTGACACGGAGCTTGCCTACGGCAGGTTCGTGAAACCCTCCAACCTCTACGTGGTAGTGGCGAGGGACGTTACCACCAGGTACAGGGATAGGGGGCCCTTCATGTACCAGAGGCTAGCCGCCTATGCATCAATCATAGCTAGGGGAGTGCCCGGGGCTAAGCTATTCGTCTATCCCAGCTATGAGGTGCTCCGCGAAGTCACCTCGAGGCTACCAGTGAGCCTTGACATACTAGTCGAGTCCCGGGGGATGAGTATAGACGAGGCCGAGGAGAAGGTCAGGGGAAACCCCGAGATTAGTGTGCACGCTGTCGCGAGCGGTAAGCTCGTAGAGGGGGTAGAGTTTACTGATAGCGAGGGTAGGAACCTTCTCCACACAGTGGTCATGGTGGGGGTCCCCTACCCGCAGCCCGACGACTACCAGAGGACCATGGAGGAGGACCTCGCCTCGAGGATCGGCAGGGCTAGGGCCCGCTACTACGCCTTCGAGTTCAAGACACTCGTCCGAGTCAAGCAGGCCCTAGGCAGGGCTACTAGGGCCCCCGAGGATAGGGCGGCGTACTTCCTCCTAGACTATAGGTATTTGAGGAAGGACTTGAGGGAGCAGTTGGGGCTCCCGGTATCCAGGGTTGTCTCCAGCCTCTCAGGTATGGCTGGAGCCGTTGAAGAGGTTGCTAGGCACCTGGCCGTCTACTCTTCCTCTTCGAGGTAGGATTCCAGGGCGTCGTATAGGTCTAGTATTGCCTCCCTAGTGCTCCTCTTCACACGATAGCCTGCGGCCTCGAGCTTCCTCGTCGCATAATCGACCACCCTGACCATGGTCTCGATTATATCCTCTAGCTCAGCCCTCGGGTCAACATTCTCCTCTAGCAACCCTTCGATCGACTCGCCGATCTCGTCTCCAACCCTTAGTTCCACGACGTAGGCGTCGCCGGAGGGCTCCACCACTATCTTGACCGGATACTCGGAGTGGAGGATAACTAGTACGCCCTCATTCTGCTCGGGCTTCAGCCCATAGCGGGCGGCGTACTCTGCAATTGAACGGAGCACTTCTTCTTCAGCGGCCACTGCTCCTCACCCATCCTGGCATAGGATTATACTGGCGGGGATTAAAGCATAGGCCCCCGGGGAACCCTTGTAGAGAGGATGCCGCCGGGCTATGCGATCTTCTTCAATTCAACCCTGCCAGCCTCGTATTCTATAACGGCGTATCTCCCCCTGGCTAGGGGGCCGGGGTTTACAAAGAGGATTCCCTCCCTTTCCTCGTAGCCGGGGCTCTCGTGTATGTGGCCGAACAGGTGGAGGCGGGGCTTGAATGTCTTGATTATATCCCAGAGCTCTTTTAACCCGGCGTGTAGGCCTATGAATGTCTTATCGAGCACGCCTCTAGGCGGGTGGTGGCTTACCAGCACGTCTAGCCGGCTTGTTGGGGCGAGCGTCTTAAGCATGTTAATGCTCCCCACAACGTCCATGCCTCCTACACCGGCGAAGCGTAGTCCCTTGACAGTGGAAACCCTCCCGTCCAGTAGGACTCCATGGGAGCGTAGCAGGCGTGAAACCGCGGGGTTGTCAAGGTTACCGGTGACTGCTATAGCGGGTCCCTGAGCCTTTTCCACAAGGATGCCTGCTGTTTCAACACACTCGAAGTCGCCGGAGGCTACAACTATATCGTAGTCTTCGCTTTTGAGGACCCTTTCGAGGGAGGCGTTTCTACAATGTATATCGGAGACGTGTAGAATAACTGTCAAGGCCCCGTTATCCCAGGCCACTACATGGGACTCCCGCCTCCTATTAGTGTTACTATATGCCCAGCGTTCTCCGGGCTAGCATGCGGAGCCTCTTGAGAGCCCTAGCCTTAGCCCTCTCACCGATCCTCGCCTGCTCCAACGCCTCCTCTAGGAACCTATAGGCCTCCATAGCGGTCTTCGCGTCGAACTTGTAGGGTATCCCGTCCTTGCCCCCGATTGCATAGGCGTAGAGGAAGGGGTCTAATGGATGGGTCGTGGGGTCCCTTGTACTAGTTGGGACACCATAGATTATGTCAGCTATCAACGCTAGAGCCCTCACAACCTTGGGGCCCAGCCCCGGTGCCAGTGCAAGCTCTACCTCGCTGGAAGGCTGACTACTAGCTAGTAGCTCTATGCTGCGTATCAGGTTGCGGGACGGGATTACCGGCTTATAGTAGGGCCTGGCAGGCTTCCTCTCCACGGGAGACGCCTCTTCGATGTAGTCTAGAATCGTGGGGGACCCTCTAGCAACCCTGTTCGCCTCCTCGAGAAGCTTCAACACCCTTCGAGGCCCCTCCCCTACTATGTCGAGGAACACCCTCCTGGCCTCCCTGCTCTCTCTATCAGTTACGTTGAGCAAAGTCCCGCCCGGAGAACCTGCTACCCCGGAGTGGGGCTCCTCGACCTCATACCTGGCAATATGATATCTCCTAGCCATTCCAATACCAGTGTTCATACCCTGCTGTACTACGACGTACTCGCCATCCTCGGAGACCGCCATTAGGTGGATGTATAGGTCGTATCCGTCTTGCAGGAGAGAGGAGTCTACCCTAGCAGCTAGTTTGCTCGCGGCCTTCAACCTCCCCGGGTCTAGGTCGAATAGCTCCGCCGCCCTCTCAGCTTCACGGGGGACCTCTCTCATCCTAGCGCCTTTACCGCCTAGAACTAGTATACCTAGATGAGGGTTCCTCCACGTTATAGTCTTTAACACGCCTCCGACTACTGTTGTGCTCCCGCTACTATCCCAGTCCATCCCGATAACGTTGTTGAATGCTTGGAACCATAGAGGGTCCGACAGCATTGCTACAACGCTTGAGGGACCCCTAACCTCTACCATATACTCGATTATAGCTCCGGCTAGCTTCTCCATAATTCTCAGCATCCACTGCGGCACGTGTCCTGTGTGGAGTGGTAGGTCCGCGATAGATGGCATGCTGTAAGGCACCGCCAGATATTTGCTGGTTTTATAAGAGGAGAAAAACCTTGAGGGGACCGAGAGGGCTAGAACCTAGACTCCTTTCATACGTCTATTTTCTCTCGCCTAGCTTAGCATTCAGTAATAGCAGGGATTGCGGCGTCTCCCCCGCTAGTTCAAGCAACTGCAGTATCTCGCTGAACTGCTTCTCTTCTTCAACCTGCTCCTCCACGAACCATGATAGGAATACTTCCGTGGCCTTATCATTAAGGCTTCTAGCGAGGTCTACTAGCTGGTGGATGGATCGGGTAACGTTTCTCTCGTGTTCTAGGGCTTGCTTGAACACTTCGCTTACAGTACTCCATTCTCTGGGTGGGGCCTTTATCTCTTCAAGAACTACTCGTCCTTCCCTAGAATAGATGTAGTCGTAGATTTTCATCGCATGCTCTAATTCTTCCTTAGCCTGAATCTTCATCCATTGGGAGAAGCCTCCAAGTCCTTTTTCGTCGAAATAGGAGGCCATTGACAAGTAGAGGTACGCCGAGTATAGCTCGCTGTTCAACTGCTTGTTTAGAGCCTTCAAGACTTCCTCGGGGATCACGCGTATACACCCTCCTTTCCAGGGTCTTTCCCCCCTTCCAGCCCGATTTATTGCTGTGTATGTTCACAGACTCCTTATTTTTTATAAAATAGTATTAATATATAGCACGTTATATAAGCCCTCCGAATCGATGGAGGGGGTAGGAGGTGCAGGAAGAATGTCAGCCGTTGACGGAGAAGCCCTCGAGATAGCAAAGCGAAAAATACTAAAAGAACTCTTAAAAGATGAGAAAATAAAAGAGTGCTGCAGCAAGCCGCCCAGCAGAGAGCTAGTAGAAGTTACAAGTACCGAGGAATTCCACGAGAAGATTAAGAGCTGCAGGCTTGCCATTGCCTTCTTCTACACGCCAACCTGCCCATACTGTAAAATGATGGAGCCCCTGGTAGAAGCGGCAGCAGAGCTTCTAGGAGATAGGGTTGTGTTTGTGAAGGTCAACGCCGCGTACCTGTACGAAGTAGCCGGTATGTACTACATTATGGGTACTCCGACAACTATAGCTTTCAGGAATGGGGAGGAAGTGGATAGAATAGTGGGGCTAGTCCCAGTAGAAGTCTTCGAAGAGTTCCTAACACGGCTTCTCGAAGAGGGCAACTGCCCTCTGCCAGAGGATGCTGGCGAAGCCTAAGAGTACCTTTCAACTATCTTCCTTATACTATTTTTTACAAGCTTGAGGGCTGCGGGCTTAGATATCCCAAGCTTCCTAGCTACTCTTGATACATTCGAGGCCTCGCCTGAGGCCAGGAGGCGGAGGACCTGCCTCTGTCTCTTAGTGAGGTAGGCCTCCCTATAGTCTACTTCCTCAACTTCAACAATGTCGTCGGAGTGTTGCGCTAGGAGTCTCCTAGCATGCCTATTATCGTTAACGAGGAAAACTATTGAGTCTCCAGCTATTATTGGGGTACCAACCACGTGGGTCGCCCTTACAAGCTTTGCTAGAACGCAATCGTCACACCTCTTCGAGAAGATGCTCACCCTTCTCGATGATACGACTACGTGTTCTATTCTCTCCGGGCAACTAGCGATACGGAATCCTAAGTAGCTGTCGGCCCCTATACTTCGGAGCTTCTCGCACTGCCTCATCCTTACTTTGAGGAGCCTCATATCAGGGGACCCTCACCGGGCGAGGTTCCATTACTACTGTCCGCAGGGTGGTTTAAATAGGAGAGTATTAATTTAAAATTATAATTATTTTTAGAGAGTGTAAGCCAGCTATGGTTAACCAGGTTATCCGTTGGCCTAGAAAGGATCCCCAGACCCTTCCCAGCAACAGAGTCAATGGTGGACCCAGTAGACCATGAGGGGTGGGAAATGTGGCCTCGAACGGAGGTAACGGATGGGCAAAGCTCGTGCTAGCCGTCGCAATACTAGTCTATGTGTTCTACTTCGCCGCCGCGGCATACACCTTCGCGAACCTGCCCCCAATACCAGAGAAAGTCGTTACAACCGACGGACAAATATTATTTACAAAAGATGATATTATAAAAGGTAAGTACCTCGTGCAGAGGTATGGGATCCAAGACTATGGAAGCGTTCTTGGCTTCGGAGGCTACTTCGGAACAGACTACACCGCTTACACATTAAAATTCATCCAAATAGAGGCCCACGGCAAAAAGGGAGACCAACTCGTAAACATAACCAGTAGCGGCTTCGTAGTGTCAAAGGAAGTAGCCAAGGCTTACAATGACACCTACACATATTACTATAACCTATGGATGGACAAGTACACTAATGATAGACTGGCCCTTGACAAGCTCCTCACAAAAGACGACATCCGGGAGATCACCGCCTACTTCATGTGGACTGCACTAATCGCTGTGAAGGGTTACACGAACGGATTCCCATACACCCCCGGCCTAGTAGAGCAGAAATTCGACGCGGTAAAGGCAACCTGGATCACAATATTCATATTATTACTAGTAATAATGCCCCTCGTCGGCTACATTATAGTAAAGTTCCTAGACTACTGGAAGGACGAGAGGATAACTGTAGAGCTACCGCCGCCTTCTCCCGCTCAGAGAGTAGCGCTGTTGGGAATGCTCCTCGCCGCCCTAGGCCTAATAGTACAGGGATTACTGGGCGGCTACATGATGCACCTATACGCCGAGCCGAACCTGTACGGCATGGATACCACTGGGATACTGCCATTTAATGTTGCAAGAGGCCTCCACTACAACCTAGCAATCCTTTGGATAGCGGTTACATGGGTGAGCTTCGCACTATTCGTGCTACCCTACTTCGGCCTAAAGATAACCAGGACGCAGTCACTGTCAATACTATTGGCTGGAGGTCTAGTAGCGGTACTCGGCCTCCTCGGGTTATGGGCAAGCTACCTCGGCAAGATGCCGGACGGGCTCTGGTTCATGTTCGGCAGCCAGGGTAGGCCCGTGGTTAGCCTCGGTACAGTATGGCTACTATTGATCGCCGGCCTCGTAGGATACCTCTCCCTGACAACCTACAGGGTTGCCAAGTCAAACCCCTACCCCTTCAACACGCTGCTAAAAATACTCTCCATAGGCCTTGCCGGGACAGCATTCGGAGCATTCATCGGAGCATTGCCGATCGTCAAGCCATGGGCAAACTTTACTATGGACGAGTACTTCAGGTGGATAACGATACACGCCTTCGTGGAGGGCTTCTGGCCCGCAATAGTAATCCCAATACTCCTAATACTCCTAGTAATAACAGGCCTAGTACCACCCAAGCTAGCAGTAGCTGTAGCAGGCATAGATGCAAGCCTCGAGATAGCTACGGGCATGATAGGCACGGCGCACCACTACTACTGGGGCGGCGAGCCAACCTTCTGGATGTATATCGGAGCGGCGATATCGACGCTCGAAGTCCTACCAATAGGCTTCGTGATAGCCTACGCGCTGGTCCTCTGGAAGAGGGGAGAGATTAGGAACGAGATTCAGAAGACCGTGCTAACCTTCACTCTTGTAGCCGCCTTCGGAGGAGCAATTGGAGTCGTAGCCTTCGGCGCAGGCCTAATCAACATGCCAGTAGTGAACTACTACCTCCACGGCTCCCAGGCCACAATGGTGCACGCACACCTAGCAATGCCCCTAGCCTACGGCGTACCAACAATACTTATGTGGATGATAGCCTTCGTACTAGCAGGCGGTATACCATTAAAGGCCCTCCCAAGTATTAGAAAAGCCGTAGTAGTCATGGCGATAGGCTTCTACCTGCAAGTCCTACTGAGCCTGGGAGTACTGATGTACGCTCAGTTCGACAAGGGTAGCCAGCTAGGATACTGGTACATTAAGAGCCTAGTCACACCCGACGGGAAGCTTGCAGGGATATGGACCCAGCCAAGCATGATCCACGTGATATGGGCTAGGATGATTGGAGACGTCATAGCTGGCCTCGCAGTTCTCTGGATAGCCTACTACCTAGTGAAGGGCTTCAGGAAAGCCTTCTCCGGGTAAACCTGGGGGGTAGGCCGGCTTAACCATGTTTCTTCTCTTTCTTCTTAAAGAACTCTTTTGTCCTCTCCCTAGTCTCCTTCCTAGCAGTACTATAGACTAGCGCCATTAGGCCTCTCTGAATGTTTGCCCTCGACCTGGCCTCCCGGAGGAGCTCCTTAGCCATTCTCACAGCCCACTGGTCGTTACCCGCTATCTTCTCAGCAATCTCTCTCACAGTTTTCCTCAGCTCCTCGTGATCTTCGACTACTATGTTAACAATGCCTCTATCCCTAGCCTCATCCGCAGATATAAGGTCTCCCGTGAGGACGAGATAGGCCGCCGTCTTGTAACCGAGCAGTATTGGGCCCACCGTTGGAGTGCCAGGTGGAACCATACCCCACTTAACCGCTGGAGTCCCGAACTTCGCTCCCTTCACGGCTACAGCGATGTCTACTGCGTGTAGTAGCTCGAAGCCTATCCCTATAGCATGGCCGTTTACTGCCGCGATAACGGGCTTGCTGCACTCGTGTAGGGCTCCGCATATTCCTCCGAGGCCCTCGTACATGAGCTTCCAAGCGTCCTTCTCATCCCTCACTTCCGCGACGCTCGCCAAGTCTACTCCTGTGGAGAAGAAGCGTGTCCCCGACCCCGTGAGAGCTACAACGCTGGTCTCGGTGGCCTGGCACTCCTCGGCTATAGCCCTTGCCAGCTCTCTCGCATGCTCGTAGTCAAGGCTGTTCCCCTTGTCCTCCCTGTCGATTATTACCCAGGATATGGAAGGGTCCCTCTCGACACGTATGGGCATTCTAGGCACCTCTAACTGGGGTCTTGATCCATGCTTGTAATAGTTGGTATTGGGATTAATCTTGTATCCATGACCGGGTAAGTATGGTCTATTACGAGGGGCAAGCGCTCCCCTTCCCCGATGCCAGGGTTTTGACTGTTTCTAGGGCAAGGTCTGCGTGTTTCTCCGCAGGCCGTATGTTTTGCAGAACCTTTCGGATAATGCCCTGCTCGTCTATTATGAAGGTTACTCTTTCAGCTGAAACCCTCTTCTTTCCTTTCCTGAGCACGTCGTACTTAGCGGCTATCTCTCCTTGGGGGTCGCTGGCTAGTATTATGTGGTTGAGTCCCTCCTTCCCAGCGAACTTCTTCAGCCTCTCCACGGTGTCAGTTGAAACGCCTATGATAACAGCTCCCAGCTTGTTGAACTCCTCATATAACTCCTCAAACCTCCTCGCCTCTCTAGTACAGCCCGGAGTCATTGCCCTTGGATAGAAGTAGAGGACCACTATCTTGCCCTTAAGGCTAGAGAGCCTTATCTTATCACCCTTATGGGTCTCGGCTTCAAAGTCCGGGGCGGGCACACCCTCTTTAAGCGCCATCATGGTACACCTCACTCTAATATGGCTCATTAGAGGGTATTTGAGGAGGACTCAGTATACGACGGACCCCGTCCAGCGAGCAGGCCCCTGGGGTGTAGCATTGACCCTTGAAAGGCTCCGCGGCAAAGTAGCACCTGTGACAGAGAAGGTGGGAGAGGTACTTGCAAGAATCAGCCCCAATCCAAACACGTACACGCTACTGGGCCTTGCACTCGCCTGGCTAGCCCCTCTAGCATCTATGCGAGGCTTACACTGGGCCGGGATATTACTTGTAGCCGCAAGCGCCCTGGTTGACGCCCTCGACGGAGCCGTCGCTAGAGCCGCTGGAAAGGTGAGTAGGAGGGGGGAGTTCCTCGACTCTGTCACTGATAGGTTATCGGACACAGCCTACTACACCGCTCTATCCTATGCTGGTCTTGCACCCCCACTACTGCTCGTAGCCCTCGGCTTCTCCGTCTCGATAAGTTATACTAGGGCTAAGGGCGAGCTTGTCGGCGTTAGCATGCGGGGGGTGGGTATTATGGAGAGGGGTGATAGGGTTGTCTGGATCCTCCTGGTATACGCCTTAGCGGCCGCTGGCATGGTTTACTACGGGAACCTCCTGCTAGGTGTAGGAGTGTTACTTCTCGCCTATACCCTCGTTGTGAGGGTCGCTAGGGTTTGGAAGGCTATAAGGGAGGAGGTTTAGGAGGCCTCAATAAACCCCGCTTCAATTAGTAACTCGATTACTCCCTTGAAGAGGTCCTCATCCATTAAGCGAGGGTATGCCGCTGCGAGTTCCGTGTGGAGCCTAGACACCGTGTAGCCCCGGGTAGCCGCGAATATTGCCTCGTTTAACACGTTATAGCCGATACCTAGCTCTTTGAGCTTCCTCGCCACAGCTATCTTATCGTCTAGGTTTAGGCTGCCCGATAGTAGCCCGGTGTAGTATGGCTGCCTTGCCCGGAGGGTTCTATCGTCTCTCAGAGGGCTCCACTGGGGGACTAGGGCCTCTAGTGAGACTCCGTATCGTAGCCTGGCTACCATTGCGGTTAAAGCGGTGTTCCCCCCGTTGGCGACGGCTTTTGAGGCCAGCCTCTCCACGATCCTCATCCTCGCCAGTCCTGTGGGCTCGTAGCCGGTTGCCTCGAGGTATACTGTTGTGGCGGCGTTTAGGGCTGTAGCGGCTAGTAGGCCTGGATCTATCGTGTCGGCGTCGTCTAGGTCCGAGTGGTAGTAGGGGTCGGGCCACTGGTTCATCATTACTGAGTCCCTCCCGTAGCCTATGAGGACGTCGTGGTCGCTCCCAGCCATGTAGTAGTCGATCCCCGCCTCTCCACCCGTAGTTAATAGGACGTCGTAGTAGGTGTCCGCGGTCCTCGAGGGGCCGACGGTTATGGGAGCGTATGTTAGCCTCGGCGGGTCAGCGAGGGTCCCCCTCCTAGCCACCATGTCCAGGTTTAAGCCAGAGATATCGAGGTCGTGCATCCACCCCTCGAGGAGCAGGGTTGTACCCGTGTACTCGGGGACTAGTATTAGCCGGAGGGTCCCCTCCGGCTGCTCCAGATCGCCAGCCTCGACGGCTTCGGCTAGCGCTATGAACGCCTCGAGGCTCGAGGCAACCCCGCTAGCATTATCGTTCGCGCCGGGCTTCGGGTGGCATATATGTGCTACTAGTGAGGGTCCCCCGGCCTGGGGGTCCCCCAGCCAGGCTATTAGTACCGGTACCTCTCCTGGCCCGCCTATGTCGGCGTCTACCCTAATCTTAACCCTCTTACCCTCGAGTTCCCCTGCGAGCCTCCATGGAACTGTTACGGCCGGCGTCGCATACTTGGAGGCCTCCTCTCTTGTGAGGAAGAGGCCTATGTAGGGGAAGGCGTCCCAGTTCCTATCCTTCATTGCAAATATTACTCCCGCCACTCCGGCCTCGGCGGCGAGCCTGTAGGCTAGCCTGTGGTGCTCTGTTACTAGGACTATCTTGTCCTTCTTCTCCTCGTACTCCCCAGGGTCGAGGGGGTCCCTCACAGGTACTACTTCGCCCTCGACTATCCCGTCTGTGGGCGGCGTGTGCGCCGCTGGCAGGGTCGGATGTGCCTGGAGCCTGTAGATTCTACCGTTCACTGTTAGGGTGGCGTCGTAGACGTCCCACGCCACGGGGAGTTGGAGCCATTCTGGGGAGTTTTTGCCCGTGTACTTGTAGGAGGTGACCTCTACTAGGTCTGGGGCCTCGTCTACTATCAGAGCTTCAACAGCTTCCACTGCCTGCTGGAGGCCGTGGGATCCCTGGATCCTGTGGTAACGGGTTATCCTCTTGAGGTAGCCGTAGGCCCTCCTCCCGGATACGTAGTTCCCGAGCTTCCTCCTAATGCCGGCTGCTTTTTCTAGGCTGTCAAGCCTGGTCATTACCTATCATCTCCTCGATCCTGCGGGGGTCCCTCAACAGGTCTACGGGGACCTCTATGTAGAGGGTCCCCCTCTCCCTGTGTAGCCTTATGCCGATATCTTCTAGCTTCTTATAGTCGCTATCGGTGAGGCTTTGGAGGGCTTCACTGAACAGCGTGTAGCCTGTTTCCTCGTCGTGGTGCTTGTAGAATGCTCTTACATCGATCTTTACCCTGTCCTGGCCCCCGGCCAGCGCTATTCCCGCGATACCGCTACCCCTGGATACTGCTAGGCTGTACAGCGCTTTTAGCAGGGCCTTCACGGGGTCTCCAGCCATATAGCTTCCCCGCCTCCAATACCTTATCCACCCGGGGACTTTACGGGTGGTGGATGACTAGTCTTGCCTGGAGACCCCTTGCTGGCCCTTGCAATGGGAGCGTTGCTCGAGCCCCTGGCTCACCCTAAGCCCGGGGCTGTCACTAGGTGCCTAAGCCACAGTGACAAGGATGTATTCGACTTCGCCGAGTCTTTCCACTATGTGTACTCCGCCTGCCAGGCCTCGGCTATAGGGGAGTGCAAGGGCTTCATGGCCAGGGGTATCAGGGAGTATCTCCCCCTTGCACGGGCTAGGGGGAATATCCAGGCCGGGACCCTCATGCTCCTCCTACCCCTTTGCCGGGCCGTACAGGAGACTAGGCAATACCCGGCCCTGCTCCGGGAGGCTTCAAGGCTAGTCATTGAGTGTGATAGCCCGGAGTCTGCTAGGCTCTACTATAGGCTATTGGAGGAGGCCAACGTAAGCCATCTGGGGGTTTACGAGGGCCCGGTGCCAGGCGTGGGTAGCGGGAGGTATCCCGGTAGCCTCTGGGAGGCCCTTTGGGCTGCGAGGTGGGACCTGGTCCACCGAGAACTCCTCTATGGATATCCCCTCGTCGAGGAGGCTGTTGGAGTCATACTCGGTGGGCTTGGCGCCGGGTGGGAAGAGGCCATACTATGGGCTCTTTTACGCATACTCGCACGCCACGGGGATACTCTGATTGCCCACAAGTATGGCTGGATGGCGTATAAGAAGGCCCTATGGGAGGCCCGGCTGGCGCTTAGGATAGCTTCGGGTGAGGGTGTTAGACGGGCCCTCGAGTACCTTGACGGCTTGTGGAGGCCTAGGGGGTGGAGTCCCGGCGCAGCCCTAGATATTGTTGCGGCGGCTACTGGTGTAGCCTACGGTCTCCAGGCTGGGGTGCTAGTCGAGGGGTGATAGGCCTGTCCGGAATATTCTCCGGTAGTGCTCCGGCGTTTTCTTATGCTTGAGCATTCTAGCCTTAACCGAGGAGTCTCCGACGTCTATTGAGACTATTGTTATGGGTATCCCTAGGCTGGCCGCGTAAGAGATGAACTCCTCCAGCTCGTTGAGGGAGGCGAACTCTAGGATGAATTCCTCGGCGAGGACCTCTCCCCTCGCATACCTCATAATGCTCTCCACAGCGGGTAGTAGTATTGCCTCTCCCAGCCTGTGGGCCTCCTCCCTGAGCCTCGCCTCATCCCACTCCTCCTCGAAGGCCTTGAACATCTGCCTAAGTACTCGCGGGAATATGAAGGAGTGGCCCTCGTCGAAGGGGAACTTCATTCCCTCCATTATGTCCCTGGCGTTTATGTAGGCTGTCGTGTACTTGAGAGGCTCCACTCTATAGTCCGGGTCTTTCAGGACTACTCCCTCCCTCCCGGCAGTCTCGAGGCCTCGGGCTATTTCGAGGATCGTCTGCCAGTCATCCTTATGGACTACTCCAAGCTGGGGGACCCCCCGGAGACCGTGCTCTTCCACGAGCCTGCGCCTCTCCTTGACGGGGACCGGCTTGTTATCAGCGGTGAATATGTCGAATATGAAGTAGTCCCAGTAGGGGGCCTCTGGATAGTAGTACCTCGTGTAGGGATTCTCCATCCCGACTACTTCTCCCGCAATAACCGCCTCATGCCCCACCTCATCGAACAGTCCCCGTAGCTCTTCCCCATACGTCCTCCTCATGCGGTGCGTCGTGTACGGGCAGATGTACCCTCCCCGTGTAAGGGCGTAGATCTCTCCATCAATCATTATCACCCTCACATTGTGGCCGTCCATCTTCTCCTCGACGACTACATAGTCTACGAAATGCCTTGGAACTGCTCTCGAGAGTAGGAGTACCCGGCCTATGTGCGGGTAGCCTTCTACGACACGGTATCCGCCGTCTGGTAGGAGTATGACTGAAGTGCCCTCATAGTGGTCTCCAACATCTCTCCTCAGCACTATGTATTCTATGTTACGATACCTCATTAGCCTAGTGCTCTTGGATTCGAGTAGTCTCTCAGCTCTCTCCAAGGGGATCCCGAGGGCTTCAGCCAGAGTAGCTGCTAGGCTGCTCTTTTCATCCTGGACTGACAATTCTCGTGTGCCCGCTTAACGATTAACTAGTGGAGGGGAAATATTTAGGGGCTCTCTCCAGCGAAGCGGTCCTCATACCCGTGGGGGTCGGTGCCGCCGGAAGAGAGTCATCGCCTCCAGCTACTGTGGTAGGGAAGGGCTAGCGTTGATAAGGGAACATGAGGGGACCTCCTATGGATTAGTGTACTGGAAAATAAACTTATAACTTAAATTAAATATTAAAAAGGGGAAATATTGGGTTTTAGGCTTACTTCTTGCACCTCTCCTCGAGAGGCTTGTATTTGAGGCCGGTGGGGCCTACGTATTTCTCGCTCGGCCTTATGATCTTGTTGTTCTTCACTTGCTCGATGTAGTGGGCGGTCCAGCCTACGATCCTGCCCATGGCGAATATGGGCGTGAACATTGGTATGGGTATCTTGAGCTGGTAGTAGAGTATTGCAGTGTAGAGGTCGATGTTGGCTGGCAGGTTCTTCTCTCTCTTCATTACCTCTTCTGCCTTGTGGAGGACCTTGAGCCAGTACTCGCCTTCTGGTAGTTGCTTTATGAACTTTGCAGCCACGTCAGTCCTGGGGTCGTGGACCTTGTAGACTCTGTGGCCGAATCCCATTATCTTCTCCTTCTTCCTGAGCTTCTCTAGTATGTACTCCTCGATGTACTCCTCTAGGGGCTTTCCTAGCTCGTCGGCCTTCTTCTTAGCGTCTAGTAGCATTACGAGGGCTTTCTCGTTGGCTCCGCCGTGTAGGGGTCCCTTTAGGGCGCCGATTCCGCCGGCTATTGCGCTGTACATGTCGCTTAGGGTGCTTGCTATCACTCTAACGGTGAAGGTTGAGGCGTTGAAGCCGTGGTCCATGTAGAGTACGAGGCTTGACTCGAAGGCCCTGGCCTCTAGGTCGCTCGGAGTTCTGTTCACTATCATCCTTAGGACGTCTTTGGCGTGGTCTAGGTTGGGGTCTGGCCTTACGAAGGTTCCGTGGTGGGCTAGGTTCCAGCCGGCAGCGAAGATTACTGGTAGCTGTGCGATTAGCTTGAGGGCGTGGTCGAATAGGAAGTCGTCGTCGAACTTCCAGTCATCGGGGGCGTTGTACTGGCCTAGGAGTGTGACGCCGTAGCTACCGTAGTACATTGGGTGGGCCTTGGGGACCAGCTTGAGAGCGTCGAATATCTTCTCGGGGACCTGGCCCCTGTAGGTGTCTATCTTCTTCTTTACCTCTTTGAGTTCATCCTCGCAGGGGAGTACTCCCTTGTGGATTAGCCATACCGCTTCGTAGAAGCTCGCGTGCTCGCCGATGTCGTCTATGGTGTAGCCCCTATAGATTGTTGCCTGGCCTGTAGGGTCTACTCCGCTAATGTAGGTCACATCGGGTACGACGTTCTTGAGGCCCTTAGGGACAATTATAAGGCCGTTCTCTATCTTGCACTCCGGCTCCTTAGACATAAGCAACCCCTCTTTGCTTTCATTTGATTCTGCCCACGTCGAGACTATTCGGTTTAGGGTAATTACATGTAAGTACATGTGTAAATCCTGGTCTAAATACTGAGTGTCCCACCCTTATTCCACTCAAGGGAACCTGGATGAGCGAGTGCAGTAAGGCCGGGTTTCGAGTTATCCCTAAGCCCTTAGTTATAATTGCTAGCTCGATAATGGGCTGCGACCCTGCACACGGCTGGCCCCATGTAGCCCGTGTTTACTCCTACTCAGAACGAATAGTGGAGAATGAGAGGCTCCGTGTTGACTGGAAAGTGCTAGAGGCCTCCATAGCCCTCCACGATATCGGAAGGTTTACACCCGGCAGTGGTCACCACGCTGAGAAGAGCGCCTCTCTAGCCGTGGAATTCTTATCCGGCCTCGGAATGGAGGATATAGTAGGAGAGGTTAGGCATGCAATCCTAGCCCACAGTTACAGTCTAGGGGTCAAGCCTAAGAGTGTGGAAGCCAAGGTCCTCTCCGACGCTGACAAGCTAGACGCCCTGGGAGCTATCGGCATAGCCAGGGTTATCCATACCGGGTGCCAGATGGGGAGATCCTTTAGGGAAAGCCTATCCCATTTCTACGAGAAAATTTTAAGATTACCAGACCGCATGTACTTTGACTACTCGAGAAGACTGGCTGAGAAGCTTGTTGTGAGGGTGGAGAACTATATTGAAGCTCTAGAAGAGGAGATGGGGATGACGAAGCACTAGGAGAATCCGATTGGTGTGGATGGGTGGCGTCACTGACCCATTAATCCCTCTAAGCTTATTCCCAGTAGTTCTAGTACCCCCGAGTAGCCCGCTACTCCGTCGAGCAGTAGCTTGATTGCGTCGTTCCTCGAGAGCCCCCTGGTTGCCAGGTAGAATAGCTCGGACTCCTCTATACTGTGGACGCTCGCGCTATGGTAGGCCTCCTCAACGTTACCAGTGTGTATTTCTAGCATCGGGCTGGCATTTGCCCTAGCAGTATCCGATAGTATTAGGGAATGGACGTCGACGTGGCTTCTTGACCATTCAGCCTGATCCTTGACTATAGCAATACCTCTCAGGGAGAGGAAAGCGTTGTCTAGAGAGGCGCCCCTGGCCGTCACTAGAGACTTACTCCGCTCTCCCTCGTGTATTGCGTTTAGTAGCACGTCTATCCATGATGATCCCGTTGAGAGGGCGGAAGCCTGCACTGCTACTGAGGATCCGATTCCTTCTAGATAAGCGTCCTCGTTTACCCTAGTTGAGGGACCCCCGATGTAGAGGCTCCTCACTTCTAGTTTAGCATGACTGGATAGCCTGTAGACCCGCTTCGTATAGACTGCGGTTTCTCCATGGCTTGATAGGCTTGTTACTCTTACCTGCGCGTTCTCGCAAAGCCTGCCTGATAGAGTGAAAGTCTTAAGGGAGGCGTTACCTATACCTCCCAGGTCTACAAGTATCAGTTCTAGATTTGCGCCTTTGCCTACTTCGAGGGATACGTGGTGACCCGTGTACCCGTCTCCTCCCAGGGATACGATTAGTAGAGTTGACTCCTCCTCGTCTGGCAGGGCTACTTTTACTCCCTTGGTTAGGCGTTGGACGTGGATGTAGTCCATTTTACCGGTCGCTCCAATCTCTGCCAGAATATCCTCATTACTGGCTACATCGCTTAGTCTTACCTTGCTAACCTCTTGTTCGACGTCCTTACCGAGTATTAGGTAGTCTGTTACCCTCTCTTTCAGCCGGGCTATCCATGAAGGTTCTGCTATATACTCCTTCGAGTCTGGGGCTTTGAGGCGTTGCTGGAAGACTTTCCAGTTCGTGTAGTATTTGAGGGTGGGGCTGTCCGCGATCTCTTGGAAGGGTATCTCTTCAATGTCCTTGTAAGTGCTTACTGTACCCGCCATGCTCGTCACCCTACTGCTCCTAACTCTTTGAACTCAAGCTGGATGACTCTGCTGAGCACGTTGAGGTACTCGAAGGGTAGCTCTACTAGTATCTCGCTTAGGAAGCCTAGCACTATGAGGCTCTTAGCCTCGTTCTCCGATAATCCCCTAGTCATCATGTAGAAGAGCTGCTGCTCGTTTAGCCTACCGGTTGTGGCCTCGTGTGTTACACTGGCTGTTATCTCGTCTACCTGGTTGTGCGGGAATGTGTGAGCCTTACTCTTCTCGTCGAATATGAGTGAGTCGCACTCAACGTCTGCCTGCGCATACTTTGCCCCTCGGAGTACCCTTACTAGGCCTCTGTAGATGTTAATGCCCCCCTCCGCGCTTATCGTCTTGTTAACAATCCTACTCCTCGTCCTTGGTGCGGCGTGAATCATCTTGCTACCCGTGTCCTTGAGCACAGGCCCCTTTGACATGCTCACTACCATGCTTCTAGAGACGGCGCCTTCTCCCCGGAGGATTGTTGAGGGGTAGGTTACCGTTATCTTACTCCCAATGCTACCCTCGAACCAGTCAACCTTCGCCCCCGACTCCGCTATGGCCCTCTTGTTGTTGTAGTTGATCACGTTCTTGCTCCAGTTCTGGACCGTTGTGAACTTTATCGTCGAGTTCCTGTGGGCGTAGAGTTCTACCATTCCGTCGTGGAAGCTGTAGCCGACGAACCTCGGAGCGCTACAGCCCTCGATGAAGTTAACGTAGCTACCCTCATCAGCGATTATCAGTGTGTGCTCGAACTGGCCTTCCATTGCCTGGCCTATGAGGAAGAAGCCCTCTATCGGGTCCGGTATCCTGACGCCTTTGGGCACGTACATGAAGACCCCGCCGCTCCACAGGGCTCCGTGGAGGGCTGCGAACTTGTGATCTGAGGGCGGGAATACTCTCATGAAGTAGTCCTTTAGTATTGGAAGATCCTTCTGGACCGCCTCGTCCATAGACATTATGACGACTCCCTTCTCGCGAAGGGTCTTCTTAACGTTGCCGTACACGGTCTCACTATCCATTACGGCGTAGAGGCCTGCTAGATACCTCGCCTCGGCCTCCGGGATCCCCAGGAGCTCATAATACCTTCGAATCTCCTCGGGGAGCTCGTCCCAGCTCGAGGCCTGTTGAGCCTCGGGCTTAACGTAGAAGGCTAGCTCCTCAAGATCTATCTCCTCTATTCCCGGAACCCACCTTGGCATGGGTAGCTTCTCGAATAGCTCTAGGCTGCGTAGCCTTAGCCTCCTCATCCAGTCCGGCTCCTTCTTTAGCCTACTGATCTCTTCGACCATATCTCTAGTTATCCTGCCTCGTAGTTCCACCTCGACCTTATAGGGCTGGCTTGTTAATCCGAGCATGTCAACCATGTCAGTCCCACGCAGTAGCTCCTCCCTCAGCTTGACTGCGCCCTTCGCCATTGCAGATCACCTAGAACCAAGCCTTGGAGGCCTATGCTACATTAGCCACGGCCTGGTAGCCCTTCTCTTCTATCGCCCTTGCCAGGTCACTATCGCCGCGAGCCACTATCTTCCCATTCATAAGGACTGTAACAGTGTCTGGTTCGACGTAGTTGAAGAGGCGTGGGTAGTGAGTTATTAGTAGTACTGCTTTCCCATTCTTCCTGAGGCTCTCTATTAGCTCGGCTATCTTCCTTACACCGTCAACGTCTAGGCCGCTATCTGGCTCGTCAAGTATGACTACTTTGGGATTTACTAGGAGTGCCTGTAGCATTTCAGCCCTCTTCTTCTCTCCACCGCTGAAGCCGACGTATAGTTCCCTGGTTAGAACACTCTTATCGAGGCCTACTTCTTCCAGGAGCTTGTAGATTTCCCTCAGCTTCCTCGGATCCTTGAGTGTTGTTAGGTCCCGGGCACCCATTCTCTTGTTTATGATCGCTATGAGGAACGTGGAGAAGCGTACTCCCTGGATAGCTGGGGGTTCCTGGAATGCTAGGAAGAGGCCCTTAGGAGCCCTCTCGTCCGCTGGGAGCCCTAGAATGCTCTCTCCCTCTAGCCTTATGTCCCCGGATTCCACCTCGTAGCCATCCCGGCCCATAATCGTGTATGCCAGGGTTGTCTTACCGCTACCGTTAGGGCCCATTACAGCATGTACTTCCCCGTAATCTACGCTTAGATCCACGCCTTTCAGTATCTCTTTACCGGTTACTCTCACCTTTAGCTTCTCGATTTCCAGGGCTTTCGCCAATACCGGTCCCCCCTTTTAACACCGTTAAACTATGGCGGGTCGCACGCCTTATTAATAAGCACTCTATACCCAGCTGGGTAAAGAATAGCTCTATATAAACACTCGCCGCACCGCTTATGGCTAAACGGTGCTTGGCGAATTGACGAGTATCAGGGAGAAGATCATAGCGTGGCTAGTCGATGAAGGCCACGAGGTCCAGGGAGAGACGCCGCCCAAGGAGGCCCCTGTCGAGTGGATACTGAGGGTAACCGCTAAGATCCCTCCAGTCGTCGCTCGCATTGTTATTCAACAGCCGTCGACCGCGAAGGACCGGGTAGTCCTCACGCTCGGCGTTGTGGTTAGCCCAGAGCATAAGAGTGCCCTATCAGCCCTCACCCCAGTTGACAGGCAGGAGATAGTCTATAATATTATAAGGGACGCCTACCTAGTGTGCCCCGACTGCATAATCATCGTGCAACCAGACTACATTAACACACAGAACATAGTCATAACCGAGGTAATCTACCATGAGGAGCTCTCCAAGCCAAGGCTTACAGGCTCCATAAGAAAACTCGCGAACCTACTAGCACTCATATCAGCAGGATTCAACGCCCACCTCCGCGTAGTACCCAAGACGAGGAGTGAAGACAAACAGCCGCCGAGCATTATATGAGGCGCTTCAACCATGGAGATCCAGCTCGAGGATATGAAGTCTATACTCAGGATCTACCCGGCTATTATAGTAGCGGTGAGTGATAACCTCGCAGTTGCAAGCGTCCTCGGGGGAGGAGTGAGCGTCCCTCCAAGAGTCGCCAAAGCCCTCACCGCGTATCTCAGGGGAGACGAGTCCAGCGCGGAGAGGTTAGAGGTGTGGGACAAAATACTCCTATACTCCATAGCCTACGGCGGCCTAACCCTCCACTTCATCGATAACAATGACTCTATTCCCCTCGCCAGGATTGTAACCCTAGAGAAGAGCCTAAAGGCAAAGAAAGAGGCTGGGGACTGTGAGCCCCACAAGCTCGACGACAAGAGCCTTCTCAGGGCATGGAGCCTAATATATAAGGGGAGAGAACAAGAGGGCCTATCAGCGCTCGGCGAGTGCAGCGTATATCCGGAACACGTAGCGCTGGAGGTAGTCGATGAGCCAGGGATTCCTCTGGGCTACGAGACTAGGCCTCTCTAGCACTTACACCCCGGGATATATAGTTGAGGATCACCTTCTAGATTGCTAGTGGAGGGTGCTGTGTCATGGGCCTCCGAGTGCTTCCTCTCGAAGAACTACACGAGAGGCTAGGGGCTACCTTCGGCGAGTTCGCGGGCTGGAGGGTTCCCATGTATTATACCAGTACTATAGAGGAGCACCTCGCAGTTAGGAGTAGTGCCGGAATCTTCGATATCAGCCATATGGGGAGGCTAAGGCTTAGGGGTGCTGGTGTGCTAGAGGTCTTGGAGAAGCTCTACACTAAGAGGCTCTCGAAGACGCGTGAGGGGTGGATGAGCGGTCCCACCCTGGCATTGAACGAGTATGCACGGGTTAAGGACGACGAGATGTTCTATAAGGTGAGCGATGAAGAGTGGTTAGTAGTCCCCAACGCAGCCGTAGCGGACGAGATGGCGAGGTATATCGAGGAGTGGGCTGGCAGGTTAGGAGTAGAGGTTGAAGTGGAGGATCTACGGAGCGACTATGCCCTCCTCGCCCTACAGGGACCAGAGGCCGAGAGGGTTGTCGAGGAGCTGGGCGGCAGCGAGATAGCGTCGCTTAAGCCGCTCCAATTCATTACCAATACTAGCCTGGCTGGCGCAGAGATCTACGTGGCCAGTAGGAGCGGGTGGACTGGCGAGGATGGGTTCGAGTTCTGGATAAGCCCCGGGGAGGCTGTGAAGCTGTACGAAGCCCTCCTAGGGAGGGGCGTTAAACCGGTTGGTATAGCCTCTAGGGATTCTCTGCGGATCGAGATGGGCTTCGTCCTCGGAGGCCACGAGTATGGGGAGGACCCCAGAGTATTCCCTTGCGCTCTCAGCCTGAGGTATGGCCTTGGCGCCATTGATTGGAAGAAGACTGGCTTCGTGGGCGAGCCCGCACTGAGGGCTTGCAGGAGGGAGGGGGTCCGCTGGGTTAGGCTAGGTATTGTTATGAAGAAAAAGTACGCTAGGTTTATCCCCAGGCAAGGCTACAAGATCGTGGTAGAGGACCAGGTCGTGGGCTGGGTGACGAGCGGTACATATAGCCCTGTTAGGAAGAGAGGGGTAGGCCAAGCCTACATTGATACGAGATACGCTATCCTAGGGGAGCCAGTGGAGGTTGTGAGCGATAAGGGTAGGAGGGGTGAAGCTAAGCTAGAGGATTTCCCACTAATAAAGAAGTAATAACCTGGGGAGAGGCCCCTACCAGGGCTCCGCTATGCTGGCTAGCTTCTCAACTACAAAGTCCGGGTTTACGTCCTCAACCTCTACTACCTTCAGCCTATCTCTCTGGCCCCGGACTATCTTTATCTTCGACGTTGATATCCCGAGGCCCTTTGCAATGAAGCGTATGAGGCTAGCGTTAGCTCTTCCCGCTACCGGTGGCTCGTCGGTATAGAAGACGAGCTCGTCCTCCTCGACTACAAGAGCGGTTCTATTGGAGTTCGGTTTAACATAGAAGCGAATCCTAACGCCATTCTTGGACTCTTCAATGTTCTTCTTTACTACTTCCGGGTTTACTGGCATCTCGCGCATCACCACAGTAGTTATGAATATGCATGGTTGCTTAATATTATACATAGGTGTGGTTGGAGGGTTGAACTACCGCTACTGTACCAGCGCTGTTGCCAGTATAGCCATGACTGCCGGGAAGCTTGGCGGCACCGAGTTACACGGGCACGATGTAACAGTCAGGGTATGCGTTGACATTGACAGGGTTATAGATATAGAACTCTTGAGAGAAATAACTGGGGAGGCTGTCAGGGCTTATGACCATACGAACCTTGACGAGAGCATCGGTCACGGAGCGCTGATAGAGGACCTCCTTGCCGAGATTCGAGGGAGGGTCATAGCTTCTCTTAAGAGTAGGGGGATTGAGGCCAGGGTGGTTACTGTTGAGGGATCTATTCCTAGCGGAACTATAATACTACTCTCTGATAATGGATCCGGATAAGCAGGGGTGCTCGGTAGAGTGTTCGCTTGGCTGATAGCGTACTGGTGGCTGTACTTACTGGAGAGTCTCATAGGGGCGGCGGTGATAGGAGTACTCGTGCTTAACGCTGACAAGCTAGTTGGGAGGGAGCCCTCGAGCCTTTCTGGGCTCAAGGCGGGAATGATTACTACTGGGCTGCTAACTTTTCTGGCGTACCTAGCCCTTATAGTCGGTGTAACTAGGTACCTGGGCTACTCGGGAGATGTTATAGTCTGGACTGCCACCGTGCTATCGCTCGGATTAATACTAGTCCAATGGCTGATATCTCCATGGCTGATCAGTGCTTTCTACAAGACGAGGGACCCTAGAACGCCTAGAGAGGAGAAGGTAGCACTGTTAGCTGAGAGGATCGCTCGGAGGAGCGGGCTGGGCCGGGTAAGAGTTAAGATCGCCGATATCGACATGCCCAACGCCTTCGCCTACGGTAGCCCTCTCAGCGGCAGTTACATAGCGGTGACAAGGGGCCTGCTCCACCTACTGGACGATGAGGAGGTTGAAGCTGTCCTAGGGCACGAGGCCGGCCACCTCCGCCATAGGGATGTAAGCTGGATACTGGCCCTAAGCATTATTCCCCTAGCCGTGTACTTCGCCGGGCGCCTCCTACTCTACGCTGGCCTCCTTGGAGGGGGAGACGAGAGGGAAGGGTCGAGTAGCGCCGTCCTAGCCGCTGTTGGCGCGGCGTTGATTGCTGTGAGCATTCTCTTCCGCTTCCTAATCGCTCACTTCAACAGGCTTAGAGAATACTATGCCGACGCCCACTCCGCCCTCACCATTGGAACCCCTAGGCCGCTTCAGAGGGCTCTCGCCAAGATTTACCTTGCTTTGAAGGAGGGGAGGGGCCGGGTTGAGAGGCATAGCTTCGCGGAGCCCCTCTTCATAGTAGCTCCTCTTATCGAGGCTAGCGGGGGCATGCTCGTGGATATTGACTACGTGGTTGAGAGGCTCAAGTATGAGGAGGAGAACCCCGTAATCGAATTATTCTCCACCCACCCGCCCATATCGAAGCGGCTCCGCTTCCTAGACAAACTGGCGGGTGAGGTGTACTAGGTGGCTGACACCAAGCAGATAGTAACGGTGAGCACTGCAATACTCCTAATCATCGCAGGCCTATACTTCCTTGTGGAGAGTGTTTCTTTCATAACAGCCACTCCCCCGCGAGTCGCCGCAAGCCTACTCGCCGCAGTACTCGGATTATCACTGGTGAGCGCGGCCGTAACCCTACTGAGAACCTGGCTTATCGCCGGTGAGGGGCCTCGGTCAGGGGTTCGCTGACATCACCGGGCTCCCCATGTATAGGTGAAGAGCCCTCTCTAGCGGCAGAGGACCTCATTGGCCCGTGACTCACGTATTACTTAGGGGTTGTAAGGCTTGTGGGGGTTCCACGAGTTCATAGCCTTCCCCTGCAACACAAGATACTCTACACCGTTGGGCCTCCTAGGAGGGCCTCCCTGGTTCTACCGCGTCTACGAGGGGGCTAGACTCCGAGGAATGCGGTACGACTGCCTAGTGCTACTAGCTCCGAGGGACCCCCTACTCTTCCTCGAGAGCCTAGATCATTACTTGGAGAAGAGGGTTGACTATGAAGGAGGAATCCCGGTTCCCTCTAGATGGATGGGCTCCTGGTACTCCTGTAACCCCTCGCTGGCAGCCAAGGGGGTAGAGTACGACCTCTACTATTGTAACAGGCTTAACCCCCTGGTACTAGCTGAATACGATGGCTACGTGAGGGGGTATGGGTGCTTCGTCGAGCTACTGGTACTCTACACGAAGGTATTAGCGGGGGTCGCTGAACCCGGTGAGGAAGTACTCGAGTACCTCGAGGGGTGCATCCGGAGAACCACTTGGAGTAGAGAGCTACACGAGGCTGCGAGGCGGGTCGTGCAGAGCCTACTGGAGCCTCTGCGAGAGGCTCGAACCGGCTAGGCTTGCCTACATGCTTATAGCAGAGAGGCGTCTCGGCCTAGATCCTAGGCGCGAACTCGAGGCCGCAGAGCTAGGCGCGAAACTCCAAGATCCCGCTAAGACATGCGAGTTCTCACAGTGGCTCCTAAGAGCAGTAGATAGTGAAGCGGCATGCATCATCGGCCCCCTAGCCGAGGGTGTCCCCCAATGCCCTGGACTGATAATGTCGGTAGAGCAGGCGGCATGGCTCGCGCCACGCCTTGACATAGTCACAGGGGATCTTGACGCTCTTCTATCGCCCCCCGTGCCCTTATCTACGGCTAGGTTCTGGCTCGTCCACTTACACGGGGATAATCTTCCATTGAGCAGGCTATTAGCCGACCGTATTCACGGGAGCATAGTATACACTAGTCAGAGGTATTGCTTGTGGCCTCTCATAGGGATAGG
>WAOR01000119.1 GCA_015521175.1 Thermodiscus sp.
AAATGGTGGCAATGCTAGGCCAACAGGTAGTTAGGGGTAAGAGGATCCACAGGGGCTACCGCAACAGAACCCTCCCACACTTCAAATGGGGAGACCTAGCCCCCGAAGCTAAGGGCTTCGTAAGAGGCAACTTCCGCTACGGCCTAAGACCCGTAGAAGTCTTCTTCCACGCGGCCGCCGGCAGGGAAGGACTGGTAGACACGGCAGTTAAGACGAGCCAGAGCGGGTACATGCAGAGAAGGTTAATGCACGCTCTGAGCGACGCTCTTGTAATGCATGATGGAACCGTTAGGGACGCTTATGGCAACCTAATCCAGTTAAGGTATGGCGAGGACGGGGTTGACCCCATGAAGACGTATCACGGTGACCCAGTTGATGTTGACAGGTTGATCGAGAAGTACTCGCGCGTGAAGTGAGGTGATTAGGAGTGAGTAAGCCTTTAAACATATTTACGGATAAGCTTGAGGAAATCATAGAGATAGCTAGGACTATCCTTCCACCGAAGAAGATGGAGGAGATAGAGGAGAAGGTTATCAAGAATGAGAAGCTTACCGACAAGCAAAAACTACTAATAATAAGAGACGCTATAATAATATACACCCGCTCCCTAGCCCAGCCTGGAGAACCGGTAGGTACTGTCGCGGCGCAGTCTATAGGAGAGCCTGGCACCCAGATGACCCTTAGGACGTTCCACTACGCCGGAGTAATCGAGTTCGACGTCACCCTTGGATTACCAAGACTGATAGAGATCGTTGATGCACGGAGGGAGCCCTCCACCCCGATAATGACTGTTTACCTCGACGAGAAGCACCGGTACGATGAAGAAAAGGCCAAAGAAATAGCTAGAAGGCTCCAATACACTACGGTTGGAAACGTTATAGACGAGGTTCAGTATGCCCTAGGCTCCAACGAGTTCTACATAATACTAGACCCCGAGATGCTAGAGGATAGAGGAGTAACCGTTGAGAAAGTCGTTGAGGCATTAAAGCGGAGCAAGCTGGGAGAAGTAGAGGAAACCGAGGAACCCTACGTCATTAGACTACTAGCCTCTGAGAGAGTCCTACCTCCAGAATACTATTTCGACCCCATGGCCTACAAGGAAGTAGAAAACAAGATCAAGAAAGTATACCTCAAAGGCATCAAGGGAATAAAGAGAGCCGTAATACAAGCCGAGGAGAAGGAAGTAAACGGGGAGAAAGTCAAGGAATACTATATCGTAACAGAAGGAAGCAACCTAGCAGAAGTCCTCCGCGTAAGAGGCGTAGACCATAGAAGAACTACAACTAATAACATACACGAGATAGCGCAAGTCCTAGGAATAGAAGCAGCCAGAAACGCAATAATAAACGAGATAATGAAAGTATTGAAAGACGCTGGCCTCGACGTAGACATAAGGCACGTAATGCTAGTAGCAGACATGATGACATTCACCGGGAAAATAAGGCAAATAGGAAGGCTCGGCATCGCCGGCGAGAAGGAAAGCGTACTAGCCAGAGCAGTCTTCGAAATGACGGTCAAGAACCTATACGACGCGGCAGCCACGGGAGAAGTCGAGAACTTCAAGGGCGTCTCCGAGAAGTCAATAATAGGCCAGCCACCACCAGTCGGCACTGGAGTCGTAGTATGGTTAAAAACCCGTGAAAAGTAGATACACCGGGGGAGTCAGCCTAGCCGAAAGGGTAGAGGAGGTGCCAGCAAATGTCGCTCTCAATAGAGAAGGAACTACGAAACCTCATACGCACCGGCAAGTACGTTATAGGTACAAGGCAAACACTTAAACTACTAAAAACAGGTAAACTAAAGCTAGTCATAATGGCGAAGAATACTCCGCCGGAGACAAAAGCCCGAGTCAGGTACTATGCAAGGCTCGGAAACGTACCAATCATAGAATACGAAGGCACTAGTGTAGACCTCGGCAGTGCCCTCGGAAAGCCCTTCGTAGCTTCAATGATAGGAGTAATAGATGAGGGAACATCAAAGATACTCAGCCTAATAGAGTAGCGATTGTAAAGGGAGAAAGCCGATGAGCGAGGAGCGAATAACCCCCGAAGAGCTACGATACCTTTCCATCCTTGAAGAGCTAACGGGAGCGCTTGGAATCAGGTGCATAATGGATGAGGAGAACAACAAGCTAATCTTCCTAGTCAAGGATACCGACGTGGGCAAGGCAATAGGAAAAGGAGGTAAGAACGTGAAACTCCTACGGGCACTCCTTAAGAAGAACATAGAGATAGTAGCGTACGCCGATGATATAGAAGGCATGGTGAGAAACCTCTTCCCCTCAGTTAAAATCCTAGGAGTAGACATTGTAAAGCGGGGAGACTCCAAGACAGTCGTAGTTAAGGTTGCAGAGGAGGATAAAGGCAGAGCCATAGGCCGGGAGGGCAGAAATATAAAGAGAGCCAGGCTAGTGCTCCAGAAGCTATTCGGAGTAAACAGCGTAGTTATTAAATGAGGTAAACCAGCGACCAGGTATAGCTTAAAAACCACGGAGCCCAGCCACTAGCCGGGGATGCGGGAGACATGACCGGTAAGAAATCGCCTGTAGGCCTGTTCGCAGCGAGGAAGCTGAGAAGGAAGAGGATGAAGTTCAGGTGGAGCCAGAGGGAGTTCAAGAGGAGAATGCTAGGCCTAAAGAAAAAGTACGACCCCCTCGAAGGCGCGCCCATGGCTCGTGGCATTGTTCTAGAGAAGGTTGGAGTCGAGGCTAGGCAGCCTAACTCCGCCCTCCGAAAGTGCGTTAGAGTCCAGCTAGTCAAGAACAAGAAGGTTGTCACCGCGTTCGTCCCGAGAGACGGAGGAATACTCTATATAGACGAGCACGACGAAGTCATAATCGAGGGTATAGGAGGCCCCAGGGGCCGATCCATGGGCGACATCCCAGGAGTAAGGTATAGAGTCGTAATGGTAAACGGAGTATCGCTGAAAGCCCTATGGCTCGGGAAGAAGCAGAAGCCCAGGAGGTAGACTATAGCCTACGAGGCTAGTAGAAATCCTCGCCTT
Source organism: Thermodiscus sp. (assembly GCA_015521175.1). Taxonomy (GTDB): domain Archaea; phylum Thermoproteota; class Thermoprotei_A; order Sulfolobales; family Acidilobaceae; genus Thermodiscus. Next base: position 3,004 of record WAOR01000119.1, read on the forward strand.
CCTCATCCTCATTATCCTCTTCTTCCTCTTCTAATGCTATTTCCAAGAGTTCCTCCGAGACGTATACCGGTTTATCGGTTATCATAGCTAGGAAGAGGGCATGGCTTGGAATCATCTTAACGGTCAAGTGGAGGCCGTCGCTCTCGAAATGTACTGTTGCGGTATAAACTCCCGTGTTCTCGTCAAACTCGTCGATGACAACCCTATCGAGGCTCTTATCCATTAAGTCCTTGAACTCGTCGTGGAAGGCTAGTAGGGAGAATAGGCTCTGCCTCCTAGGGGGAGGATTACCGTTACGGATCATCTCGAGGGCTTCGATTACTTCCGGAGGCACATAATACATCTCAAACATTTCACCGTTTTCCAGGTAGAGGCGCAGCCCTATCGGATATCTGGCGGCGACAGGCGAATAGTCGCCTTCCTCGTTGTAAACGAGCTGGTAGATCGGCGCTACATCGACTACTTTATACGCCTCAGCCAATAGGCTTCTACCTCGCCCGGTAAGACACGGTGGGGGCAGGCAGGGCTTAAACATCTATGGGAGCAGTCCGAGAGGTGGCTAGTGGAAGCTTATAAGGCCCTAAGTGGAGGGGTAGGATTCGAGGGGTGCCCAGTATAGTGCCTGAAGAAACAGTACTGCCAGAGGACATAGAGGTAAGAGCCGACTCGATAAGGCTCTTCGGAAAGTGGAGCTGGGTAGAGGTAGAGGTAAGGGATCCAGGGCTGAAACGCTACATAAGCCTACGCCCAGTATGGATACCACATACCGGCGGAAGACACGAGCACAGGAGGTTCGCTAAGAGCGAAGTCCCCATTGTCGAGAGGCTCATGAACCAGCTCATGAGGCCTGGCAGGAATGGCGGTAAGAAACACCTAGCCTACAACATCGTTAAGACCGCTTTCGATATAATCTACCTTGAGACCGGCGAGAATCCACTCCAAGTCCTAGTTAGAGCGATCGAAAACGCCGCCCCGAGAGAAGAGACCACTAGGATAGTCTATGGTGGTATCACATATAGGGTCTCGGTAGACGTCGCCCCTCAGAGGCGTGTGGACCTAGCCCTACGGTTCCTGGCCGAGGGT
>WAOR01000120.1 GCA_015521175.1 Thermodiscus sp.
TTAAGAGCGTATAGGAGAGTGTAGTATTTGTCTAATTCTCTCTTCATTGATGATAATTCCCTTACTATACTATCGGCCTCTTTTTGGAGTCTCTCCACAAGCTCCTGAACTTTCTCATATGCCTGGGCGGGTGACCCGGGCAGGTCTAGAGGTATTGTGAGGGGCATCCACTTCAGCTTCCTCAGCTCGCCTAGAGCCTTCCTCGTAGAGGCAGGGGTGCCAGCCAGCGCTACTGCTATCGTCTCCTCTCCGACTACCTCGTAGGCTATTACTACATCTTTTACCTTCTCCGTGATCTTCTCTAAGTCTTCTTGCTCTCCTGAGACGAAGCCTAGGGTGTATGCTATCCTAGTTGCGTCCATAGCTTTTCTCACATCGGCGTCAACGTGCTTAACCATCTCAAGGATACTCTTAACTATGACTAGCTCCTTGATACGAGACTCTATGGCGGCAAGCCTTTGAACGCCTTTTTCGAATGCTGCCTCAACACTCCTATACTCCTCCTGGATTTTCGCGAACGCCTCCTCCCAGCCTCCAGCCTTGAGTTCGAGGCCCTCAACATGTTGAGGCTCTAATCCCAGGGCCCTATAGTAGGACTCTACCCTAGAGAGCTTCTCGCTTATCCTAGCGAGGAGCCCTCTGTAACGTCTAACAACATATCCAGTAATCTTCTCTCTAGGGGGTTCATCCACGTGGAAGACTCCGATACTGGCAAGCTTTGCCACTACTACATCGTAAAGGCTCATCGGCACTGTTATTACAAGTTCTTCGACTTTTCTCGGCAGTAGCACTTCTATCCAGCCCCAGAGACTGCTGTCGCCTTGACGGGATTTTAATCGTAGCTCACCGCCACGCTTAATTCCCAACAAGTGCACACGCCAGCCCGGTGTACGGTATATTGGAGGGAGATACTGGCCGCATACTAGTCGTAGCCGACAGGTACAATTCGACGCTCTTCAAGAGCGCTGGCCTCACGGTAGTTGAAGCCGACTCGCAAGAGAAGATCGTTGAGGAGGTCCGATTCGCCTTCCAGAGGCTCCGGGATATTGCACTCGTAATAGTATTGAAGCACTTAGTAGAGGACGAGGACTCCCTGAGGAAAGCACTCGAGGGTTTAGGGGTTCCCCTATTAGTCCTGCCCACGAGGTGGGCTAAGGCTGAGCCCATAAACGTTGAAAAACTACTAGCGAAAGCGCTAGGATTCGGATGAGGTGCTCGCCGTGCCAATCACAGGCAACCCCGAGAAAGTCGCATCAGAAGCTGTAAAGGGAGAGTTAGAAAAGGCTAAGGCGGCTGTAAAGGAGGCTAGAGAGGCCGCTGAGAAGCTGGTGAACGATGCATACGAGAAGAGCCTAAACAAAGCGGAGAGGAGTCTCCGGGATGAGATCGCCCGTGCCGAGGAGCAGTTGAAGAGCCTCATGTCGGTCCTTGACCTTGAGTTGAAGTCGAAGCTGGCTGAGGCCAAGAACAAGTACATAGATGAAGTTCTCGAGGAAGCGATGAGGAGGCTTAAACAGGAGAAGCAGGGAGCTGACTGGTACAAGGAGTATATGGAGCGTGTCATAAAAGCCATAGCAGAGGAAGCACCAGGCAAGATGCTTGTAAAAGTCGCGGAGGAAGATGCCCAGCTAGCCTCTAGCCTTATCTCCAAGTATGGTGGCGGGAAGCTGGAGCTAGCGGGAGAGTACATTGACATTATCGGGGGAGCTATCGCCGAGACGCCCGACGGCTCTACTAAGCTAGACTATAGCCTTGACCTGCTCTTCAAGATGGAGGAGTACAGGTTGAGGAGTGCTGCTTCACGCGCACTCTTTAAAGAGTAGCCCGTTAGGGTGGATTCGTGGGGGTGTAGGTTTTGCCTGTTAAGGGTAGGATTGCGAGGATCTCGGGCCCCCTAGTGGTTGCTGAGGGAATGGAAGGGGCCCAAATGTTCGAGATGGTCCGAGTAGGGGAGGACAAGCTTATCGGAGAGATAACGAGGATTAGGGGCGATAGGGCGTTCATCCAGGTCTACGAGTCCACGACAGGACTCAAGCCGGGAGAGCCCGTTGAGGGAACTGGAGCCCCCCTAAGCGTCTGGCTAGGGCCAGGCATAATAGGTACTATCTATGATGGAGTTCAGAGGCCCCTCCCCCTCATAGCCGAAATAATCGCTAAGGAGGCTCCTAATAGGAAAATGTTCATCGAGAGAGGGGTCCAAGTAGACCCAATACCCCGCGATAAGAAGTGGCACTTCAAGCCAGCCGTCAACGGCGGAGGCGTCCACATAGGAGACAAGGTGGAGCCCGGAGACGTTCTTGGAACGGTACCGGAGACAAGCCTTATCGAGCACAAGGTTATGGTTCCCCCAGGTGTTAGGGGAAGGCTCAAGTGGATAGCACAGGAAGGCGACTACACGATAGAGGACCCGATAGCAGTAGTAGAGGCCGACGGCAAGGAGATAGAGGTCAAGATGGCCCACAGGTGGCCGGTCAGGATACCGAGGCCCTACAAGAAGAAGCTCGAGCCAACACTCCCACTAATCACCGGTGTCAGGATAATCGACACGTTCTTCCCCATGGCCAAGGGTGGTACAGGAGCGGTTCCAGGAGGCTTCGGCACTGGTAAGACCGTGACCCTGCACAGCCTAGCCCAGTGGAGCGATGCAAGAGTAGTAGTCTACATAGGGTGCGGTGAGAGAGGCAACGAGATGACCGAGGTGCTCGAGAGATTCCCCACCTACAAGGACCCGTGGACAGGCAAGCCCCTAATGGAGAGGACCATACTAATAGCGAACACTAGCAACATGCCGGTCGCCGCTAGAGAGGCCAGCATTTACGTAGGAGTAACCCTAGCCGAGTACTACAGGGACATGGGCTACGACGTACTCCTCGTAGCAGACTCGACCAGCAGATGGGCGGAGGCCCTTAGGGAGATCGCAGGCAGGCTCGAAGAGATGCCCGCTGAGGAGGGATACCCAAGCTACCTAGCCTCAAGGCTCGCAGAGTTCTACGAGAGAGCAGGCCGTGTAGAAGCCCTGGGAAGCCCCGACAGGCATGGGAGCGTCACTATAGTAGGAGCGGTTAGCCCGCCAGGAGGAGACTTCACCGAGCCGGTGACGAGCCATACTAAGAGGTTCATAAGAGTCTTCTGGGCCCTGGACACGAAGCTCGCATACTCCAGGCACTACCCGGCAATCAACTGGATCCTAAGCTACAGCGCCTACGTGGACCTAGTAACCGAGTGGTGGCACAAGAATGTTGACCCGAGGTGGAGGAAGTACAGGGACGAGGCCATGGAAATACTCACAAGGGAGAACGAGCTCCAGGATATAGTCAGGCTGGTGGGAACGGAGAGCCTGGACGAGAGGGACAAGCTAGTCCTGGAGACGGCGAGGCTCCTGAAGGACGGGTTCCTCAAGCAGAACGCCTTCGATCCGATCGACGCCTTCGCGACGCCACAGAAGCAGTTCAAGCTACTCAGGATGTTCATAGACTTCTACCAGAGAGCGCTCGAGCTAGTGCAACACGGCATAACAGTGGCGCAGATAAGGCAGGCTATCGGAAGGCTGTACGTTGAAATGGTCAAGGCCAAGTTCACAATACCCAACGACCAGCTCGAGAAGATTGACGAACTCAGGGAGAGGGTGCTCAAGGTTTTAGACGAGTTAGAGGCGAGGAGCGGATAGTAGGGGGTGTAGTGGGATGGCCGTGGGAGTAAGGGAGTACTCGAGGATCAGGGAGATTAAGGGCCCCCTCCTAGTCGTGGAGGGAGTGAGCAACGTAGCCTACGACGAGATAGTAGAGGTAGAGCTGGCCACCGGGGAGAAGAGGAAGGGCAGGGTATTGGACGTAATGAAGGGTATCGCAGTAGTACAAGTCTTCGAGGGCACCACGGGAATCACAACAACAGGAACCAAGGTCAGGTTCCTGGGAAGGCCCCTCGAGATACCCGTGAGCGAGGACATGCTCGGAAGAATCTTCAACGGTCTAGGAGAGCCCATCGATGGGGGACCCCCGATAATAGCCGAGGAGGAGAGGGACGTAAACGGCGCCCCGCTGAACCCGGCTGAGAGAGCCTACCCGGAGGACTTCATCCAGACCGGTGTAAGCGCCATAGACGGCATGAACACGCTAGTAAGGGGCCAGAAGCTGCCAATCTTCTCCGGCAGCGGACTCCCCCACAACAAGCTCGCAGCTCAGATCGCTAGGCAAGCAACGGTTAGGGGCGAGGAGGAGGAGTTCGCAGTAGTATTCGCGGCCATAGGGATAAAGTACGACGACTTCATATTCTTCAAGAAGTTCTTCGAGGAGACCGGCGCACTAGACAGGGTCGCAATGTTCGTAAACCTAGCCGACGAGCCGGCAATGGTAAGGCTAGTCACGCCCAGAGCCGCCCTAACCCTCGCAGAATACCTAGCCTTCGACAGAGACATGCACGTACTAGTCATACTAACCGATATGACCAACTACGCTGAAGCCCTCAGGGAGATCTCAGCCGCGAGGGAAGAAGTCCCCGGAAGGCAGGGCTACCCAGGATACCTCTACAGCGACCTCGCAAGCATCTACGAGAGAGCAGGCAGGGTTAAGGGCAAGAAGGGTAGCATAACCCAGATGCCCATACTCACAATGCCCAACGATGACATAACCCACCCAATACCAGACCTAACAGGCTACATCACCGAGGGCCAGATAGTCCTAAGCAGGGAACTCTACAACAAGGGAATATACCCGCCGATAAACGTGCTAATGAGCCTCTCAAGGCTCATGAAAGAGGGAATAGGCCCCGGCAAGACGAGAGAGGACCACGCCGACGTGAGCAACCAGCTATACGCCGCCTACTCCAGGGGAGTAGAACTGAGGAGCCTCGCAGCCGTAGTAGGAGAGGAAAGCCTAAGCGCGGTAGACAGGAAATACCTAGAATTCGCCGACGCCTTCGAGAGGAGATTCCTAAGCCAGGGCGAGAGGGAGAACAGGAGCATAGAGCAAACCCTAGACCTGGCATGGGAAATACTAGCAATACTTCCCGAGGAGGAGCTAACAAACATAAAAGAAGAATTCATCAGGAAATACCACCCCAAGTACAGGAAGAAGACTACACAGTAACCCCCGAGAACAACTCCCTAATCCTCCTCCTCACCCAGCTACCCAAAGGCTCTCCAGAAAGCCTTTCTGTAAGCCTGCAAAAGGAACACTTACCACTACTAGATAGAAGGCCGCAGGACTCGCAGGGAGCATAGGAGCCCTCTGGCCTTGGATAATCCTTAGCCCTCTTCGCGAGCCTCGAGAGCAGTCCGAGCTTTAGGGAAGGCCTCTCCTCCTCAAGCCTGTTAAGCATCTCCTTCAACCGGAAATCCAAGCTATCCAGCCTGGCATGGGGGCACTCTCTATGTAGGAAGGGCAGTCCCCTAGCCACCGTGTAGAGGAATGACTCCTTCTCGTAGACCGTGTAGAGCGGTCGTATCCTAGTGGCGGCGAGGCCCGGGACCCCCTCCTGCACGGGGCCGAGCTTGCCAATAGCCTCTAGCTCCTGGAAGAGGAAGTTCTTCAGGGGAGTAAGCCGCTAAGTCGTCGGCATTATGCCCTGTAGCAATCTTAGCCCCAAGCTCCACGCCCACAGCATTATACAAGTACCTCTTGAAGATGCCGCACACGCTACAAGCAGGCCTCCTTAGCCTCATAGCCGCCTCCGGCACTCCATAACCCAGCTCCTCTCGGAGACTAAACACTACCAGGGGGACCCCTAGACGTCTAGCCAGTTCTACCGCGGCCTTCCTACTCTCCACGCTATAATCTCCAATGCCGAGGTCTATGTGGAAGGCGTAGAGCTCGAAGCCCATCTTCTCGCGGAGCCTAGAGAGAGTGGAGAGTAGAGTCGCGCTATCCTTCCCCCCGCTAACAGCGGCGACTACGCGGTCCCCTCCTCCGAGCATCTTATACTTCTCAATGGTCCTCTCCACCTTCCCCTCGACAAACTCGGCGAAGTGCTCCGGGCAGTAGTAGCGCTTCTGGTAGGACACATAGGCGATGGCCGGAGCACCGCATATACTGCACCTAGCCACCACTCAGCACCCTCACTACCACAACCTCTCCCTCCCTCAGGAACTCGGACTCCGGCACGGGCCTCCCATTAACCATGACCACGTGAGACTCCCTCGATAATCCAAGCTTCTCTAATAGTCTCCCTGCAGTCAGGGGTCCCTCAGCCTCGATAACCCTCTCCCCGCCATCCGGGAGTAATCGAACCCTTATCCTAGTCAAGGCGGTACACTACCCTCGTGTAACTAGCAGTGGAGAGGGGAATTCTACTTGCGTATTTAACTAGGAAACAACTACCTAACGGTGACCTGGAGGGAGCCCGTAATCAGGAACTCTACAAGGGGTTTAGGGATGAAAAAGCTTGGAGTAGCGTTAATAGTTATAGCACTAATAGGATTACTAGTTCCTCCAGTATTCGTAGCTCGAGCCTCGAGCCAGGCAGCTACGTGCAAGTACTATTTTATAATATACGGTCAGGACTGGTGCCCTCACTGCCAGAACATGGAGAGATTCGTGATAGAGAACTATGGAGCCCAGTGCCTCGAGTTCAGGGACTTAGACGTGCCAAGGTGGAACCAGAACTTCACCATGGTGGTGGACGAGTTAAACAATAAGTATAAGGTTCCAACTCAGGCGGCCTTCCCGCTGACAGGGATACTCGAGAAGGGCAAGCTAAGAGCAATACTTCAAGGCGAGATTACGAGTAAACAAGTCATAGAATACCTAGTGAAGAAGGCTGACAAGGAGGGCCCGGAGTGGATAACAGTCTACACTAACGGCCTCTACGAGATAAAACCCGACGACGTAATACTCCACGCCTTCGAGCCAGAGCATCCCGGCAATAGCCTGGGAATACCAATATCGTCGCAGAACTCTAATAGCAATGGGGCAGGAGCCGTGGAGAAGACCAGGAACAACGCCTACATAGCAGCGGGCTTAGCAGTAATCGTAGCTGGAATTGCGGTTTCAGTCTACTTGGCGAGGCATTAGAGGCTCTCTACAAGGCTAGTAGCCACATTTACAGCCATATACTCGGTGTTCTCGAGTAATTGTACGAGCTGATCATAGCTTAGGGAGCACCAGTTCGAGGCAGCCTCCAAGTCTTCCTTAGAGAGCTTACCGCCCCTCCAATACCACCCGTGCAAGTGGACATCATTGTTCCCTACTGTCCTGCCGGGAATATTGGGGATTGCTAGCAAGATCTTAGAATAACTGACTCCAACTAGCTTATTGATAACTTTAGCATCCTTACACCGCTCGAGTTCTTCCGGTCGTAGAGGGTTCCTTCTCCTGAAGACGTAGACCTTGCTCTTACCCTCTCCCTTATAGGGGACGTAGTTACTCCAATGGACAACGAGTAGAGGGTCTAGAGCGTTTCCTAGCAGGCTAGCCTCTGGCCCCCCTAACTCAGCGGGTATCTTCTTAAAGCTTTCAATGATCCTGGTCGCCCTCTCATCGCTGAGAATAAGTGCCTTCCAGTGTCTCCTGAATAGAAGGGCTCTGGAGGCTAGTACCATGCTAGCGCATGCTTTTCGAAGCCACTCTCGACGCTTTATATCCTCCTCGCTGTCCCCGCCTGGGAAGTTTGAGATGTATTCTAGTAGATCAGTAGCGTTTCCAGTTGCAATTCTTCTGGATAAGTCCATTACTGGGGAGTCGGTGAGAGTCGTGAGTACTCGGAGCATGAGCTTGTATCCTTCCTCTCTCGGTATGGCTCTTTCTGGGAGGGGTTCTACGTAGTCCAGGTCTACTAGGGCTTTAAGGACGTCGTACTTTCTAGCTAGCGTCACAGCCTTCTCGTCCTTCGTTTTAGCACGGGATGCTATGTAGCGTGATACTGCGTTAAGGATGGCCAGTAAGCGCGAAGCGACTGCAGAGTAGATCATGCCTATATCGTGTAAGTACACGTCGCTATACATGTAAACCCTAGAAAGCAGCATGCTTTCGATAACGGATACCCCCTTATCTAGTACCCCTACCTGGAATTGAATCTTATACTCTCTCGTACTCAAGGATGCTGTTATCCTTGGCACCACGAGGAGAACTGAATAGTACCTGTTTATGTCCCATACACCACTCCTACTGCCGGAATGTAGGCTGTCTCGCAAGGTGTAGTCCGCTCTATCGACGTCTATGGGGCTGCTGAGTAGTTGCGCAATGAGGCACTTGGCGATAGTTCTAGCAGCTACCTCCTCTGGTACCTCTCTGTCCCAGATCTTTATGTTAAATCCCTGGACGTTTTCGAGGAACTTATCGAGGGTTCCCTTATCGGTGTATCCCTCGAGTTTTACCGAGTTACACGAACCGTTTCTACTGTCATAAGCGTATTTGAGTATATCTATTATATCTATGGAATCTATTTTTCTACCCTTATACAATACATTGAGCCTGCCCGCATTGCGGGCGACTTCTAGTATCATTATACCGAGCCTTTCGTGGCGAATATTCTTTATCATTAGCGTGCTTTTAGTCTTACCGGGATCTGGAGAGAAGTAGAGGAGTAGATCGGTCAAGCCCTGCTCTCCTGAGTGGCTCATGGCGATGTGCCCGATATCGTGGTATAATGCTGCCGTAACCGCGGCGCCTTCAAGGTTTTCTAGTTCATCTAGGATTTTCGAGGTGAATGAGCAGAGTTTGTGTACAAGTAATCTATCCGGGTTACCATAGTTGCTGGGCGGCTTGCATTCTCCGTTCTCGTATCCGAGTACCGGGAGTACGTGTTCCCTTGTGTTTTTCTGGATGGATTCCAGGGCTGTAGCCATTACGTGGGCTACGCCTAGGGAGTGCTCGAATCTGGTGTGAGTAGCCCCGGGGTAGACGAGGTATACGAAGCCTAGCTGCTTGATATCTCTAAGCCTCTGGAATAGTGGCGTGTCTACTGCTGTCTCGACAAAGTCACCGGGCAGCTTTACGAATTGGTGTATGACATCCTTCACTATCTTAGTAGACTTAGCGGTCAATCCCTCAGGCCCCCGGGTTTATTGTCTCCTTAACCTCTATCTTTATCATAATACTAGTCTCAAGCATTTAAAAGTAATGCGAGCTAAGAGTAATACCTCGGTATCAGCAACGCTTCCACACCCTATCCTAAAGCCTGACACAATACTTCCAGCGGAGAGGGTCCCCCGATTACATTAACAGTTATACTATGGAGGTGACTAGAGCTGGCATGCGACCTAGGAGTATGCGCATGTAACCCCTACACCCTGATCCTCGGCAGGCTATCAATAGCCCCAGCGAGCCCTGGTGACTTGGAGTCCCTAGCTAACACGATCTACGGCGACAGCGCCTCCTGCTGGAGCATGGAGGACTACCGCGTAGTTCTCGGATTCCTCCTCCACGCCGGCCTAGTCCGATACAGGGATGGAAAACTACAACTCTCCCTGAGGGACCCCCACGACAGGGAATACGCAGAGATCGCTAAGAAGGCATTAGTTGATGTGGGGCTCGTTTCCCCTTGAAAGGCTTGCTTCACTCAGCCTGGCTAGCTTCTCGTCAGCCTCCCGCCTATGCTCCTGTAGCTCGACCATAAGCTCGTGGTCTCTGTCGCCCTGTGGGCCTTTCGTTCTCTTCGACAGGTTCTCAATAGTCTCCTCAGGCCCGTATACTACTATCTCGTCTCCTGGGAGTATCCTGGTGTCTGGGGTTGGAGCGCCTATGTAGACTACTTTTCCCTCAATGGTCCTGTAGATGCCTAGGACTATTATCCCCTCTTCCCTGAGCCTGGCCTCGCGGAGGGTTTTACCGGCTAGCCAGCTGTCCTCGTGTATCTTAATGGTGGAGATCATATAGCCCCTGGCGATGCCTAGGAGGGACTCGTAGTCCACTACTCGGATGGAGGTGAACTTGTCGAGGGACCACTCGATGAACTTCCCGACGACCGCGTCGATAGACTTGCTCGTAGCGAATATGTAGAGGAGAGCGAGTCCAACGCCCAGGACTCCCAGTCTTAGAGCCGCTCCAGCGCGGTCAACATCGATGAAGGTTAGTATGAGCGATGCGACTGCGCCAGTGATGCCAGCGCTTCCCAGTAGCATTAGTACCCTTACAATACGCCTCCTAACCGGATGATTCACGACATACTCGCTCTCGCTCGTGGTAAAGCCTACACCGCTAAACGCTGACTGGGCCTGGAAAGAGGCTACATCTCTCGAGAGCCCGGTCCTCACTAGGGCGGCTGTCGCGAACTTGTTAACTATTATGCTGAATAGTATGATTAACAGTAGTGTTATTAGAGGCTCCACCCTAGCCACCGTAGAAGAACTATCCTACTGGGGCTTATAACCAAATGGTTACCCCTTCTTCTCTAGAACGAAGACCCAGCCCGGAAGGCTACCCTTATTCTCCCTCTCAGCCTCCCTAACCCACTCCTCAAGGCTGGAATACCCGCTTATACCGGCTAGCTCCCTGAGCACCCCGTACTCTGTCCGCTTCTTATCCACGACCACGGCGTCAACCCACTTGGCTAGCTCCTCGACCCAAACCCTAACCATGACCCCTGGCTCCAAGCCCATTCTCGAGATTACCGCTACTCTCCCGTTCTCGTCTAGGAAGCGGCCCTGGGGGCCACGTGTCATCCTCAATATTAGTGGTCCGGGCACCGGTATCCCCCCCGGTTGGAAGGAGAGGGGCGGGGGGACCCTCATATAATTCCCCTCTAAGGCGTACTCTCCTAGTGGTGAGCGTGTAGAGGTGCACGGGGCCCAGTGGTGCTACCCGTCATTTATCGGAAGCTGAGGCTTGTGGTGCACAGGCTTGCAAGGAGGAGGTTCCTCCTGCTAGCCCTAATCTTCTCCACTCTCTGGATACTGAGCGCCCTCCTCTTCTACATCGCGGAGCACGAGAGGATAACGCTGGGAGAGTCGTTCTACTGGGCCCTCATTACAATGGCCACGGTGGGTTATGGTGACATAGTGCCCACGACTACTGCTGGCAGGGTTGTGGCGGGGCTGGCAGCGGTCTTCGGCATAGCGGTGTACACCCTCTTCATATCAACCCTAGCAGACTACTTCCTTGACGCGACGGTGCGGGCGGCTATGGGCCTCGGAGTACTCAGGCACAAGAAGATACTGGTCGTGGGAGAGGGACCTGTGTGCGACGAGGCGGTCAGGGAGCTAGTGGCTAACGGCTACAGGGACGAGGTGGGCTGGCTCCGCGAGACACAGCCAAAGGGCAGGCCCCCGGTAGACTACGTCGTAGGAGGCCTAGACGAGGAGGACCTCGAGAGGGCTGGGCTAGAAGGAGTGGAACATGTCATAGTATGTTACGAGGACGACAGCAAGAACCTCCACGCCGCGGCCCTAGTCAAGAGCCTAAACCCCAAGGCAAAAGTAACAGTACTAGCCAAGGACAAGGCAACAATGAGGATACTAAAACAGATGGGGGTAGACAGCATAGTCCCAATGAGCGTGCTAGGCCGCCTACTCGCGAGCACAGCGTTCGAACCCGCGGTAACAGCATTCATATCAGACGCTACAAGCGCCAGGGAGGGAGTAGACCTCTCAGAGCAGGAAGCAACCGGTATGGAGACGATCGAGGAAATAGAAAAAGAATCGGGGGCCAGGGTAGTAGCCGTAATAGACCCGGGGGGAAACGTCAGGATACCCAAGCCAGGAGAGAAGCCGGGGAAGGGAGAGAAAATAGTCCTAGTAAGGAGGACAAGGCAAGAGTGAAAAACACCAGCACAGAGGAGGAGGAACAACTAGCCCGGGCAGTACAATTAATCCTAGAGGGAAACCCGGAACAAGCACTACAAGAACTATCAAAGTACTACAAGGTAAAACCACCCCGACTCCAGATAGGCCTACCTAAGAGGTGCAAGAGAGCACTAGGCTGCTACGTGCCGAGAACCCAGACAATACACCTCCGCAGTAGCAATGAGTACACGGACCCCTTCGTCATACTCCATGAATACTACCACCACCTACGAAGCCGCCTCGGACGACACAGGGGCACAGAGAAACACGCAGACCAATACGCCCTCAGGGCAATAAAAGCATGGCAGAAACACCAGAGTAGACACCAGCCAAGCCCCTGAAAACAATAAAAACCCACAACAGGCAGAAAACAAGGAAGGGTGCCGCCGTAGCTCAGCTGGCAGAGCGCCGCCCTGGTAAGGCGGAGGTCCCGGGTTCAAATCCCGGCGGCGGCTCCACCTCAGCGATTATAACCCAAATCATATCTGATTCCGTCCAGTTATAACAGCCCAGTTAATTAACTCTCAAATTGTATTACTTAAATTAAAAACTTCCAGCCTAGTCAAGTAAATGGACTATTCAAGCACTATTACTAGTGCATATGCTAAGCCAATAGCATAGCAAAGCTCGCCAACCTACTAACCCAAAAGCGGAAATACTGAAACAATGTTGCATACGATAACTATCCTCTCCCAAGATAACAGTTACCAGAACCAAGCTTTTCCAACTAGGGTCTGAGAGCACAGGACTCCTCGAATTTATTTACAAGAAGGCCTCATGTTACTCCGTCAGTCCGACCAAGAAACTACGCCTTACCTGGGCGGCGCATCATATCGATTAGTCAATCCACAATTTCTAAAGTTTTATAGTTTAATACTATTGTTTTACTGGTTACATGATTGTTTACGGAGTTTCAGGGGTAATATAGTTTGCTCCGGTTTTCTGGGTGTTTTGTGGTGTTCCCTGATGGTGTTTGGTTTCTGGGGGTGTGGGTTCTATTTATGTTTTACTCCGCTGGGTTTCATGGTTTGCTCGGCGTAATACTTGCTTCGATCGTACCACGAAGCCCCCTAAGGGCGAAGCATTTAAAAACAAGCGACAACAAAGAACACCACGAACAAACACGGTTGAAAACAAGCAAGACTAAGAGCGTATCCTTATGCGGTCGAGATTTATGACACGGCGGTGGGGCGTTGAAAACAAGCAAGACTAAGAGCATACACCCCGCTCATATAGAAGACGTCTACAACCGTCTCAGTTGAAAACAAGCAAGACTAAGAGTCCGCTACTACCACCGCATACAAGCGCTTTTAATGTTGGTTGAAAACAAGCAAGACTAAGAGTGTCAGGTCCTATAGGGCCCAGTCTGGGTTATTAAAGTTGAAAACAAGCAAGACTAAGAGTTGACGAGCCCGTGTACAACCGCATAAAACAAGTTTTCGTTGAAAACAAGCAAGACTAAGAGCTCTTCTCTTAGCTGCCTGCGCAGCTCATTAATCCTGTTGAAAACAAGCAAGACTAAGAGGGGAACACGATAACTCTCAGCACCTTCTGTCCCGCTTCACTCGTTGAAAACAAGCAAGACTAAGAGGCACTCTTCCGCCCGAGCTCGTAAGCCCTGTAAGGCTCCAGTTGAAAACAAGCAAGACTAAGAGAACATAGGGCGCTGCTATGTTGATAGACAGGTTGAAAACAAGCAAGACTAAGAGCTTCAGCCATTTTTTCGGCTATCTCTTTGGGGATTAATCCCATGTTGAAAACAAGCAAGACTAAGAGAGGAGATCCACCATGTCGTGATCACCGATCCAGGCGAGTTGAAAACAAGCAAGACTAAGAGCACACGAGCGTGCCGTCACGGAGAACCACCACCTTACCGTTGTGTTGAAAACAAGCAAGACTAAGAGGTGGCAACTCTGCGGTTAATCCTGTAACTTTATCGTTGAAAACAAGCAAGACTAAGAGTAAAAACCTTACGGATAGCAGGAGCGAGCGGGGAAAACCGGGGGGTTGAAAACAAGCAAGACTAAGAGGGAGGAGGGTCCCAGGGTCCCCAGATAGATATTCGGTTGAAAACAAGCAAGACTAAGAGCATACACCCCGCTCATATAGAAGACGTCTACAACCGTCTCAGTTGAAAACAAGCAAGACTAAGAGCTCTCTCAGTACTCAAAACC
>WAOR01000121.1 GCA_015521175.1 Thermodiscus sp.
GCTATTCTATGTAGGCATCACCTAGCTCTCGTTCTGCAAGGACTCAGCGAGGAGGCCCGTGACGCGCTCCTGGAGCAGCAACGGGCAAAGCTAATGGATGTGAGGAAGAGGCTGGAGAGTCTCATAAATAAGCACGATTACCGGAACAAGGAGCCGATAACGAGGAGGGAGCAAGAAGCACTATGGGAGGCGGTGGAGGCGCTAAGGGGGAGAGAAACCTCGGTAACCCTTTGTACTCCCCGCCGCCCCGAGGGCAGGGACGCAGTCAACCTGTTGAAGAGATTGCTGCGTAGGAGGCACGCCTAGGGCAAAACATTGGTAGGGTCCCGTGGAGGGTGCTGGGATAGCGCTAATAACCTGGGGCTCTTTGCTCCTTGTTCTCCGTGGCTGCGATGATTTGACGCTGGGGCCCAACCCCCGGGGAGGGGAGGACGAGCCTGTGCAACACTGAGCAGCCACGCCTAACCCATTTAAACAAGCGTTAATACCGTTCCTCGGGGAGAGCCGGCGATGCCTCAGTGCCCGTGTAGCAAGGAGTCCTCGGTACGCGGCCTCGTTACCTGCCTCGCTCCTCCTCCGGGTGACTATGAGGTCGTGTTGGAGGGTTTCGCGGGCGCCTCCGTGGTTATAAATGATGAGGGGATCTGGGTTCGTAGCATTGCCCGCGACGAGTGGCTCCCGTTTATGGAGTCGCGTGACCGCCCGGCCTCAAGTGTTGCTCTCGAGCAGGCTCTCCGCCTAAACAATCTCAGCTGGGAGGAGCTCCTATGCATGGTTGCCCGGGGGCTCGTGGAGGCTGCTAGGCATGGCTCGGTGAGGGCTAGGAGGAGGCTGGAGGCTTGTAGAGAACTAGTCGCGGAGATACTGTCCCGCTGCGGAGAGGGGCTAGGGGATCTTCAGGTCTAGTCGCTCAAAGTACCTGGACAGGAATAGTAATAGGCCTATTATCGCTATAGTCGTCGCTACAGCCGAGACAAGTAATAGCCTTGCTATCGTTACCCCCGTGTCTATGCCCGAGACAGTGTAGCTCGCCCCGGGCCCGGAGACCGCGGCGTCTAGGACTAGGCGTGGGAGCATGAATGAGTGCATGGGCTCCGCGGCGCTAGCGTAGCTCGTTACCCTCATCATCTCCACTGTCTCGCCCCTCATCATGTAGGGTAGCGCTAGGAGCGAGGTTGCTATGCTTAGTACGAAGTATATTACGAGGCCAGCTGCTATCGTTGTGCCGCTCTTAGCGCTCCGTAGCCCTATTAGCCCGGTCACGGCCAGCATAGGGATACTCGCCGCCGCGGCGAGGACAGCGTAGACCGGTATGAGCCATGGCATGGTCTGCCTCCCAGCCAGGATGTAGAAGGAGACGTAGGCGGCTAGCCCGGCCTCCAGGAAGAGGAGCAGTAGGACGAGGTAAGCTGCAACGGTCTTCGCTGCTACTAGGCCGCGGCGAGACACTGGCCTTGTTACGAGGAGCGAGAGCCTCCCAGAGGCAGTGTCGGAGGCGAATAGGTAGGCAGCGAATATTACTGCTACTAGCCAGGCGAAATTAGCTATGTTGAGAACAGTCATACCGCCCATAACGCCAGCAGCGTACTCCATTACTCTTCCTAGGCCCTTTGGAGTCACTCCTAGCGCTACGAGCCAGAGCCCGCTCGTATCAATCCCTATGCTCCGGAGCTTCTCGAACACCGGCAAGTAGTGGCTGCGGAGCACAGCAGCAACAATAACTGGGACAACGGGGAGCAGTAGTAGTGCTTGCACGACGCGCTTGCCCATAAGTCTACGCGTCTCTATGGCTACGAGGCGGCTAAGCACCAACCTTCTCGCCCCTAGCAGCCCTAGCTATTAGCTCCAAGTAGGCCTCCTCGAGGCTCCTACCCCTCAAGCGCGACTCGTACACCATGAAGCCCCTTGAGGAGAGCAAGGAGATAACCCTTGCCGCGTCCTCCCGCGAGCCCAGGCGAACAACAAGCCTAGAACCACTAGTCTCGGCCACATAGCCCTCCTCTCTCAGCAGCCTCGCAGCCTCCTCGAGGCGGTCGACACTGAGCTCGGCAACAACTCCTCCACCAGCCATCCTTGCGAGCTCCTCGAGTGCTCCACTAAAGAGAACCCTGCCTCCATAGATTATGGTGACGCTCCCCGCTAGCTCCTCTACCTCGCGGAGCAAGTGGCTACTAAGCAAGACTGTCGCTTCCCGCCCGAGCCGGGAGACTAGGCTACGTGCCCAGGCAACCGCCTCGGGGTCCAAGCCGCTAAAAGGCTCATCAAGTACGTAGAGGCTACGCGGCCGCAGCAATGCCTGGGCGAAGTAGAGCTTCTTCCTCTCACCCTTACTAAGCCCCCGGACCCTCCTATCAGCAAGCCTCTCAAGCCCTACCTCCTCGAGGACTCTGCGAGCCTCCCTACGAGCACTGAGCCTGTCAAGGCCCTCGACAAGCGCCAGCTCCTCCAAGAGCTCCACGACAACATAGTCATCGGGGAGAGCAGGGACCTCCGCAACATAGCCTATCTCGCCGCGAAGCCTCCAGCCACTAGGCCCGAGCAAGTCCTCCCCATCGAACAAAACCTCCCCGGCATCGGGGACAACGAGGCCAACAATGCTCTTCAACGTAGTAGTCTTACCAGCCCCATTAGGCCCAACAAGCCCATGAACACCCCTACTGGCACTAAAACTAACACCATCAACAGCAACTACCCTGCCATAACGCTTCCGGAGCCCACGAACCTCAAGCACAGCCATCGCAACGAACACCACTAGCCAACAAGAAGCAACAAAGTGACAGCCCCCTAGCTCACTAAGGGGAGATGCCAAGGGAAGACAAATATATCTTGCGCATAGAGTCTAATAGACCAACAGGGATGGATCAAGTCAGTCTTAATCCGCTAGCACGATAGTAAACCCCGACAACAATCTCTCCAAAAGATCCCTAACTACTAAGGGAACACTCGGTGTTGTCAAGGAAAAGGGTCAGAGACCGCGGCTACATCCTCGCCAATGCGCTCATAGCCGCGAGCGCCACTCTCTTCTCAACCCTAGCCATTCTCTCGCGGTCACTATAGACCCTCCAAGCACCAGTATAAAGCTCGTCAGTCACTATATGGGCTAGCCCAAGCTCTACACCCCGGTACGCAGCCACCGCCATGAGACCCGTGCTCTCCATGTCGACGCACAGAGCACCCATAGAGCTATACTTCTGGACCTTGTCACGGGTCTCGCGGAACACGGCATCAATGCTCCACACACCGCCAACGTGGAGCCCTACTCCCAGCTCCCTAGCAGCGTCCCTTAGCTCAGCAACGAGTAGCCTCAGCGCCTCCTCACTAGGCTTCGGAACAGCACCGGGAGGCAAGTAGTGATAACTAGTCCCCTCCTCCCGGATACCCCACGAAGGCACAACAATATCGAAGACCCGCACCGATGGATTAATAGCTCCACAGCCACCGAGGACAATGAACCTCCTAATACCAGCAGCGACGAGGAACTCTAAAGCCATAGCAGCAGCCGGGGCACCACTCCAAACCCTATAAGCACATACCCTGGCACCGCCAAGCTCGCCAACAACTCCCCCGAGAGTAGCTGGGACACGAGGCCTCTCCTCCACAACCAAGACCCTCTCCAAGGAGTCACGCACAGCACCGAGAAGCCTATCCCAGAAAACAAGAACACACCTATCACACAAGGGGCGAAACCCGCTCCTCCTAACCCAGTCCACGGGCGAAACCACTGGCTCCCCAGTACCGGGAACTATCAAGGCCAAGGAAGCCTCCTCGTACCCTGCCCTACCCTCCTCTACAGCCAAGGGCTCCCGGATTAGGTAAGCGCTAATAAGGGGATAGGACTTGCCCTTAACGACTCAAGATGGGCCAGCAGCAATACAGTCTATGTGTCTCATTGCCACGAGTCTCCCATAGAGGACACTAGCTAGAATGAATGCAGTGACCACGTTGCAGCACCTAATTCAACCCAATTATTTATGGGGCGCATATGTAGCGCGAGCGATAAGCCCAGATTACCCGATCCCTAA
>WAOR01000122.1 GCA_015521175.1 Thermodiscus sp.
CGGTAGAACCATCGAGGAAGCTTTTGAAGAAGCGGGACTCGGGGTATATGAGATCATCACGGATACATCAAAAATTAAGCTAAAAAGAAGAGTAGATATAGATATTGAGGGGACAGACCTCGAAAACCTCCTCTACCGCTGGGTAGAAGAGCTATTAATCTACACCGATGCCGAGGGCTTAGTCTTCTCCAAATTCAGCGTGTGTAGAATAGATAAGTCTGGCGAGGGGTATAGGATAGTATCCAGTGCTTGGGGAGAGCCATTTGATCCAGAGAGACACGAGCAGAGAACTATAGTAAAGGCCATGACTTATGCTCAAATGTCCATTAAGCAGGAAGGGGAAAGATGGGTGCTAACTTTCGTTGTTGACATATAAATTATAAAATCTTCTAAGTTTACTAGTACATTCATCACAGAAGCTAGCAGGCTTTTCATCCAGCTCAGCTAAACTATTACTAAACTTCATGACACATCTATTGTGGCAGTGTCCTAGTCCGAGGAGGTGTCCTAGTTCATGCATTGCAAGCTTCAACAGTCTCTCCATATACCTGTTAGGATCCTCCCTGATTCTCCTTGTATAAATTGAGGCAACCTTTAGTTGGGGAGATGCAAGTCCGAAGACGAAATTAAGCCCTGGCACATAGGCATCGCCGGAGACGACAATCAATAAAAAATATTTATTAGTTAAAAAATTAAATTTATTATATAAATATTCATTAATGAGGTCAGCCCTGAACTGCATACGATTAAAATCATAAAATAATAAAGGTAAGACTACTTCTTCTATAGAAAACTCGACTCGGAGTGGGATAGGAAACCGAGCCATCAGCTCCCTCGATAGGAAAGAGGCCTCGCTAATGTTAGCCTCGTTCGCTTGTACCAAGAGAACCCTAATCAAACGCAACCCCAAGTATTGCCTACGCCGGGGAAAGGGATTTATCTACCACATCATTAGTTTCCTCAAAATGGACCGCCGCGGGCCGCCGTAGCTCAGCGGGAGAGCGCCCGGCTGAAGACCGGGTGGTCCGGGGTTCGAATCCCCGCGGCGGCACCACTACTGTGAATTAAGCTCGTCATGGATCTGTGCTAAGACCTTTCTACGGATGCTATCGGGCTCTATGGGGAGTTTATCTAATAGTTCTGCAGGTAATATTAATATATTATCTTTAATCATTTTTAATATTATTTTATAGGCGACATAGGCTGCCATAGCCTCGTTAGTCTCTGGGTATTTAGTAAGATAGATTTTCTTAATTAAATTATATAATATTTTTAATTCTTCAAAGTTATTTATTTTTGCTTGATCCTCTCCTCCGTTTTTCAGTATTCTATCGAGTATTCTTGCGGTATAATTATCTAATATTATTAAAAGTTTATTATTTATAATAGATATAGTTAAAGTATTATGCCAGGCATCCTGGTAATCGGGAAGCAGATCTTCAATAATAGTATCAAGTATCTCTGGGTCTAGGAGATCTGCAACACCACTCGCTTCATCGCCTATGAGAACAATCACATCATCTATATCCGGTATAACTTGAAATGCTATGGCTCGGACTAAGGACTTTACGAGGAAAGCTTCTATAGGTGACTCGGGCTGTTCATCTTCTCCCTCGAATTCTTCCTCAAGGCTTACCAGGTCTAAGAGGTATCTAGCGAGCCCAATTGCAAGCCTGTCTATAAGAAATCCTATCACCAAGGCGACAGCAATTCCTACCGATAGTATTAAAAATAGAGGGATAGTGATATTCAAGATGACCCCGGTTAGATACAAGAGTGAGGCTATTATCCAGCCGGCAGTACCAGCTATCGCAATCCTTGCAATTCTGCTAGTGAAGTTTCTAGCCGTTATTGCCCCACCCCTCGAAATCCCCGGTACGGGCTAGTGTCTAAGCCTTCCACAGAATTAAAGACT
The DNA here is from genome assembly GCA_015521175.1 of Thermodiscus sp. GTDB lineage: Archaea > Thermoproteota > Thermoprotei_A > Sulfolobales > Acidilobaceae > Thermodiscus. Next base: position 1,916 of record WAOR01000122.1, read on the forward strand.
ACACAGTCCTAATTACTCCTTATGCATAGCCGCTAGTAAAAGTCAAGCAAGGTTCTCGTCCTAACCGGGCAGACTTCTACTACCTCTTTGTTCAGCGGGAGGGCTACATTGTAAACGGGTATGCCGTTCACGAGCGCGAAGGGCTTTCCATGATGCGAGTGACCGTGGACCGCAGCGTTCGGCCTAGATTCAATTAAAGCCTTCTCCATCTCGGGCGAGTAGATTTCAGGCCAAGCGTTTCTAGGCTCACCTATTATAGTAGCCTTTGACAATGCATAATGGGATAACAGGATTACTATATCTACCTCTTTTTTAACAGATTTTATTAATTCCTTTATTATTCGAGGCCTCTCTCTGTAGATCCTCCACAGCCAAGGCATATTCTTCCTCTGCCACTTAGTAGGTCTCTCCAGTGCTCCTCGCGTTCCAACTATTCCGATCTTAGCCCCTCCGCACTCTACAATGGTGTACGAGTCGTTAAGCCATATTATATTACTATATTTTTTAATAAATAATACTTCTCTATCATGGTACTCCTCATTGCCAAACACGGCCACAACGCGTGGAGGATTATCATTGAACCTCTCGTAGATCGCCCTGAAAACCGGTTCAGCCGCGGCAACATTACCCTTATCTACAATATCGCCCGCCAGCAGAAAGAGGCACGGAGATGGACCCCTATACTTCTCTAGAGCCTCCTTAAAAACCCCTAGATACCTCGGGCTGTGAATATCGCTCGATGCAAGTATTAGGGCCTCGGGGCTACAATGGCTCCTCACTCCCGTCGGGCTGCCCATCGTTCCTCATTGGCCCAGTTTACTAGTAGGATACATTTATCTAGTCAATATAGCTAGAGACTCCCGTTACAGATAGTTTATTATTGCTTTATTTATAGCTCCTGCCAATGACATAATGACGCCGCTAGCCGTTCTAATAGGGTAGTTCTTATCGGGTTGCTCCTCCCACCCCAGGCAGTCCGCTAGGATATCGACCGTGTCATAGTCTAGATCAGCGTTTCCTGCTAGGGTGTTCACTGATCCAACTATGACTTCGTATAGCGCTTCCGTGCCAATGCACTCGGTTAACTCAAATATGTCAACGAGCGGATAGCCTATGAGGCCTGCGGCAGAGGGGTCAATGTAGCTAGCTGTGAGAGATAAGAGCTCGTCGAATATGTTAGCTACTTCCTCTACGACCCCAGACCGAACCTCTTCGTCGCCAACGCTTCCAATGGCTAATAGGGATACTAGCATTTCGAGGTGTTCAGTGGCTCCGAATCCTTCAGTATCCTCACTCATGAAGGGTACTGCGGGTGTTGCACTCTCAGCAGTGTCAAGCGACATCGCGGGTCCCGAATCCCTCATTAGAGGAACAGAAGCCCTAATGGAGGTAGAACAGGGTATTACTAGGGTGGTCCGGTGGACTAGGATTCTTCATCGGACCTCCTCTGAAGTCCGGGTTCTCTTCTTCATCCCAATACCCAACTCCTATGATTCCTGGCAAGGCCACACCTGCCTATAACGCTGAGCTATCTCAGAGAGCCTCCTAGCCGCTTCCACGGATACCATGTTCTCAGTAATGCGGCCGAGCTTCACCCAGGTTCCCACTATGAATCCGTCCGCGGCCTTCCAAAAGCTTGGCATGTTCTCAGGGGTTAAACCGCTTCCAACCACGACTGCCACATCCTTCCTCGCAGCTATTCTTCTAGCATCCTGAAGATCCTCTACTGAGGGTGGCACGCCAGTTCTAGGACCCGAAATGACTATAGCTTTGAGTGGGAAGCCGGTTCTGTCGAGGCATTCCTCCACTAGCTCTGGTATTGAGAGATCGGCTCGAATCACAGGCCATGAATGCTTCACACTGATGTCCGCCATTACGCCTAGTTTACCCTCCTCCAGCGTCTCGTAGAGGTCGAGCTCGGCTAGCGCTCTGGCTATTCTCCTGGCCTCCGGAAAGAGTAGCCCTTCCGGGGAGGCTCGAACCTCGCATAGATTATTTACCCGAATGAAGGATGCTCCGGAGACTACTGCCGCGTAGATAGATTCGTAGCCGCTATTGCGGAGGAGGCTTATACCTATAGGCAAAGATACGTGTTTTGAGACTTCCCTAGCAATGACGGCTATTGTAGCGGTCTCTCCCAGCCCGGCATGGGTGCTATAGGGTTTATCGCCATAATTCTCGACAATTATGGCGTTAAATCCGGCTCTTTCATACTTCTTAGCTTCCTCGACGGCGTATTCTAGGATTTCGCTGAGATCCCATTTACGGCCAAGTTGTGGGGGGTATTTTCTCCTCTTATAGCCAGGGCTACCGGGTAATGGTGGTAGGTGTACCACTCCGATTAGTGGTTTACAGGTTCCAAACAGGTTCATAGAAGATCCCTCAACCTATTATCTTCCTTAGGGCTTCTAGTACTAGTCTCACCCCATAGCCTGGAGCATGCTTTCCGGGCCAGTACTCGGGAGCTATTGATGTTGCCTCTCCGCCGCCTATGCCTGGACCGGCGATGTCTAGGTGGACGAATTTCTTGCCGTGAGTGAAGTTTTCGAGGAAGAGGGCGGCAGTTATCGCTCCTCCCCACCTGCCGCCGACGTTGCTAATATCGCCTAGTCTAGCGTTCTTCTTGAGTAGCTGTTTATACTCGTCTACCAGGGGTAGTGGCCATAGCTTCTCGCCGGTTTTCTCCGAGGCTTCCATGAATACTTCTTTTAGCGACTCGTCGCGAGTGAAGATTGCGGCGACTAGCGGGCCCAGTGCTATAACGGCGGCGCCTGTAAGTGTTGCTAGGTCGATTATTAAGTCGACTCCTAGTTCTTTCGCGGAGTAAGCGATTGCGTCGGCGATTACTAGTCTCCCCTCCGCGTCGGTGTGTCCCACGTCGACCTTAGTGCCGTCCCACATCCTGATAACGTCGCTTGGAAGGTAAGCCTCGCCGTCGAGAGTGTTTATCGCTACTCCGAGTAGGCCGTAAAGGTCTACGGGGAGGCCTAGCTTGGCGGCGGCCCAGAGTATGCCTAGTACAGCGGCGCCTCCAGCCTTATCCGCGTACATGTCAGTCATTGTGTAAGCCTGTTTCACCTGGATGCCCCCAGCGTCGAATACCAGAGTCTTTCCTACTAGCGCTATCTTCCTGCCTCCACCCTTGTAGTGGATCTTGACCAGTCTCGGCTTGTACTTGCTCCCTTTGCCAACATTGACTATCCCCCCGAAGCCCTCCCGGACAAGCCTGTCATAATCGAATATTTCAACCTCAACATTAGGTAGGCTAGAGAATAGTTCCCTAACTTTCTCTGCTAGTCTCTCCGGGTAGAGATCGTTGGGAGGAGCGTTTGCAACGTCCCTAGCAAGGTAGACGGCTTCAGCGATGGCTTTAACATAAGCCTCGTCAATGCTTCCACTATAGTAAATAGTTCTCAGCTTGCTCTTCTTCTCGGACTTAAAGTACTCGAGCCTATAAGCACCTAGAAGGAATCCCACCAAGGCCTCGCTAGCAGTAGCCTCCTCGAGTTCATCAAGTACGACTACAACCTCTTCGTGCTTATCGACAACGCTCTTAGCAACCTTTGCTAGAGCTCTCCTATAAGAATCATCACTGGGCTCCTTACCGACGCCGACAAGATATACGATAGCCTTTTCCAGGGGAACAGTATACACCTCGCCCCTGTCGCCACGAAACACGCCCTTATCCGAGGCCTTGGAGATAACGCCGTTTGATACCTCGTTAATCCTCTCAAGAATACCTTTAACACTCGGCTTACCCTCAACCTGTACTACGGGTACAACAATAGCCTCCTTCCCCGAACCGAGCGGGTCCCCTTCTAACCGGGCAATCCTGGGCGGAACCGTGTAGATCATATCATCACACCCATAATCAGGTAAGTAGGAAGACAACGGAATATTACGGCTTACCCTAATAACCCTCCAGTACCCGGGGCTTAAAACAGGACCCGTGCCCGCCCGAGACCGCGGGGGAAGCCGCGGGAGCAGTGAAGGCGGGTTTGCGCGCCGCCACGTGAGGGTTCAAGAAGTCATGCCGGCAGAGACAGTAACTAAGGTAGCTGTAATAGATCTGGGAGGACAATACGCCCACCTTATCGCAAGAAGGATAAGAGAACAAGGAGTATATGCTGAACTATACTATCCTTGGGAGGCAGACGAAGCAATCTCCGAGTCCAAAGCAATAGTGCTCAGCGGGGGACCCTCAAGCGTGTGGGAAAGCCACCATGACACCCTCGTCGAGAAAGCGCTAGGACAAGGCAAACCGGTCCTAGGTATCTGTTACGGCCACCAACTACTAGCAAAGGTCCTCGGGGGAACCGTTGGCCCCAGCCCAAACCCAGAGTTCGGCCCAACGCTCGTGGAGGTTCTCCGGGCTGAAGGCATCCTGCAAGGCTATCCTTCCCAGATAAGAGTATGGATGAGTCATAACGACGCCGTCCTAGAACCACCCAAGGGATCCAAGATTCTAGCCAGAAGTAATGGTAGCCCCGTAGCGGCTTTTTCCATTAATGATCAAGTATTTGGAGTACAGTGGCACCCAGAAGTTCGCCATTCAGAGCTAGGAGCAGAGTTAATCGGTAACTGGCTTAGAATCGCTAGGGTCCCAAGAGAGTGGAGACCAGGCGATCTTATACAAGACCTAGTAGACTATGTGAGAAGGACCGTGGGAGACTCCATTGCTCTCTCCGCAGTAAGTGGGGGCGTCGATTCCACAGTAGCAACAGTTATAGCACATAGAGCCCTAGGAGATAGATTGCACGCGGTGCTCATAGACCACGGGTTCCATCCAGCGGGAGAAATCGAAAGGGCTGTTAGATTTTTTAGAAAACTCGGCATTGATCTCGAGGTCATCGACGCCTCGGAGGAGTTCTATACTGCGCTTGAAGGGGTAGAGGACCCCGAGGAGAAGCGAAGGGTCTTCGGCGCAGTCTATGCTAGAATACTCGAGCGCGAAGCCAGGCTAATAGGCGCCGAATACCTAGTTCAGGGAACCATTTACCCAGACGTGATAGAATCTGGCGGGAGAAGAGGGGCAGACAGGATAAAGAGTCACCATAACGTTGCAGGCCTGCCCAGGCGCTTCGGCCTCAAGCTGGTCGAGCCGCTCAAGCTCTTCTATAAAGACGAGGTTAGAGTAATCGGGAAAAAACTGGGAATACCCGAGGAGGTGCTGTACAAGCAGCCAGTACCGGGCCCCGCTCTGGTGATAAGGGTTGAAGGCAGGATTACCCCGAAGCTTGTCGAAATCGCTAGGAAAGCTAATAGAATCGTTGCAGAGGAAGTGGAGAAGCGCGGTTTAGGAAGAAAGCTATGGCAGTACTTCGCCGTCGTAACAAGGTCAAGGGCCACCGGAGTTAAGGGCGACAAGAGGGCTTACGGAGTAGTAATAGCCGTCAGGATTGTTGAGAGCACGGATGCAATGACTGCGAACCCCTATAGGGCTGAGTGGGGCCTCCTTGAGAGTATCGCTTCAAGAATTACCTCTGAAATACCAGAGGCGACGAGAGTGGTTTATGATATTACTAGCAAGCCTCCTGGAACAATTGAATGGGAGTAATTACTCGATCTCGTCTAGATCGGAGAGGTCTATCTCTATAATTGTCCCTTCCTCCTTCTCCTCCTCTCTCCTCTCGCCGGGCTCTTCGCCTCCTGTCTTGAATTTCTTGATAGCGTCTCTCCACTTGTAGCCGCAGTTGGGGCAGACGAAGCTGGCCATTATTGTGACAGTTATCCTTCCGTACTTGTCCGGTATAGGGGACACTATTGTCCATGTCTTAACGGGCTCTGAGACCCTGGTGCCACACCTGGGGCAGACGAATGGATCCCTCTTTTTCCTCCTCCTTGGCATATCTACTTCCACCTTCTCCCTGCCCTATCCCTCTCAACCGTTATATTGAAGGGGTATCCTTGCTCTTTAAGGATGGAGGCTAGTTCTCGCATTAAGAACGACGCCTTCTCCGGCTCGAGCCTATACCCTGCTATCGGTATCAGTAGCGTAATGGCGACAGCGTCGGGACTATACTCCTCTATGACTAGCCTAGATTCTCCTGGTATAGCTGATATGCCGCGGAGCGCCTCCTGTAGCCTACTGGAGAGTTTGACAATGATTCCCTCAGCTATTTCCAGGTCCTCGAAACCCCATATTCGGATTCGGAAGCCTGCATAAATTGGCTCCTTCACAGCGGTCTTAGCTTTTGAAAGGAATAGTCTATTAGGCACAGTGCATGTCTTCTCCGGGGTATCTATTATAGTATATAAGACAGTTATTTTTCTAATTTTACCCTCGCATTCTCCTAGAGAAACGTATTCACCAATACTTACCGCTCTGGATAGAAGTATCGCGTAATAGCTAGCGATGTTAGCTATTGTTTCCCAGCTTGATGCGAGTATTACTAGAACCACAGCTAGGATGAAGATAACTATGACTTGTTGTTGGGTGAGCAGATAAAGTATTAGAAAAATTGTTATTATCAAGGTGGTTATTTCAACTATTTTATACGTGTTTTCTAAAGCCCTTTCATCGGCACCACTCAGCCTCCCTATCTTTAATATTATCTTTTTAAAAATAATTAATAATATTAAAATTATAAATAATAATATTAAAGATTCTAATGACCGGAGAACAAGTTCGCTTTGGCTGAACGCGCTCCAAAGATTCTCTAAGCCGAACGAGTTCAATCCATACACCTCCCTCAGAACAACTCTCCTATCTTTTCCAACGCAGACTCGTGGAGTAGCAATATGACGACGTCCCCTGCTTCAAGAGGCGGAGCTTCGTCTGGATCATAAAACTGATCGTGGCTGTAGATAGCAAATATTCTAGCTTCTTTCGGAAGAAAGCCCTCTGCCTCGATCTCCCTCGGAGTCATACCTCTAAGGGGGCTTGTCTCCTTAACAGTGAAGGCGGCGAGCTTAAATTCTCCTACCAGAGCATCGGCAATGCTGACCATTCTCTGTTTACCTTCTATCATTGAGTATAAAATATTGGCGGCTAGTTGAGGAACGACTACGATTCCCTCTACGTCGAGCATCTGGAGAAGTCTGCTAGTCTTAGGATTCTTAACCCTAACATATATTTTTTCAATGTTGTATAGCTTTGAAATTGCGGCAATGAACAGGTTAACTTCATCTCTATCAGTCGCAGCCACTACAACATCATACATCCTAACGTCTAGTTCGTCGTAAGTGTCGGGATCTGTCGCATCCCTCACATAGCTTTCAACGTCGGCTTGAATGCTAACAAGCTTCGACTCATCCTTGTCGATAACGGTAACAGAGTGGCCGGCATTGCTAAGCTTCTCTGCCAGCGTACTGCCTACCCTGCCAGCACCTATGACTAGGATTCTCAATAGCTTCCCCCAGCGAAGAAGCCGCTCCTTAAGTAATATTTTTCCTATCACCCACACTCTGCCTATGGCGGTGCTTATGAATCCATTCGAAATACGAAGAGTCGTTGGACGAATGGTTCTAGATTCCCGGGGTAAGCCCACGGTAAAAGTGATCGTAGAGACAAACAGTAGTTCTGGGTACGGCTATGCTCCAAGCGGTGCCAGTAGAGGCGAGAGGGAGGCCGTTGAGCTCAGGGATGGAGGGAAAAAATGGAGGGGCCTAGGAGTCTCAAGAGCCATTGCAGCCCTCGAGAACCACGTGGCTCCGAGGCTCGTTGGAATGGATTCAAGAGATCAATCGAGGATAGATCACCTCTTGATCGCAATAGATGGGACCCCCAACAAGGCTCGAATAGGAGGCAATACTACAACGGCGACTAGCATAGCAGTAGCCAGGGCGGCTAGTAATACTGCGGGGCTGGAGTTATTCGAGTATCTAGGCGGTCCCATGGCAAGGCTCCTCCCGACACCCCTTCTAAACATTATCAATGGAGGAGTTCACGCCGGTAACGAGCTTAGCATTCAGGAGTTCATGATTATCCCCATGGGAGCCGATAGTTTCCATGAGGCAATGAGGATGGCAGTAGAGACCTATTGGACTCTTAAAGACTTATTAAAAGAAAAATATGGATTAAATGCCGTAAACGTTGGCGATGAAGGCGGATTCGCACCGCCTATGAGGAATGCCAGAGAAGCCCTTGAAGCGTTAAAACAGGCTATTGAAAGGGCCGGCTACCAGCTCGAGGCAGACTTCTACTTGGGCATTGATGCGGCGGCATCACAATTTTATGATAAAAAATCTAATATATATAGAATAGATGGTGTATCTATGCCGAGAGAGGAACTTGTCTCGTACTATGAGACTCTCGTAGACGAGTATCC
>WAOR01000123.1 GCA_015521175.1 Thermodiscus sp.
AATCAATACTATACCAGCTCAAGACAATACTGTACCTAACCGGGGGGAGGAGGGTAACAGACCTATGGAGGACGCCCATAGCAGTCTATGGCAGGCTCTTGGACGAGATCAATGTCAGAGGAATTAATACGCATGAATACCTCCAGAGGACACGGCTTGAACCGCTGAGGGTCCAGAGATGGAGAAATACCCAAACCTAAGCAAGCTACTAGTAAAGTATCCTCCACTAGTGGACTCCTACATGTACAGGGAACTACTCCATGGAGACCCCGAGTACCTTTACAAGGCTTCACTACACTTACTACGGGCCGGAGGCAAACGGGTTAGACCCGTAATCGTCCTATCAACGGCTAGAATGCTAGGGGGATTAGAGGCGGAGCAGATAGCACTACCTCTAGCAGCAGGAGTAGAATTATTCCATAACTTCACACTAATCCACGACGACATAATGGATAAAGACACTGTGAGGAGAGGCGTTCCAACAGTACATGTTATCTATGGCGAAGACACTGCAATACTAGCAGGAGACCTACTCTTCGCCCTATCATTCAAAGCAATAACACAATCGTTGGAGAAAGGACTCTCCCTTGAAGGCTCTAGCAGGGCCCTAGAGGTCCTCTCGGAAGCCGCAGTGCGGGTGTCCAGGGGCCAAGCGTATGATATGAGATTCGAGCGCGAGGAAGACGTCACATACCATGACTACCTCGATATGATCTACCTAAAGACCGGGGCCCTAATTGAGGCGAGCGCACGCCTTGGAGCAATCGCGGCTGAAGCTGACCGAGACACGGAGGAAGCGCTAGGCAACTATGGAGCCTTCGTGGGAGTAGCCTTCCAGATACGAGACGACATTCTAGGGGTCTTCGGAGACCCGGAGAAAACGGGGAAGCCTATCTATAACGATCTAAGGCGGGGGAAGAAGACTATCCTACTACTATACGCGCTAGCACATTCCAGCGGTGAAGACAGGCGAGTGCTGGAATCCGTGGCCAAGGGAAACGCGGGGGAGGACGAGGTTCGAGAAGCGGCTAAAATAATAGAAAAGACGGGCGCCTTGGAATACGCCATGAAGCTAGCTAAAACCTACTCCGATAACGCTGTAGCAATCATTGAGGACTTAGAAAAGACGGGTGAAATCGTTGACGAAGAGGCAGCCGCTGCCCTAAAGGAGCTCGCAAGGTTCGTCGTTGAGAGGGATAAGTAGAGTTGGAGTACTCCAGAGACGACTACAAGTTCCCGGAGGCCTACGTTGAGGGAATAGAGTCCGATGTGTACATGATCGTGTACAAGGATAGGGGATCTTACAGGCTCTCGGAGAAACCCGGGGAACCGCTGAGCCTCGGTAGAACAATCTACGAGCAAGCCTTAACCCTCACAATAGACTTAGAGAAAGCGGAAACTAAGAGGCACGTAGCAGTCCGCGTGCCCTGGAAAAATAATCGTGCAATGCTCCTTGAACCCGGAGCTAGAGTTGTACTCTACGAGGTCTCCGGGGTTCAAGCAGTATTCTACGCACACGAGGGCGACGACCTCCGCCGAGGAGACGTGCTAGCATACGTGCTAACAGGTAAGGGGGAGACTAGGACAATAAGAGTCCAGGAAGAAGCCACAGTCTTCTACATAGCATGGATACCCGGCACGCAACCGCCCAGGTACATAGCAGTCCTCGCCGACCCTGAAAGCCTCATTATCCTAAGAGAGGAAGCCTAACCAGGGATAAGGGGTATGGAGCTGGAAGACCTGGTACGAGGCTATGCGTTAAAGAACGCCGTCAAGCACGGCGGGAAAGCGAAGCCCGGAAGCGTTATCTCCATGATAATGAGCGATCACCCGGAACTACGCGGGGAAGCTAGAGAGATCGCGAGGCTTGCAAAGCAGATAGTGGAAGAGGTTAACAAGCTCCCTCCAGGAGAGCAGCGAAGGCTCCTCGAGGAAAAATACCCCTGGGCCCTGGAAGAAAAACCTAAAAAAGAACAGGAGAAAGGACTACCGCCGCTACCTGGAGCTGTCGAAGGCCGGGTAGTGACAAGATTCGCGCCTAACCCCGACTTCGTAATACACCTGGGTAATGCACGGCCAGCAATACTCAGCGACGAGTACGCTAAGATGTACAAGGGCCGCCTAGTACTCCGCTTCGAGGACACGGATCCCAGGACGAAGAGGCCCATGAAGGAAGCCTACACCCTGATAAAAGAGGACCTCAAATGGCTCGGCGTAGTATGGCATGAAGAGCACATCCAAAGCCTCAGGATGGAAACCTTCTACAACATGGCTAAAGAAGCTATTCGTAGAGGTTGCGCATACGTGGACACATGCCGTGAGAAATCCCGCGAGCTACTGGCAAGAGGCGAGTACTGCCCTACTCGTGACAACCCGCCTGAATGGCACCTCGAGGAATTCGAGAAGATGATAGAAGGCTATTATGGTGAGGGAGAGGCCGTCCTCCGCTTCAAGACAGATCCGAGGCACCCCAACCCGAGCGTTAGAGACTGGGTAGCATTCCGGATAATAGACACCAGCAAGCACCCGCATCCACTAGTCGGGTCCAAGTACGTTGCATGGCCCACGTACAACTTCGCAGTAAGCGTAGACGACCACCTAATGGGCATCACCCATGTACTACGGGGCAAAGAGCATCAGGTCAACACTGAGAAGCAATTATACGTCTACAAGTGTATGGAATGGGAGCCCCCAGTATTCATACACTTCGGGAGGCTCAAACTAGAAGGCTTTATAATGAGTAAGAGCTACATCAAGAAGCTCTTAGAAGAGAACCCCGGCAAATTCATGGGCTACGACGACCCCAGATTCGGGACAATAGCAGGCCTACGGAGGAGGGGAATACTCCCAGAAGCAATCCGGTCGCTAATCCTAGAAGTCGGGGTGAAAAAGGGAGACGCACGGATAAGCTGGGACAACCTAGCAGCAACCAATAGAAAGCTACTAGACCCTATAGCCGACAGGATAATGTTCGTCAACGAGCCAGTCCAACTAGTAGTAGAGGCGCCAGAGTGCCTAACAGCCACTATACCATACCACCCCGACAGGCCCGAGAGGAAGAGAAGAATCACAGTATGCCCAGGCGACAAAGTACTAGTCACGAAGAAAGACGCCGCATCCGAGACCTTCAGGCTCCTCGGCCTAGGCAACTTCCAAGTAAAGGATGGCAAAGCGATTCTAGAATCCAGGAGCCTGGAGGAGGCCAAGAAGAAGA
>WAOR01000124.1 GCA_015521175.1 Thermodiscus sp.
ACTTAGTATTCAGCAAGCTACGCTCGAAAATGCCTCAGATCGAATCGCAGATAACATTCCGCCAACACCTAGAACCGTACCGGGTCGATGAGCTCTATGAGATTCTAGAGCAGAGAGCCCAGCTAGCCTTCTATGATAACGCGTGGAGCCCTAAAATACTAGAGATCATTGCAAACTACTACGGCGCCGATGGCACTGGAATAAAGGATGGCAACGCTCGCCGCGCAATAAACGCCTTGAACACTGCAGCAGAATATGCGGAGTTCGAGGGCTCTAATGTAATAATGGAGGAGCACGTTAGGAAAGCCCTCTCCGTGGACTCGATGGCCAACGTCAGCGCCCAAGACCTAGAAGGGCTAAGTATCCACGAACTCCTAGTCCTCCTAGCCGTCGCTCAACACACCATGAGATCTAGCGAACCCCTAACTACAGGACGCCTACGCCAGCTATACAAGGAAATAGCTGAATACTACGGTGAAACCCCCAGGGGCCACTCCCAGTTTAACCAGTACATAAACAACCTCGCGAGCATTGGCCTACTAAACGTCACTCCCTCAGGCAAAGGAATGAGGGGAAGAACGAGTATAATCCAGCTACCTGTAGAAATCCCCGCAACAGCACTCTACGAGGTCGTGGAAGACATAATTAAGAGGAAAACCGGGATCGGTGTCCGGAATTGGATATAGAGGTACTCTTCGAGAGCAAAGGGAGATTCCGTGTCCTACGCTTTCTTCTCCAAGAAGGGCAAGCTAACATATCACGAATAGTAAGGGAAACCGGACTCCCTCACCGACTCGTTAAAAAGCACCTCGAGGAGCTCTCCAAGCAAGGTATTGTAAAGGAGAGAAAATACGGGAGACTAAGACTCTTCGAGGTTAACCTTGAAGATCCGAGAATCAGTGCTACAAAAAACCTTATAGAAGAGCTGGAGAAAATATGGGGTGATGCTTGACTTGGCTCCAGGGATAGTTGACATAACAGGCAAAAACTATAGTCTAAGGAGTGCTACAGTGGAAGGGAGAATTCGGCTCCAAAGGGAAACCATTAACCGCATCAAGAATGGAGCCGTCGATAAAGGCGACGTTCTAGAAGTAGCAAGGGTCGCTGCACTACTAGCCATAAAGAAGACGCCCGAAATAATCCCCCACTGCCACCCAATCCCCCTAACAGGGGCAGACGTTGAATTTGATATCGATCAGGACGGGATAACTGTGAGGGTTACGGTGAAGGCTATTTACAAGACAGGGGTAGAGATGGAGGCTCTAACCGGTGCAACTGCCGCTCTCCTAACAATATGGGATATGGTTAAGAAGTATGAGAAAGATAGTGAAGGCCAATACCCCTATACCAGAATAGAGTACGTAAGAGTCCTAAGGAAAGAGAAGCAGAGTTTACGAGAAGAACGAGTCTAGAGTAGTCGAGGACCCTTTAGCCCTACCCCGCTTACGAGTAGCCCTCCTAGCTCCCTTCTTCTCGGCCTCTTTTTCCTCCACTTCAGGCCTGCTACTGGAGGGCTTCCGCGGCTCTCTGCGCGCCCTCTTAATCTTCTCGATAGCCTGCAAGATCTCCCGGGCCCTAGGACCCGCTAGAAACTCTACTTCTTTCATGTCAAGATTATAGCCTAGAGCTAGCCTAGCTGCCATGGACGGATCCTCTACCTCTCTAAATATTATAAATAAAAAGGGTAGTATCTCACTTTTGACCAGCCTCCTGGACGAGAGTACTCCCTCAGCGATCTTCTGAGCAAGCCTTTCCCTGGTTTCACGGACCTCCCTTAACCTTGCAAGCATCTTAATACGGTCCGGATAGGAGTATCTCTGCCTGCTTATCTGAGAATATTTCCTAGCGAACGCTACCCCCGGACCCGCGAGGGTGAAGACATAGTTTAGGAGGCTCCAGTTTCCACCGAATTTAGCTCTATTCAGCATTATAGTAGCCCTTGAGAGCGCGTCAAAGGCCCGATAAGCATCTCGAGGATCCTCGTATTTCCGAGGAATATTATCGTTAAGCCAGGCTATCACTGTTTCATAATCTTCCTGGCTGTTGGAAATCGCCATCCTTGCCTTCCAAGCCTTATCCGCGTAGAATATCTGGTTAAGCGTCTGGAAGATCTCATACTTCTTCTCTCTACCCCTAACCAATAGTCTAGCGAGAGTGAGTGTAACTCTACCATAGCCCTCTGCGATTGCCTGGAGATCGTTTATAGCGGCCCTGACATCTCCCCTCTCCACCTCTGCAATGTAACGGAGGGCTTCCCTCTCGCATTCTAGCCCCTCTAGATCGCATATCCTCTGGAGTATCGCTATCACTTGCGTTAACGAGAGGCTCTTGAAGGGTATTAGCTCGCTGACTTGGTGGAGGGGCCTTATCTGGTCCTTCCAGGGATCGTTTGCAGTCATAACAATTGGGTTCTCCGATTCGGGTATGATTTCTAGTAGGGCTCTAAGCCCTCCGGAATCTTCCCTGGGAGCTATGCCGTCGATCTCGTCAAGCAGTATTATTATTCCTCTACCCCACAGAGGCTTCTTCCTAGCGGCAACGCCAACAGTTCTCCTTATCGCCTCGGCAGACCTGTAATCGCTAGCATTGAGTTCTAGTAGCTCGAACCTGTACTGGCGTGCTACAGCCTCTACTAGGCTCGTCTTGCCTACTCCAGGGGGGCCGTAGAGGAGGGCTCCCCTCTTACTAGGCTTCTTTCCCTCGAGCCACTGCTTGAACCATGCTAGGAATCTTTTCTTAGCCTCCTCTTGGTTAGCTACTTCCTCGATCGTCCTCGGCCTATACTTAATTATCCACGGTATGTTTCCCTTCTTTACACGCCTAAGACTCACTCTTCGACACCTAGCCTCTGCCCTATCATTGAGAGCCAGGCGAGGAAAGCGCTTAGTTGTATGTCATCATCGCTTCCCTCGACGAGTCGGAAGTGGATCTCCCCCACGTAGTCTGCGATTAAAACCCTAGCCTCTTCTGGCACCTTGAAGTCATTACTCATTACTACTCTGTGCACTTGCTTGATTAAGTCTTCTCCGCTTAACCCATACTCGATCATCAGTTTCCTCATAAGGTTTCTTGCAGCGTTGAAGTCGCCCTTTAACGCTAGCTGTAGCATTTGCCTTACTTCCTTAGGCTTTGCCATACCTACTACTTTGTACACGGCGTCAACTGTCACCTTCCCGATCGCCGCTGCCGCTTGTAGGATGTTTATGGCCTTCCTCATGTCTCCCTCGCTTATCTCATAGATGGTCTCTAGTGCCTCATAGTCATAGTCAACTCCCTCATTCTCAGCAATGTACTTCAACCTGGCAACTACATCCTCCTTCTTCAGCGGCTGGAATCGGAAGAAAGCGCATCTACTCTGAATAGGATCTATAATCTTAGATGGATAGTTCGCTATTAGGATAAACCTTGTATTGACGCTATATAGCTCCATGAGCCTCCTGAGAGCTTGCTGTGCATCTGCCGTCATGTTGTCTGCCTCGTCTAGGAGTACTATTTTGAAGGGTATCTCCGGGGGAGTCCGGCTCCTAGCGAACTCCTTGACCTTCTCCCTGATAACATTAATACCTCTCTCATCGCTCGCGTTGAGCTCCAACATGTACTGCCTATAGTTTTCTCCGTACAGGTCGTGTGCTAGAGCATGCGCAGCTGTAGTTTTACCCGTTCCAGCGGGACCCGCGAAGAGAAGGTGAGGCATATTCTTTGTTTCCACGAACTTCTTCAGCCTCGATACGACTTCCTCCTGATTAATTATCTCGTCTAGGGTCTTAGGCCTGTATTTTTCTACCCACAACAACTCGTAGATGGAGGTGCTCAATGCCATATACCCCACTAATCTCCCTATACCACATTTAGTGCTATAACGGAGGAGCCTTATAAGCCGGGTAGAACCTATGCATCCTATATCAGCTCTGGAAGCAATGACCGATTACTGGGGGCGCCGCGATAGTGGAGATAAGAGAACGATTCGATCTAATTAAGCTGGATTACGAAGCTAAGGGTGTAAGAGTACTATTCTTAAAGAATTATAATAATCTACCCACGAGCGGTGGAAGGGTAAATGCAAGAAGGGGCGACGAGTTAGAGCTTCCCCGATGGCAGGCGAGAATGCTAGAGGAGCGTGGCATAGTTGAGGTTAAAGACAAGAAACTAGACATAGACACTGTGAACACCTACCATTATCGTGAAAAGCGTAAAACCGCGGCAAACCAGCTCTCTCCCCTACCGAGCGATTTTTATCTCAAAGCCCGGGAACTAGTAGAGGAGCTCAACAAGCTCATAAAAGAAAAGCCCAGCCACATGCTCCTCAAAGACAGGGAGATCTTAGAGAAGAATCTAATAGAACTCGCAGAGACCAGGCTCCTGAAAATAGTAAGACTAGCCTTAACCAGTAGCGAAGAGTTCAGGGAGCGGATGACACCCGAGGAGACACTCGTCTACATGAACATACATGATACCGCTTCAACCTGGAGGAGCTACATCGAGGAGATATTCCGGGGTGAATAAGAGAATGGCTAGCGAGTACAGCTACGAAGAAGAACTAGGCTATGGCGACCTATTCAAAGACTTTATCAAAAACTTCCGCGACGAGACTGGCCGCTTCAAATACATGGACAGGCTAAGGAGAATGATCAATTTCGACTTGCAAAGTCTCTCCATAGACTTCTCAGACCTCTACAGGTACAACACAGACCTAGCCGAAGCACTAATCGACGATCCCCTCAGGGTTCTCAGGGAAGCCGGCGACGCTATACGAGAGCTTGTGATGCTCGAAGACCCCGAGTATGCGAAGAAAAAGAAGAAATTCATACCGAGGATTTATGGCCTCTTTGAAACAATAAGGATCAGAGACATTAAGAGCGAATACGTTGGAAAGCTAGTCCAAGTAGAAGGTATAGTAACGAGGATGCACCCTATTAGGAGCAGGATGGTGAAAGCAGTATTCCGCCATGAAAAATGTGGAGCTGAATTCGAATGGCCCCCTGGAGAAGAGCAAGTAGGTGACAGGATAGAGAAGCCCTCCATCTGCCCCGTTTGCGGGGAGGGGGGCGGGAAGTTTATACTTGTAAAAGAAAAATCAAAATACATTGACTGGCAGAAGATAACCCTGCAGGAACGCCCCGAGGATGTGCCTGGAGGCCAGATGCCGAGAAGCATAGAGATACACCTTACCCATGATCTAGTTGACTCGGCTAGGCCCGGTGACCGAGTGGTAGTGGTAGGCATTCCCCGCCTAGAACAGACTAGCGCTACAAGCCCGCTCTACGAGGTCTACCTTGAAGCTAACAGTATGAGAGTGTCGGAGAAAGTCCTTGAAGAAGTAACCATAACTAGGGAAGACGAGGAGAAGATAAAGGATCTTGCACGCGACCCCTGGGTTAGGCAGAGGATTATCGCGAGCATAGCACCAAGCATATACGGCCACTGGGACCTCAAGGAAGCAATAGCACTCCTACTCTTCGGCGGAGTACCAAAAACTATGCCCGATGGAACGAGGATTAGAGGAGACATACACGTCCTCTTCGTGGGAGACCCAGGAGTAGCCAAGAGCCAGCTACTACAATCCGCGAGCAGAATAGCTCCCAGAGCAGTCTACACAAGCGGTAAGGGATCAACAGCAGCAGGACTAACCGCCGCTGTAGTGCGAGATAACAAAACAGGCGAATACTTCCTCGAAGCAGGCGCGCTAGTACTAGCAGACGGTGGAGTAGCCATCATAGACGAGATCGATAAGATGAGGCCCGAGGATAGAACAGCCATACACGAGGCAATGGAACAACAAGTCATAAGCATATCAAAGGCCGGCATAGTTGCCAGGCTAAACGCCAGAGCCAGTATACTAGCAGCGGGAAACCCCAAACTAGGAATATATATCGAAGACAAACCATTCACTGATAACGTGAACCTACCACCCACGATTATCTCTAGGTTCGACCTCATATTCGTAGTAAAGGATCGACCAGGCCTAGAGAGAGATAGAAGGCTAGCGAGATACATACTAGAAGCGCACAGTAACATAGAAAAATTCAAGCCGGAAATAGATCCGACTCTCCTTAAAAAATACATCATCTACGCCAGACGATACGTGAAGCCCAAGCTAAGCCCAACCGCCAAGAAACTAATAGAGCACTTCTTCGTATTCATGAGAAACGCGGCAGTCACAAGAAACGACAAGGGCCTACCACCAATACCGATAACCGCGAGACAGCTAGAAGCAATAATCAGGCTATCAGAGGCCCACGCGAAAATGGCTCTCAAGGACGAGGTCACAGCAGAGGACGCTGCAGAGGCGATAAGAATAACCATGGCATTCCTATCAAGCGTCGGAGTGACAGAAACGGGCGAGATAGATATCGGAGTGATAATGACTGGGAAGAGTAGGCAGCAGATAAAACTCTACGAGGTCATACTCGACACAATAAAGAGGCTCGCGAGCGACAGAGAATGCATAAGTCAAGACAAGCTAGTAGAGGAGCTCGTTAACACCACTAAGCTATCCGAGAACAAGATAATAGAAACCCTCTCGAAAATGAGGAGAGACGGGCTAATATACACGCCACGGTTCAACTGCTATCAAGTAGTACCATAACGGTAAGGGTGCCGGGAAAGCGATGAGACCCATAACACGCAGACTCCTCAAGATACTCAATATCAAACGCCTATACCCGCCCCAGCAAGAGGCGATTAAAAAGAGAGTAGAATTCGGGGAAAATCTCCTACTGGCAACACCAACGGCTAGCGGTAAAACACTCGTCGGCCTAATCGGCATCGTAAACAGGCTCAACGATGAGGGTGGTAAAACGGTCTACATGGCACCGCTCCGCAGCATCGCCTACGAGAAAGCCGCGCTCTTCGAGAAGCTAGAAGCGTTAGGCTTCTCTACCCGGATAGAGGTGGGTAACTATGCTCGAGGACCCCGTGACGCTGACATCCTCGTTACTACTTACGAGAGATTCGATAGCATCTTACGCAACGATCCCGGATTTCTTAGGGAAGTTTCAGCAATAGTAGTTGACGAAGTCCACTATGTTAACGATGAGAAGAGAGGCCCTATACTGGAAGCTTTGATAGCGAGGATACTGCACAGCGGTACAAGCCCACAACTCATAGCCCTCTCTGCCACAGTATCCAATGCCGGCGAACTAGGAGAATGGCTCCAAGCCCGCGTTATAAGGTCTGCTTGGAGGCCTGTCCCCCTCCGCGAGGGAGTCTATAAGGAAGGCCGTATACTCTATAGCAATGGAGAATTAGTCGAGATCCCGGTAGTCTCGCCGACCCCTTATATTAACCTCGTAGCTTTCTATGCCCCGAAAAATGCCCAAATATTGATCTTCTCGCAATCCCGGCGCCGAGTAGTGAGTCTAGCGGAGAAGACCGCTAAGGCAGCTGGCGATATACTCCTTTATGATGAGCAAATCGCGCGTGAGACCGCTAGAGAGATAGCTAGAAGCGAGGGACCCTCATCCCTAAAGGAGAAACTAGCGAAACTGGTACTGAGAGGGGTAGCATTCCACCACGCCGGCTTATCCAACAGGCAGAGGATGCTCTTAGAAGAAGCCTTCCGCAGAGGCGGAATAGCGGTAATCCATGCAACGCCCACGTTAGCAGCCGGGGTAAACCTTCCGGCACGAGTGGTAATACTAGAGGAGTATCGAAGATTTGAAGGCGGCATACGCAAGCCCCTAACAGTTTATGAGTATAAGCAGGTTGCTGGGAGAGCCGGGAGGCCCGGCTACGACGATGTCGGCGAGGCAATAATTGTTGCTGGCAGGAGCGACGATCCAGAAGCTCTAGTGGACTATTACATGGCTAGTGAGCCAGAACCTGTCACTAGTAAGCTGTCAAATCTAAAGAGTCTTAGACACGTACTACTCGGGGTTATCGATTCTGGAATAGCGAATAAACGGGGAGAGATCAAGGAGTATTTTAAAAAGACTCTCTATGCCCTGCAAGGAGATATAAACGAAATTAAAATAATAATAGATAAATCTATTAATGATTTGCTGAAGTGGGGGCTTATAGACGAGTCGGGGATTCTCGAATCAACCCCTCTGGGAAGCATGATCTCAAAGAGATATCTTGACCCCTTGAACGTGCCAAGAATAAGGGAGGTTTTAAGTAGGTCCGGGAAACTCACAGATACCCTACTGTTATACCTAGTCGCCTATTCTCCCGACATGGTTCATCTACCCGTGACGAGGAGGGAAGAAGACTACATAATGGATAGAGTCTTAGACGAGCTCACCGAGATTATAGACCTTATAGAATGGTTCGGTCCAACAGAATTAGAAACATTAAAAATACTTTTATTGTTATTAGACTGGATTAACGAGGAGAAAGAGGACGTTATAGCCTCCCGCTACTCCGTCGGGCCGGGCGACGTTAACGCCGTGGTAGAGACCGCTGAATGGATCGCCTCTTCATTAGCCGATGTACTGCCACTACTAGGTGTAGGCTATGAGGAGAGCCAGAGGATGAGGGTTCTCGCGAGACGGATTAAGTACGGTGTGCGCGAGGAACTGCTACCCCTCATAGTGATACCTGGGATAGGCAGGGTTAGGGCACGAATACTATATAATCACGGTTACAAGACACTCCACGATCTAGCAACAGCGGATCCCGCGAAGATAGCTAAGATCCCTGGTATAGGCCCTGGTACCGTGAAGTCAATCGTGGAGTTTTTCGGCGGTACATATGAGGGAAGCGGTGGAGAGGGATTAGAGGCTTATATGTGAAAAACTCTAACCCCCACAAATAGACAAACATTGTAGTCCGACAGGATCCTTTACTCTAGTATTCGATAACATGTATCCCCCTCTTTTCGATCTTAGCCATGATTTCTCTTGCATAGTCTTTATCGAGCCCCAGCTCCTCGGGCACAATTATGCCTTTAGGTAGGTCTGCCTCGGCCACGAGCTCCGCTACACTGGCCTGGAAGCTGGCCGTAGCTTTAGCCATAGCCGACCAGTTCTCGTCTGGCTCTACCACTACGCGGAACCTGAGGGTCCCCTTGCTTGATTCCAGGATAACCACTAATACTACTAAGTCCTCAACTCCCGATAGGGATTCTCTCAGGATAGCGGCAAAGCACTTGCGCGGCGCTACTGGGCAGCCATCTATGTTCAGGTTTTTCTCATCGAGAAGACCCAGTCTAGCTAGTTTCTTCATTAGCTCTAGGTGGCCCGGCCACCGTAGCGTATACTCAGCCATGTACTCCATCGTCGGAAACGACCTAAGGAGAGTCCGCAAACCATCCGTGTAGAAATACTCTAACTCGCCTAAGCCAGGGACCTTGAACCTGCCGGGCTCCACGCTAAGGGGATCTACTACCTTCACCTTCCCCCGGACGATGTACTTTGCCGGGCGGAGGTACTCGTCTATTAGGTCCTCAACACTCCAAGCGGCCGCCAAGCCGAGAGGGTTAGCGTCACGCCTCTTCGAGATCCCTCCCACATAGATGTACGCCTTCCTAGCATTAATCCTCCGCACGCCGGCCCCCACAAGGAAGTTCGATAGACCCGGAGCGATGCCAGCATCAACGACAAGCACAACTCCTTGCTTGCCCGCATAACCAGCTAACTCCCAGGGATCCTCCCTATAGAAAGAGACGTCGACAACATTGAACCCAGCCGAGATAATAGTCTTAACTGCATCGTAACCAATACTCCCCGGCAAATCCACTAGAACCGCGTCAACGTCTAGCCCCCTAGACTCGACAATCTTCCCCACAGCAGTATAATCGCCCAACTCGGCTGGCAAACCGAGACGCCGAGCCCTTTCCACAGCCTCATAGCTACTGTCAATCCCCAGTACCTTGTAACCCCGGGTATACAAGTCCCATAACGCGCGTAGGCCAACATTTCCCAGCCCGACTACGAGGAACGATCCGCTCAACCCGCTGCACCACCGCACTAGCACATGCTAGCATTCAAGGCCCCACGCGGGATAAGGTGTTCCGGCTCTCCTCATACCACGCATCGGGAGACTCTCTTTATCCGCATCCCCGCGCGGGGCCACCATACTACAACTATTTACTCAGCAAGGAAAATATCCCTACGCTACAAGACATGGCAAACAAGGAAGGCCTTTAGGGAGGCTTCAACTATTTAAAACCCACTGGTGAAAGCAGTGTTAGAAGTGGAGCGGCCGTCGTCTAGCCTGGACTAGGACGCCGGCCTCCCAAGCCGGCGATCCCGGGTTCAAATCCCGGCGGCCGCACCATAAACCCATCTTAGCAAGATAGTGTCGAGAACCCTCTGCAATGAAAGTCTAGTAGGATTTCATAAGATGTATTTCATTGCTTAGGGTTACCGCCTCAGTAAATACTTTCTGGGGATCTATTCCCGCTGGCTCGTAGACTCGGGGTTTAGGCGGCTGCTCTAGGAATCCCTGGTCTCGGAGTATTCTTTCTATTCTTATCTTTACTCTTTCGTCTGCTAGTTTTGAGTGGTAGATTGTTCCGAGGCTTACCGCTGTCATTTCCGCGATGTGCTCGTCCCCTCTCTCGGCGTGTATGTGGGGGTTTCGGGATTGTATTTGGAATATCGTGACCCCTTCGGGTAGTGCTGGGCAAGTATCGCTTGAGAGTTCTATGTAGCAGTTCTCGAATAGGTTTACGAGCTGGTATGGCTCGACTGCGAAGCCTCCTGCCCACTTCATTTTTAGGGCTAGGTCTATGCTGAGAGCATGTTCACCGCTGTTTGCCGTCTGCACTATGTCGGTCTCGACCTTTCTAAGTAGTGAGAGGGCGTAGTTCATTATGGCATTAGTAGTGCGTGAGACTCTGCCTCTCCTCCTTAGGTATACGTCGCTCGCGGCGAGTTTGCCCTTGAAGGGCCACTTTATCCTCACCATAGAATATGGCGTTGTCGACAGAGAAAAGCCGGCATAGTATATCCATGCGTACTCGTGGGCGGCTCCAGGCACGTAGTTATCGCTATCTATAAACCCAACATATTCCATGCCTAGGGCGGCCGCGACGATTACTCCCAGGAGCATGCCCTCTCCCTTACCCTTCCTTATTGTCCCGGTCCCCTCGTCGATCATGCTCTCAAGGGGCGTGCCCTGCAGGACCTCTCCCCATACCGGGTCAAACTGGTGAACTGTCACAATTGGCCTCCTCGTTGATGTGTGGATGGAGCGCGCTAGCTCTACCTCATACTTGTACTTGTCAGCCGGCCTCCTAGATGATGCTGACACGAGGACTATTGGGCTCTCATGGGGTATTGCCGACAGCACTCCCTCCAGAGTTAAAAGGTCTTCGTTTTTCACTGGAACCACTATTGCGGTTTGGGAGGCGATGTTCTCGGCTGTAGCACAGTCCAGAGCGTATGCCCCCCTATGCCCCCTGTAACCATTCGCGTCTAGCTCGAGGACTTTAGCCACATCGAATATCCTGACGGCCCCGTAGCTCTCGAACCTGTGTGGACGTTCTATTAACATCGCCTTTAGCGCCTCCCCCTTGCTATGGTATTAGCAGTAGTACTAAATTACCTAAGCCTCTGAGAACCATTATAAAATTATGATTATAATTATATATTTAAAATTATATGTCGCATGTAGGGCATCCGCCCGCGTAATCCTCACTGGCTACCACTACCTCTATGATCTTGCTAACCTTCCCCTTACCCAGCCTCAGCTTCTTCCTCCCCGCGGTATGACGAGTCTCCCTCCTATTCACGGCAGGAGTACTTGCTGTTACCTGGCTGGCCTCGCCAGGCTGGTCTTCCGGCTCTATTATTAGTGTTGGCTCGTCATCGGATTTTGCCTCAAGCTCTATTACCTTCCTACCCTTGCTAGTTTTAGCCTTCGAGGCTTCCCTCTCCGGGGTCTCTTTCTTTTCTTCTCTCTCCTTCTCCTTCTTCACGCCGAAGTAGATTACTTGCTCGCTCTTACTCCTGTCACGATATACTGTTGTACCCTTGATCCCTAGCTTCCACGCCAGCAGGTAGATCCTCCTAACAGTGTCAACCGTCTCATCGTGGCGTAGGTTTATTGTTTTACTGGTACCAGCGTCTATCCACGCCTGCCATACCGCCTGGTGGAGGAGGTGCCACTCCGGCTTTATGTCGTGGGCTGTCTTGAAGATTCTCCTTAGGGATCGGGGCATCCATTTCAAGTGTTGTATACTACCGGTTTGGGCTATTTCCTCGATTACTTCTGGCTCGTCCATCTCCCTCACTGCTAGTTCTTGTAGGAAGAGAGGGTCTACTTCGAAGAACTCTCCCACTGACACCCTTCTCAGGAATGCTAGGGCGAAGAGAGGTTCTATGCTAGAGCTCGCTCCGGCGATGATGCTTATTGTCCCTGTAGGGGCTATGCTTAGGAGCGCCGCATTCCTCATTCCATACTTCCTAGCCCTCTCTCGCACTTCTTCCCAGTCTATTCTGGGTCTCTCACTGAGTATCCTAGCTGTCGACTCACTTACCGCTTTCAGGTACGAGTCGTCGCCGGTTTCCTCAGCTACTATCTCTAGATACTCCTCAACGCTCCTGAGGGGTAGGGTCTTGTCGAGCCACCTATACTTCTCTGGGTCCCAGGCGGGGAAGGGCCCCTTCTCCTTGGCGATCTCGGTGCTCTCCATGTAGGCGTTCCACGCTATCCACTCAGCCAGGTGCCATGCAAGGACTACTGCGTCGACGGAGTCGTAGGGTATTCCCAGCTTAATGAGCATTCGGGCCCATCCCATTACTCCTAGGCCGACTTTGCGGGCTCTCATCGTTGCCTTCTTTATCTGGGGTAGAGGCGGGTTGTTCGCGTCTATGACGTTGTCTAGGAATCTTACAGCTATTCTCACGTCCCTAGCTAGACCTTCCCAATCGATCGTCTTGTAACCGTTTTTCTCGACCACGTATTTCTCAAGGTTTATGCTTCCTAGGTTACAGGATTCCCATGGGAGCAGAGGCTCCTCTCCGCAGGGGTTAGTTGCATTAATTTTACCGATGTACCATGTCGGGTGCCTCCTGTTTATCACGTCAATGTTTAGGTAGCCGGGGTCACCGCTATCCCAAGCACCCTTCACTATCTCCTCGAAGAGTTCGGCTGCGTTGATCCATCTGACTATGGCTCCCTCTTCCTCAGCTATTACAAGGGCTTCATCAAAGGTTACTATAATGGTCTCGTCTAAGCCTATGCTTCCTCCAGCCCTCTCTAACTCGTCTATTATGACTTCTTGAACCCATTCCTCATCCATGTAATGCCTCGCTCTTACTATCGCATAGTAGCGGGAGTCGAATCCTTCGCCCTTTCTCAAGTCAGTTAATCGAGGATTGATAAGGGGCCACTTTTCATTGTTCACGACCGCTTTCATGAATGCGTCGTAGAATCCCACGCTTATATTGAAGTTCTGGAGGTTCACGTCCTTGAGGACTCCCGTCTTAGCTTTTATGAACTTCTCAATATCGGGGTGCCAGACATGCATGACTCCCATATTAGCTCCTCTACGCTTACCCCCCTGTTTTACAATATCGGTAGCAGTGTCGAATAGCTTCATGAAGCTTAGAGGACCACTTGCCAGGCCCCCACTACTTGTTACAACATCGTTCTCCGGCCTCAGCTCTGAGAAGTCGTAGCCTGTTCCTCCTCCATGCTGGTGTATTAGGGCCTGGGCTCTAACGGCATCCATTATGCCTTCTCCGTCTTCCGTAGTCATGGAGTCCCTGACGGGGACTACGAAACAGGCGGAGAGTATTCCGAGCCTGGTCCCCGAGTTCATTAGCGTTGGACTGTTGGGGATGAAGCGGAGGCTACTCATTATATCATAGAATACCTCTTCTAACTGTTTTACTTCCTCCTCGCTCTTACCATAGGCTAGATCGACCCGTGATATGTGCCTTGCAACTCTCTTGAACATCATTTGCGGTGTTTCTCTAAACCTCCAAGTGCTAGTATCTTTGAGCAGGTACCTAGCTTCTAAGACTTTGATAGCGTTGAACGTTAGCAGGAGATCCCGCTTGTCGAAGTCTCTCCAGCCGCCTTTACCGTAAACATCATTGTATATTCTAGCGAGTTCGAACCTCTTGGCAGCCTCGAACCATCTAGGATCTCTTATACCTCTGACCACCATTAACCTGGCTATCCTATCCGTAATAGTCGCGGTGTATATCGTTTCTTCTTTTCCAAGCTCTTCTAATAACTCTGCTAATAGATTGTCAACGTCCTCCTGCGAAAGGCCTACGGCTATTA
The DNA here is from genome assembly GCA_015521175.1 of Thermodiscus sp. Classification (GTDB taxonomy): domain Archaea; phylum Thermoproteota; class Thermoprotei_A; order Sulfolobales; family Acidilobaceae; genus Thermodiscus. The sequence goes on from WAOR01000124.1 coordinate 14,182, forward strand.
CAGCTTTCTCAATACTCTTCCTAAGCTTGGAGACGTCGAATCTCTCCACCCTCCCGTCTCTCTTGATTACCGTTGCTTGCATCTTTGACACCCTTCCAGCGTGAATGCCTGGCCCGGGTTAACTCCCGCAAATTTGTAAGGTAGGTCCCCTGGTGGCTGTTAGGGATTCTTGTATTGATTGGGCCTCGTTGCTTTCAGATACCCTATGGAGCAGGGTATTACCTGTTAAGTGTAGCTTGCCCATCCTTTATCCCAAGAATTTTACCTCCTATCAGGGTTGACTGGTAATCCGGACAAGAATTGGCGAGGACTCGAAGGAAGAGGAAGTCTAAGAAATTCGACTACGAAACCGCTGTCCCCGAAGTAGTTAAAGGAGTAGTTGAGAGGCTAGGCCTCGATTACCTAGGCTTAAGCTACGATGAACTCCGGGAGATCATAGAACCCATTGTTGTCGAGATTGTTGAGAATAGGAAGACAAAGCCTTCCATTGAAAGCCTAATTAAAAGAATAGTTAATAATAAACAGTTATTATTTAAAGCTATAGCCGCTAAGCTCGCGGGGAAAGAAGAACTAACCCTTGAACAACTCGAGTTTATAATCACTAACGCTCCAGAGCTTGCTGGTAGAGCTGCACCCCTCCTCTACGATAAAGCCAAGCGCTTGCAAGCCGACTACCTAATAGACTCCTTGAGGTACCTCTGGCAGAGATATGGGAATCCCACGAGGATTCAGTGCCCTTACTGCGGATTCTACTCTGTGACGCCTGACATGAAGTGCGTCGTGTGCGGAAGAGAAGTTGACGAGCGCGACTTGAAACAGGCCATCGACTTTGAAAGATTGCTTAGAGAATTTGCAAAACGTAGCGATAGGGCGCTAGTAGAGGAGGTTGTCAAGGCTGGTTATGTTATCTATGATGGAGAAATATACCCTCCTAGTGCAGCTCCGCTTCATAAGACTGGCGTGCAACTGTTTCTTAGTAGGAGAGAGAAGGAGCTACTTCGCAGTATCCTCGAGGAGGCGCGGGACTCCTAGGCTCCTACAGTAGTTGCATGCTCCTTTACTGCGGGTGAATCCCCCGCAGTATGGACACTTATTCCACTTCTCGGAGAGGTTTAGAGCAAGCCTTTCTAGGGTCTTAGTGCTACTGAATTCTAGTTCCGGCCTCGAACCCATGAGTGATAGGAATGGTATCTTAGAGGGTAAGGCTGGGCTACAGAGAGAGTCTACCCACGCCTCGTCAATAAAAGCGTATGCTACTAGGGCCTCGGCTTCGATTCGGTGGAGATAGTGTATTGTGGGTGGTTTTGTCCACGGGAGTGTTGGGAGGGCCTCGCTTAAGCCCTCCGGGTTTCCTTCTAGGAGGGCTTCTAGTGCGAGTAGGTTGCTAGTAGTCCTGTCTAGGGGGTAGAGGAGCGCCTCGGCCCCCGACTTCCTAGCCAGCGTTAATCCCCACGCCCTTTCTAGGCGGACGCATGCAATCATGCTGAGCCCGTTACCATCAATAACCGGGAATTTTCCCACGATTTTCTCGATAATAGTTCTTTGAGCAGCTATCTCCAGGGTATCGCTAACCCTGTCTAATCCCTCTAATTGAGATGGAATAATAACAATTATTTTTACATTAAATTTTGACTCTACCTTTGAGAGCAAGCGGAGACCGGCTAGCGAGAAAGCCGGGTTACTAGGCCTTATTAGAAGAGCTATCCTAGAGTTGGGTCTCAGCAGGCCGGACTCGCCTATAACTCTCTTGACGGGTCTGGCCAGGATCCTCTCTAGGCACCTTGGACATAGGCGGTGCCCGCTATAGGTTCTAAGGTAGACGGCTTTGTTTCTCTTACACACGTCGCATGTAACCACTCGTGACACCTTAGGTCGGGGATACCATACCAGGAATCCCTTTCAGGGCGATTACCCGGCTTATATTCGTGGAATCCTCTCCAATCGTAATGTTTATATAGAAGTGATGTAACCATGCACAACCGGAGTCCAAGTAGGGAAAGGTGACAGGAAATGGCGGCAGGAGTACCCGTGCTGATACTGAAGGAGGGAACCCAGAGGACCTACGGGAGAGAGGCCCTAAGGGCTAACATCCTAGCGGCAAAAGTCCTAGCCGAGATCCTCAAGACCAGCCTAGGCCCCAGAGGCCTAGACAAGATGCTCGTAGACGCGTTCGGCGACATAGTAGTGACGAATGATGGAGCAACCATAGTTAAGGAGATGGAGGTACAGCACCCCGCAGCCAAGCTACTAGTAGAGGTTGCTAAGGCCCAGGACGCCGAGGTAGGCGACGGGACCACGACCGTGGTAGTCCTAGCCGGAACCCTGCTAGAGAAGGCTGAGAAGCTGCTGGACGAGAACATACACCCAACAATCATAATAGAGGGCTATACAAAGGCCCTCGAGAAAGCCCTAGAATACATCGACCAGGCAGCAGTCTCGGTAAACGTTGACAGTGACGAGGAGCTGAGGAAGATAATCGACACCGCCCTAGCCAGCAAGCTCGTGGGTCACGGCCCCGAGAAGGAGAAGATAATCGACCTAGTACTCCAGACTATCAGGATTATTGCTGAGAAGAGAGATGACGGAGGCTATGATGTTGACTTAGACAACGTGAAGATTGAGAAGAAGAAGGGAGGCAGCCTGCTAGACAGCCAGCTGATACGCGGCGTGGTTATTGACAAGGAGGTAGTGCACCCCGACATGCCCAAGCTAGTGAAGAACGCTAAGATTGCAGTGCTAGACGCGCCACTAGAGGTCCAGAAACCAGACCTATCCACTAAGATAAGGGTCACCGACATAGACCAGCTAGAGAAGTTCCTAGAGGAGGAGACCCAGCTGATCAAGGAGATGGTCGAGAGGATTGCTGCTACTGGTGCTAATGTTGTGATTACTCAGAAGGGTATTGATGAGGTTGCTCAGCACTTCCTTGCTAAGAAGGGTATTATGGCTGTGAGGAGGGTGAAGAGAAGCGACATCGAGAAAATCGCCAAGGCCACCGGCGCGAAGATCGTAACTAGCCTGAGAGACCTCAAGCCCGAGGATCTGGGCTACGCCGAACTAGTCGAGGAGAGAAGAGTAGGAGAAGACAAAATGATATTCATAGAAGGAGCAAGAAACCCCAAGAGCGTAACAATACTCCTAAGAGGAGCCAATGACATGATACTAGACGAGGCAGAAAGGAACGTGATGGACGCCCTCCACGCCCTGAGAAACATACTAAAGGAGCCCAAGATCGTCGGCGGTGGAGGCGCAATCGAGGTAGAGCTAGCCCTCAAACTAAAGGACTATGCTAAGACCCTGAGCGGTAAAGAGCAGATGGCCGTCGAAGCCTACGCAGACGCACTAGAAGTAATCCCCACCGTACTAGCCGAGAGCGCCGGTATGGACGCCCTAGATACACTACTACAGCTGAGAAGCCTACACGCCAAGGGCTACAAGTTCGCCGGCATCAACGTAGTGGAGGGCAAGATCGAAGAAGACATAACAAAGCTAAACGTCTACGAGCCAGTGCTAGTCAAGAAACAGGCCATCAAGAGCGCTAGTGAGGCTGCTATAAGCCTGCTCAAGATTGACGACGTAATCTCAGCCGCTCCACCGAAGAAAGAGGAGAAGGAGAAGGAGGAAGGCGAGGAGGAAGAGGAAGGCGGTAGCAAGTTCGGAGGCAACTTCAACTTCTAATCTCCCAATAATTCTTTTAAATACTAATCATTCTGTCGAGAGTAGTACTACCGAGATCATCGCTAACACTACTCCTAACGCTTGCCTACTCGTAAGGTTCTCCTCTAGAAGAGCCACGGCGAGAAGCACTGTTAGAGCCGGGGAGAGCTGAGTAAGCGGTATAACCACGCTAGCCTTTCCACCCCATTGGAGAGCCAGTATAACCATTATGTAGCCCAGGGTTCCCGTCAGGCCAGCCATTAGCGCGTAGACTCCCTGCTTACCGCCTATGAAAACCCCGTTGAAGCGTGACGCGGCCGCTAAGATAACTACTAAGGCCACAATCACGCTGTTAGTTGTAACGTAAACTGCGCGCCAGTCCTGGCCCCTAGACGCCTCCTTGATCAGGACCCCCCATACACCCCATAATACGAATGCCGTAATAGCCGGTAGAACCCACCTGGGAAGCAAGCCGGAAAACACCCCTGGGGATACTCAAATCCTAGTGCAATAGTTTTAATGGTGCCTCCCTCGGGATTCCATTGGAGGGACCCGCGAATGGCGGAGCACTACAATGCGTACCCTGTCATAGACGATAGGGTGAGGATAGGCCCACCCTTCCTTACCCGTTATGAGAGAGCTAGGATAATCGGCGTCAGGGCCCAGCAGATAGCAATGGGGGTCCCCCCTCTCGTCTCCTACGAGCAGGTCGGCTCCAAGAAGCCCCTAGATATTGCAAGGTACGAGGTGGATAATGGAATCCTCCCAGTATCCGTGTACAGGTATCACACGTCCGGAGAGGGCCAGGCGATACCCCTAAAGGTGCTCATTGAACTCGGGATGAAGCTTGGAATCAAGTACTAGCGCTCCTACACTCGAGAAGTGCGCCTCACTCCTGGGAAAATACGTCTCCATCGAGCCTGTAGGAGAGGACCCCCACCTCTACCTAGTAATAGATAGTAGGGATGGTAGGGGGCTGAAGGAGAGCCTGGAGGAGGCCTATTACTCCCTGGCAAAGGAGAACTGCTACCTCCGGGCGGTAAGGAGTGAGGCTGGGATAATCGCACAACTAGTAGAGGGTCAGAAGGGGAGGAGCCCTATCCTAGCAGTCGCTCTTGCTCTAACAACGCTTGCAACCCTCTACGTCTCGGGATACGCGTTCCCCAGGAGGCCTGGGTTCGCCTGGAGCCCCATAGGATACCTCCTAGGCATCTTCATCCCCCTCCTCCTCCACGAGCTAGGCCACTTCACTGTTATGAAGAAGTACAGGGTTCCCTCAAGCCTCCCCTACTTCATCCCCGCTCCTCCCCTCCAAACAGGATTCATCGGTACTTTCGGCGCGGTCATAAACATGAGGTGGTTGCCCGCAAGGAACAGGCACCTGGCCTTAATGGCTATCGCGGGGCCTCTACTAGGCTTCATTGCCGCACTACCAGTCGCGTATTATGGCTTGAAGGCATCCGTCGTAATGCCGGCGACCGGCGTATCAGCAATCCCTGTGGCACCACTTGTATTCCTCTTATTTCCGCCCCCTGCGACGCCGGGCCCTGGTGAGGCCGTAGTCCTCAGCCCCATGGCGTTCGCCGCCTATGTAGTATTCTTTGTTACCTTCCTCAACCTCATACCCATAGGAATGCTAGACGGTGGACACATAGTCCGAGCCCTCCTAGGCGAGAAGGGACACGCTATAGTGTCAAACGCCTTCATAATACTCCTATTCGCCGCCGGAGCATACTATCCGGGCCTCCTACTATTCGCCCTCATAGCCGCCGGCCTCTACTTCATGTCCAGGGGGAGGCACCCAGGCCCCGCCATCCTAGAAGAGGAGAGGGACCCCCTCACTATAGCGGTCGGAATAGTGTACGGGGTCCTACTCATACTCACAATGCCCGTGCCAGTGTGAGGAGCCCAGAGATGCCCTACAAGCACTGGAGGACGCGTCGCTCCCGCAAGACTTGTCCTCCTCTAACCTACGGGTTCCAAGCCGTAGTGGCGGAGAAGCCCAAGGCGGCGGAGAAGATAGCTCTAGCCCTAGGCGACGCCCGCAAGTGCTGGAGCAGGGGTATACCCTACTGGATAGTCCGGAGAAACGGGAGGCTAATCGTCGTAGCCTCGAGCGCCGGCCACATGTATGGTCCGTATAGTAGTAGGAGGGGGTTCCCTGTCTACGATTTCGAGTGGAGGCCACTATGGGAGTACGATAAGAGTTCTAGGCACCTCCGCAAGTTCTACGAGGTCCTCGCCTGGATACTCCCTAAGGCAGGCAGCTACGTCAACGCTTGCGACTACGACATAGAGGGGAGCGTTATAGGCTACATGATTATAGAGGACCTGGGGGACCCCCGTAGGGCTAAGAGAATGGTCTTCTCGAGCCTAAGCCCGATAGAGCTCCGTAGAGCCTACGAGAACCTTCAACCCCTCGACGTCGAGATGGTTGAGGCTGGGAAGGCCCGGCACGAGATGGACTGGCTCTGGGGCATAAACGTCTCGAGAGCGTTAATGGAAGCGGTCCGGAAGACTACTGGGAGAAGGGTCATACTAAGCGCTGGTAGGGTGCAAACACCGACCCTAGCCGAGGCTGTTAGAAGGTGGCTTGAGACGCGCTTGAGGGTCCCCCAACCAGTGTTCAACTTAAACATAGTCCTCGAGAAAGACAATATAGAGTTCCCAGCTTCCCCCTCTGGGTGGAGGCCCTCCACTAAGAAGGCGGCCCAGAAGACGGCCCGCGGCCTGAGGGCTAGACCCTACATGACGGTTAAACGGGTGAACGAGGCCAAAGTCCGGGTCAGGCCACCTCCAGCATTCAACCTAGGAGACCTGCAAGCTGAGGCCGCACGACTCTACAAGTTCTCCCCCCTGAGGACGCAGAAGCTGGCGGAGGACCTCTACCTTGAAGCATTGATAAGCTATCCGAGGACTAATAGTCAGAAGCTACCGCCAACTATTGATTACGCCCGCATAATAAGGGCTCTAAAAGCGATCCCTAGCTACTCCAGCCTGGCCTCCAGGCTTCTGGCGGAGACCCGGGGGTCCCTCAGGCCTGTTCAGGGGCGTAAAGACGATCCGGCTCACCCGGCTATCCACCCCACGGGGGTCCCTCCTAGAAGCCTTGACAGGGACCACTTCCTAGTCTATGATTTAATAGTTAGGAGGTTCCTAGCGGCCTTTTCCACTAGCGCAGTAGTCTCAAGGGTCCACGTTGTCTTAGAAGACGCTTGGGGGAGGCCTTACGAGGCTAGAGGGGTAGCAATTGCCCGCGAGGGCTGGTACTACTACTACCCATTCCTGCGCCCCCGAGAAGTGAGGATCCCCCCGCTAAAAGCCGGGGATAGTGTGAGGATAGCGAGAGCCGGCTACACCACTAGGTGGACGGCGCCGCACCCTCCTCTCTCGAAGACAGAGTTGTTAAAGTGGATGGAGTCCGTGGGTATTGGTACTGAGGCGACGAGGGCTAGGATCATAGAGGTCCTCTTCAAGAGGGGATACCTCGAGTCCCGCGGGGGTAAGACAGTTGTCACCGATCTAGGCCTAATGGTTTCTGAAATCATCAACGAGCTCTTTCCAGAACTAGCTAAGCCAGACCTTACAAGAAGGTTTGAAGAGTACATCGAGGCTATCAGGACCGGTAAGGCCACGAGGAAAATGGTAGTAGATGAGACTATCCGTGTTCTAGATAGACTCCTAGCCGAGTACTCTAGGAGACTAGAAGGCGTGGGAAGAAAGCTGGCAATAGCCCTAGGCGTTGCTGAGCCCGAGGTTAAATGTGTAATATGCGGGAGGGAAGCAGTTTCCAGAGACCCTCTCCCACTATGCAAATACCACTTAGAGGCGCTCTCCCGGATTAAAGAGGCTCTCCCATCAATTGCACACGCCCTAGATACTAGCCGGGAGGAGGCCCTACGCCTACTCGCTTCTAGGAGGGGGGAGGCTGGACAGTGGGTTGTTGAGGTAGCCCGCCTCCTTCTAGAGAGAGGGCTAGCCTCTTACTATTAGGGTTAACCCTCCAAGGTAGGGGATTTTCACTGGCACATTATGTACGGCTAAGACTACGCCCTTTACGGCTGTTAAAGGTACACCGCGGTACCACGACTGGTAGGGACACGGCGGGAGCCCCGGATCGGGGACGGGGTTGTTATCTCCCTTCACGACATAACAAATAGTACCATCATATTTATATATTTTTATAACTCTATGAATAATATATCTACCCGCGTCCCTATAAACAATTATAGTTCCAACACGGATCTTCGAGGGATCCGGCTTTTCCAGTATCACTATATCGCCAGTGTGGAACAAGGGCTCCATACTCCTACCTTCGACAATCGCAAGCCCCCTGACGCCGCTCGCGATAGCCCAGGCGACAACCGCTACAAGTATAACTACAACAGCTATCTTAGCATAGACGTCCTTGCCACTGGCCACCAGAGCATGCGCCCCTCGAGAATACAAGCCTACTCGGAGTTTTAGACTATTAACAGTTCAAGAAGACCTGTCAGCCTGGAGGTTGCTCGCGAGTTGAATATTACTGTTTCAATAGACCCAAAACTAGCCCGCCTCGGAGTACGAGTGGGCTTACTCATTGTCGAAGACGTGAGGGTTAGGGAGAGGAGTAGTAGACTGGACGAGGAGATCGAGCGAGTCGTGAATCTAGTGAAGGAGAGGATCGGTGGACTGGAAGGCCTCCGGGAGCACCCCTACGTTAAGGCTTATAGAAGCTTCCTCTGGAGACTCGGAATAGACCCCACGAAGATTAGGCCCAGCAGTGAGGCCCTAGCTAGAAGAGTGCTCCGAGGGTCCCCTCTGCCCAGGATAAATAATATCGTGGACGCTGGCAACGCTTCCAGCCTCCTCCACATGGTGCCAATAGGCCTCTACGACCTCGACCGCCTGCAACCCCCAGTAAGGCTGACCCTATGTGAGGAACCCTGCAGTTTCGAGCCCATCGGGGGAAAGCCGAGGCTACTGAAACCGGGAACACCCGTACTAGTAGACTCCTCCGGCTACGTAATACACGTGTATCCCCATCGGGATGCTAGGAAGACTGCCATAAATGAGGGGACCAGGCGCCTGTTAGCAGTCTCAGCCGGGGTTATGGGTGTAAAGGAGTCCTCACTGAGGGAATCCTTAGAAGACTTCGCCAATCTACTAAAGGTCGACGGGCTCACGCCAAGGCTTGGAGAGGTAACCATAGTTTAAGTCGTACGGGGGCGCCACGTCATGAGCGAGGTTGAGACCGAAGAGCTTAGGAGGATCCTCTACCGTATAGCAGGGGAGGCTTCAGGGTTCCTTAGGGATATGGCTTGCACAGGAGAGGCCACTAGAAGAGTTAAGGGCGAGACCTTTAGAGCGGATCTGGCAAGCGAGGAGTACATCGTAGACGCTCTACGCTCCGAGGGCCTAAAGGTTAAGATAGTATCGGAGGAGTCCGGCGTTATCGATACGGGTAACGACTACATCGTACTAGTCGACCCACTAGACGGTAGCAGGAACTATGTGAACTGCATACCGTGGAGCTCCGTTTCCATCGCCATCCTCCCCGGAGACGCCAAGAGCCTCGCGGAGACCCTGGCAGGCGTCGTCGCCCCAATATTCTACGGAGACCCCCTATCCTTCTCTACATCCTCATGCTACAAGGGCTCCGTGAGAATCCCGCCTCCAGAAAGCTCGGAGAGATTCCTCTACGTCTACGTAGAGCACCCCGAAGCAGCCGTCCGACTAGCCGAGATCATAGACATACTCGGCAGAGGATTCAAAGTCCGTAGCCTAGGGAGCGCGGCTCTCGAAGTCGCATACGTGGCTATAGGCAGGGGGACCGCCTTCATAGACCTCCGCCCCAAGCTAAGGAACATTGACATAGCTGCGGCGGCGGGCCTGGCATCTAGGTGCGGGGCAACATTGGCAGGGCCTGGAGGGACCCTTGACTCTATAGGAGTTAGTGGGGTCGAGAGGATAGGGCCTATAGCAGTCTTCTCTAAGAACGTGAGCGAGAGTCTCGTGGATGATATTGTTAGAGGGCCGCTCAGCAGCGCCGGCCACAGCTCATTGCTCTAGGGCTCGCCGTGGGGTAGAGTCCCTGCCGCATCACTGCGGCCACATAAGCTTATAGATGGGACTGCGAGGTTTAACTATACTAGCCTAGTGCTTGGAGAAAGGTGTATTGAAGGGTGGCTGGGATCGTAGCCTATGTCCTGATAAGGGCCCAGGTGGGCGGAGAGTACGATGTAGCAGTCTATGCCAGAAACTTCCAGCCGGAGGTGACAGAGGCCTTGGTAACGTATGGGAGCTATGACGTTGTCGTAAGAATAGAGACGGACGATATGGCCAGGCTAGACGAGATAGTTACCAAGCTCCGGAAGCACCCTCTTGTAAAGGAGACTGTAACATTAGTCGCTAGCCCCTAGAAGGGACCCCCTAGCCTCGTGTGGCACAGGGTATCGGAGGATAGCTGCTATACCCCCCATAAGGTATAGCCGCTCGCCGACCGGGCTATCCCGTGGAACAATTATAACACGGGCCCTCCTCTTTTCAGCCTCCTCCACAGCCCTGGTAACAGTCTCCCTTAAGTCGTCGTCTAAAGCGTAGAGTAATTCGTCAACTACGACTAGCTTTTCCACGGCACCCATTAGCGCCGTCGCTAGGACTTCACGTGGGCCAAGCGCTATCCTCTCACCGCCACGTGAAGCCTCCCTGAGGAGGTTCGAGAGTAGCTCCTCCGCCTCTGTGATCTCGTACTCCCTGAGAACCCTCCAGACGCTCGGCCTCCTGAGAACCTCATCTACTCCCCCGCGCCCGCCCCTAGATGCCTCATCTACTATGACTGTGAGGTGAGGCGCTAATTCCCGGATCTTGCCAGCTATCTGATCCTTGAGTGGTCCCGGCCCTGCAACTATTACTACTCTGGCACCAGAGTCGGCCGCGGTCCTAACTGTTTCCATCGCGATCTTTTCCACTATCCTTTGCTGTTCCTGTTCTCGGGAGGGGTCATCTTTGCCTGGGAGCCTTATGTAGTTGTCTACTACTATCTTTACGCCGTAGCTCGCCGTTATAGCAATAGCGTACTCGTCATAGTCCACCGCTACTATCACAGCTTTACCCGAGGGGCCCGAGGATTTCAGCTTCTCTATAGCAGTTTCTGGCCAGCCACCCGCTCTTTCCAGGATTAGCTCTGTCCCGGGGCTCACTAGGATTGACTGGTGCTTCCCCTTGACTCCGTACTCCTCAGGGCCCTCGACTATGACTCCAAAGATTCTTAGCTTGCCGACGAAGGGCTGGAACTCAACGTTCTTCACTCTAATCTTGACGGTGATCGGCCTCTTCTCCTTCTCACCCCTACCTCCCTTAGCCACGTCCCTAATAGTGCGGCCCTTAACATAGTCTCCCGGCCGGAGCACTACCCGGAGAGCCCAGAGATCCTCTTCACTCTCCGGGCGGACTCGGAGCTTCTCCCTCCGCCTGTCTATTACCTCGATTTTCACTCTTCCCGATACCCCAAGGATAGAGGGAGTTGGAACCGGGGAGGATATACTGGCTCCCCGTGTTGGATATGTCGTTAGTATTCTAGGATATAGGTGTACTCGTTGACCTTTACGGCTCCCTTCGGGGGTTCTCCGCTATACGTTTGGAATGTGGCCTTGTGCATTGCCTGGAGGTCTTTTAGGGCGTCTTGAGTCTCTTCGGGAACCAGTACTGTTACGTCTTTCAGGGGCTGCGATAGCTTTAGGCCCTTCTCTCTCTTATAGGCCCATACTCCCCTATTAATCTCCATTATTATTCTTGCTAGTCTTGCTAGTCTTTCTCTATCGGGTTCAGGGAATACCGGGTCGGGGTATGACTGCAGGTGGACACTAGCCCCGTAGAGTTTCCGGAAGGCGTAGTCGGTTACGAATGGCATTATGGGTGACAGCGCAATGAGTATTCTGCGGAGGATTAGGTGGAGGCCTAGCCAGGCGCTGGCCTGCTCCTCGCTCGTGTATGCGTTGTCTCTATTGTATGCCCTGTTCTTTACTAGTTCGACGTAATGGGAGGCGTATATGTCCCAGGCGTACTCGTAGAGCTTGGATGTGGGCTCGTAAACGTCTAGGCCCATGTAGGCTTCATCTGCTTCTTCAAGGTAGTAGTCTTGGAGGGCTATGAAGGCTTTCTCTATTTCTGTAAGCTTTGCCTCGCCTGGATAGGGGAAGGCGGAGACTAGTCTCGCAAGGTTCCAGAGCTTTGTGACAAAATTCCTCCCTGTCTTCACCTTGTTCTCATCGTATCGGTAGTCGTATCCCAGCTTGGAAGCTATTGCACTCCAGTAGCGGAATGCGTCGGCCCCGTACTTCTCTATTATGGGTTCTGGGTCGATCACGTTTCCAAGGCTTTTGTGCATCGGCCTACCCCTGGGGTCTAGGCCCATGCCAGTTATCCTCACCCATCGGAAGGCCTTCTTGCCTGTTAGCTGGTAGACTCTTAGGAGCGAGTAGTAGAGCCATGTTCTTATGATGTCTTGTCCCTGGGGTCGGAGCGTGTTTCGGAATGCCTTTGCGAAGAATCTCTTGTCCTTCATCCATCTCGTAACGTAGAGCACGCTTATACTCGAATCGAACCACGTGTCGAAGACTCTCTTCTCGCCTTCAAGCTCTTCTTTGGGCGCCCCACAGTACGGGCAGGAGTCCCATGGGGGCTCGTCCTTCCACGGTCTATAATACTGGCCGGGCTCCGGCACTAGCTTTGCTCCACACCTTTTACACCTCCATATGGGTATCTCTGTTGCGTAGTAGCGGTCCCTTGATATTGGCCAGTCCATTGAGACGCTGTTTATCCAGTCTAGTAGCTTCCTCTTATGCATCTCTGGGCGGAAAACTATCTCGTCAGCTATCTTCCTGATCTTGTCGAGGTATTCTAGCTGCTTGAGGAAGTACTCTTTCCTGAATATGATTTGGAGGGGGGTCTTACACCTCCAGCACACGGGTACCTTGTGTAATATCATCTCCTTTTTAGCCAGGAGCCCCTCTTTCTCGAGTAACTCGGCAATCTTCCTCCTAGCCTCTTCCACAGGTAATCCGGCTAGGGGGCCTGCTTCCTCAGTCATGGTACCGTCAAGATTTATTAGTTTTTTAGGTTTTAGTCTTAGTTCATTGAAAAGCATTACGTCAACGTCGTCTCCGAAGCTGCATATCATCATTAGCCCGGTGCCGAAGTTGGGGTCCACTATGGGGTGCTCTATGATCGGGACCTCGTGACCGTATATGGGGACTATCGCCATCCGCCCCTTGAGGTGCTTGTATCTTTCATCCTCCGGGTTGTAGGCTAGAGCGGCGCACCCCGCTAGTAGCTCTGGACGCGTGGTCGCCACAATCAGGTCTTCACCCGTATCTGCCAGCTTATACTTTACGTAGTAGAGGTAGCCCTCTCTCTCAACGTATTCTACTTCGGCTTCGGCTAGCGTTGTCCTGCACCGGGGGCACCATCGAACGGGCCTCTCATCCTCATAGATTAGTCCTCTGCGGAAGAGCTCGATGAAGGTCGCCTGGGTCATAGTCCTGTACTCGGGGCTGTCGGTCCCATTCCTCCAGTAGTCGAAGGAGCACCCCATACGCTTCCATACGGCTACTATCTCCTTCTCTGCCTCATCCAGGAACTTCCTGCAGAGGGAGAGGAATTTCTCCCTACCCTCTGGGGTCTTCGCCATTTCGTGAGCGTAGATTCCATAGGTCTTCTCAACCTGGACCTCTACGGGGAGACCGTTCCTGTCGGCATAGAATGGAACTATTACGTTGTAGCCTTTGAGCCGAAAGTACCTAGCTATCATATCTATCTGGGCGTAGTGAGCGGCGCCTGCAACGTGCCATTTACCGCTTGCATAGGGCGGAGGAGTATCTATCGCTACAATATCCCGCGGATCCTCTGGGTCAAAAGATGGCTTGTAGAGGCCCTCCTTATCCCAGAGGTCTATAAGCTCCTTTTCAAAATCAACCGACCATCTCTTCTCCCTTATCCTCGGCTTCAACTCTGTCAAACTCGATACACCACTATTGCGAGCCTCACGGAGACCATAGTCCCTACACGCCAACCTCAATATTAAACTATACCGAGCTCTCCTTGCGAGGAAGCGGAGGAGAGGCATTGGCCGGTCCGAACGAGGAGCTAGGACTATACCTCGTCGTAGTGTTCCTCGCGTTACTAGTAGGAGCCACGGTAACGCTGGCGGGCGGGCCCCTAGGAGCCAGCGTTCTAATCGATATCAGCATAGTGGTGTATGCCCTCCTCGTAACCTCTAGCATTACGGCGAGGCACGCGGTTATAGCACTGGCATTGGGCGCCCATATCGCAGCTCTCCTGAAATACTATTCTCACCCGATCATCCTACCATTTGTAATAGTCGAGAGGGGCGCCCACGGGTACACCCTTGATATAGACCTGGTTCAAGCAGTAATAGCATATGAACTAGTCTTTGAACGCGACCAGTTGCGGAAACTCTTAAAAGGCCTAACTAGAGAATCCAATGGCTCACGGGGATCGGGCGAAGCCGCCGTAGTATAGCCCGGCCCAGTATGCGGGCCTCTCGAGCCCGTGACCCGGGTTCAAATCCCGGCGGCGGCACCAACCGCGCGGGACCCTAGGAGCGGCCTCAACCGCTCCTGGACTACACCTTCTTCCTTGGGATGATTATAGGATGTCCTTCGGAGAAGACCTTTTCCGGAACGCGTATATTACAGCCCTTCGAAGTTCCTCTTTTAGACGCCTAATAGTTATGGCGTCTGACAAGCGGGCGACCGCTATGTTCCTGTGCCCTCCCTTATCAATTACTACCCCCTGCTCGTAGAGATAGTCCATGATTATCCTTGCCTCGCCGTGACCGGATCTTATTACCAGGAGCCTCGCGCCGTCACTCTTCTCTACAACTACCGCTACGGGCATGTTAACTATCTTATAGATGGCCGAGGCCAGGGCCGAGGAGCCCCTCTTCCTCCACTCATCCCTAGCGTCCACGAATTTAATGTAGCCGAGGTTCTCGGCTGACATTGCCAGTTTAACCGCGGCCTCCTTCAACTCTTTATCAGCTCTCTCGGAGACCTCGGCCCCGTACTCCAGTAGGTTCCCCTTCTCGCCTAGCTTGGGGAGCTTTATCCCAGGTGATTCGAAGGGGAGCGGGTTCCCTATCCACCTTACATACTTCTCCCATGCCTCCCTGTTCCTTGTCTGGTTCAGCATCTTGGATATTGACGCGGCCATTGTAACTATCTTGTCGTTCACAGAGTCTACATACCTCCTACCGCCCTCGAGGACTGCGACTGCTGCTACGAAGTCCTTCATCCTCTGGGTGAAGCGTAGGCCCAGGCCTTCGAGGAACCTCTTAATGATGACTGCCGAGGAGGACTTCCCTATTACTCCGAAGACGCCGTATTTCTCCTCAAGCTCTGCCATTCTTTTCAGCGTAGACTCGTGGTGATCGAAGTAGTATATTTTGGCCCCGCACTCTTTGAGCTTGGCTAGCGCCTCCTCTACCTCTGCAGTGAGTGGTATGTCTATTATTACAACGTGCTCCCAGCACTTACCACTAATGCTCTCTAGAATGCTCCTGGGCCCTGAGGGGACTAGGCATACCTTCTCTTTCACTCCCTTAACGGGGAATACTCCCCTCTTCTCTTGGGCATAGTAGATTAGGGAGGCTCCTACTACGCCATCGGCGTCCCAGTCGGCTATAACTGCTACTTTGCACTCGTCGTTTATACTCATTCTGCACCCTCAGAGGTAGGATTGTTGAATAGAGGAGTTATATTGCTCAACGTTTTTTAGAAGCCCTCTTAACAGCCTTCCAGTACTGCCTGTTCGCCGCGTACTCCTCCATTGCCTTGAGTAAGCCTTGATAGAAGCCCCGCTCACCCTTACTTACAAGCTCCGAGAGAAGCCTCTTAGCCCTCTGCGGGCCGACGCCGTAAGTCATGAGTGATTCAACGACGTATCTGGCTAGGCCTTGCCCGGCATAGTTTAGGTAGAGGATTGCTCTCTCCTTGACTTCTTTAACCATTTTCTTCTCTTCTCCCCTTAGCCTGGCGCCACTCCTATACTTTAGGTATGCGTTGAGGAGTGACTCTCCATACTCGGTTGCTGGGAGAGGGGCTAGGGCTAGCGACCCACACTTGGGGCATCTAAACTTCTTCTCGATCTCTCTTGCCTTCATTTTCCAGTGGTGCCCGCAGGAGACGCATAGCATTATCACCTCCCTCCGGCCTGTCGCCTTCTTCAATGATTCAACGATCTTATCCATGGCTATTTTTGTTATTTTGACGGCTATGTCCCTCTTGATATATGGGTTCTCTAGGACCTCTCTCGCTAGGGGCGTAGGCTTGCTAACGCGAATACTCCTCGCCTCCCGTAGATCGTCGAGGTAGTCGTTTAACGCTTGAATGTCAAGCTTCTCATGGAGCAACTCCCTTATCGTTTCGGCCTCGACAAGGGATCCCTGGAGGTTCTCCGCGAGCCTTCTGGCGAATTCTAGTGGGAGCCTCTTGTCTGGCTCAATTAGCCCCATGCGCTTGGCGACGCGTATGAATCTAATGAGGTATGTTCTAGAGCTCTTCACAGCGTCCTGTAGGAGGACTAGCCTCTCCACACGGTCTAGCCTCTTAGATTCTTCTACCGCCTCCTGCACTAGCCCCGGCGGGACCCCCGTAGGGGACCTGAATACTATAGCGTATGGTATATAGTCGAACTCCACTCGGGTCCTCCTCTCCATAAGCCTCGACAAAAGTAGTGCGAGGGCAAGGTTGCCCCTGCTGCCCAGGCAGGAGTAGAGGATGCTTGCGCCTTGCACTTCCTCTACGAGAGCGGTCCTAGGCCCGATACTACCCTCTCCTAGAACATTAATAGTATCCTTTATTATCTTATATATTCTCTCAGCCCATGCCCCCCGGATTTTACGGTACTCTAGGGCCCTCCTACACTCTTCCCAGCTATACTGGCACAGGGAGAGGATGGCGCAGGCCTCCCTGGCGACCTTGTAGCTTACAGGGATAATCTCGCCTTCCCAGGAGGGGACCAGGGCCTCCTCAGCCATTAAGGGCATCGCTTCAATACGACCCCTTTCATAGTCAACGCTTACAGCCTCCCATACTCTTCCGCCCAGGACGAAGCGTAGCTTGGGGGTCCCCGACCTTAGCATACTAGACTCTACGAAGCGCTCGCTCACCTCGCCAATCCTAGAGCCCGTGATCACATCGTAGACGTGGAAGGAGGACTCGTCCGGTATCATTGAGACCCTGTAGAAATAGGAGAAAGTCCTCCTACCAAGCCTAACTCTTCTATTCTCGGGATCCCACCTGACAACTCCCACAGAGTCCAGATGGTCCAGGATAGACTCTACCTCCTCCATCGTGAGGCCGTTGAGGGACCCGCTCCTCCAGAATATGTCGGCTATCGCTTCAGGCGTGGCTCCTCGCTCCTCTACCACAATCCCCGCTACCTGATGGGAGGCTACGTCGTAGGAGTTCTTGGGCATGAACTGGTCCTCCAAGTGCCCTCTCTCAGACCTGACGGCAATTATCCCGGACTCGAGGAGTTCGAAGAGGTTGGAGCTAGTGACTATCACGCCCTTGCTAACCTCGTCTATCCTGTGCCCGGCCCTGCCAGCTCTCTGGGTCATCGCGATGACTTGTCTAGGCGACATGAACTGGATTACTAGGTCCACATGACCTATATCTATTCCCAGTTCCATACTTGAGGTAGCCACGAGTATCTTAATCTCCCCCTTGCGAAAGCCAGCTTCCACCTCCTCCCTAACCTTCCTCGACAAGCTACCGTGGTGGACCTCGACGCGGAAGTTCAGCCCTACTTCTCCAGCGATTCTCCTCAGGGTGCTTGCAAGCCTCTCAGCTGTCCCGCGGGTGTTAGTGAAGACTAGTACAGAGCCGGGGGTATCCTTGGAGATCGCGATAATCCTTTTAGCCGAGTTAAGCCAGAACCCCTCATCGTCCCGTACAACCTCTACTTCTATGGAGTACTTCTTAGTAGAGGAGTCCTCGACTACCGCGACGCGGCGATTCCCCGCTATCATCCTTGAAGCCTCCCTGGCGGTCGCCTTGGAGAGGGTTGCGGAGAGCCCGATCCTCTGGACCCGGAACCTGGAGAGTTTCTGGAGCCTCTCTAGGACTACTGATAGCTCCGCGCCCCTCTTGTTATCAACTAACTCGTGTATCTCGTCTATGATCACCCACCTGAGATTCCTCCAAAGCTTCTCCCTCTTCTCGAGCGACACTAGGAGGTTCAGCGACTCCGGGGTTGTAACTGCTATATGGGGAGGATTCTCCAGGAACTCCCTCCTGCTAGCCTGCGTCGTGTCGCCGTGGCGTAGAAGCACTCTTAACCCGACTGACTCGGCTATCCGAGCTATCCTTAGGGTCACGTCCCTGTTGAGGGCTCTTAGCGGAGTAACATAGAGGATCCGGACACCGCCTATCTCCCCCCTCTCATCGATTTCACCTAGCAACATTGATACTACTGGCAGGACAGCGGCCTCAGTCTTACCACTCCCAGTAGGCGCCATTATTAGCGTGTTAGACCCGGTTAGAACGACTGGTATAGCCTTCTCTTGGATCGGTAATGGCCTCTCATAGCCTAGGCTTGCCAGCTTCTCTTGTAGCTTCTTGTGCAATAGCTGGAAGACTGACACTCTCTAGCCCTTCCCCCATGCCAGCTCTCTTGCACTAACCCTGTAGGCTCCTCTAGGAGACATATACTCTTCCCCGTGAATCCTACTCGTGGCGCTGACCGGTTTGAAGATCGAGGAGGGATGCGGGAGCCTAGCCACCGCTATGAGAGTGTCTTTTGCCGCCGCCTTAGCCTGGATAATATTTTACTTAATTTATAAATATTACAGTTATTTTTTCTCGTTTTTACCGGTCCCGCAAGTACTCGGCCTACTAGTTGGCGTGGCGCTGGGCGCATATACTCGGAGCCTCGTAGTAGGGTATTCTGCTTCAAGCCTCTTCCTATTCAACCCCGGCTCTCCAAGGGAAATCCCTGCTTATTCTGGATACGTGATTCTTCTCACACTAGCCCTTATGGGCTTATTATCCTATAAGAGGGGCCCCTCCGACTCCGTTGTCGAAGCCCTTCTCTGGCATAGACCGGTGAGGGCTACTCCTGTCCTGGCGGCGGCTTCCCTGCTCTCAATATATTATTTTTTAGGATTTAAATTTATTTATAATTCTCTTTATCTTGTAAATGCAGGCCTGGCGGCAGTAATTGCTAGTAGAAACTCGGAGACGCTGTGGAAAGCGCTTTCATCCTCCATAGTAGCCTCGCTGGGACCCGTAGGGCTCCTAAGCCTCTCCCTATACCTAGCATACATGCCACTCCCGCCTCTAAGGTGCGGTGGCCTAGCGCTTCCCGGTAGACTAGTCGCTTACGAGGAGGAGACCTCTTCGACTAGGCTACTCACGGGCGGGCGTAGGTGGAGGGATCGAGGGTTAGCCTGTAGTAAGCCGTCAACCCCAATATTGAACCTTGGCAGGAGAGCTGTTGTCTGGGCATACTCTACGGACCCGAAGGGGACTGCTCTCATATTATCCAAGAGTCTTGCGTCGAAAGGGAGAGCACTCTTCCTGGACTTGGATTCGATAAGCCCCTGCAAGGGTCCCTCAGGGAGAGTCGAGGCTGTGTGCCTCGGCGATTACCCCCTAGTCGAGGTTAAAGCATACCTATCCTCCCTGGCCGAGACCGCTAAGCAATACCAGATAGTAGCGGTATCCTCGTGCAGGGTAAGGCCAAGGGATATAGCGAGGGAGCTTGCCCTCATAGCCTCTAATACCACCGTTGTGGCCTCTCTGTGCCTCCCAGAGGAGGACGCTCTAATCGCATCTTCCGGGCCAGAGGGTGGGGGCACTCTCTTCTCGATGCTAGGAGACCCTCTCCTCACTAGAACTGTTCTGGGAAAGATGTTCGATAATAATAGTGAAAAAATATATTATTTATTTAGAAAATATAGGGTATATCTGTTCTATCCCTACTGTGAAAGACGGTGGGCCGCCGCGACAACTTGAACACTTTATAAACCTATGGGAACCCATCGACTCCAGGTGCCCTGAGTAGTGTCAGAAGAACAAGAAGGAGAGTTAGAGGTCCGCACATACTCCATCTCAAGCCCGGACATGCTAGAGGTCATGCTAGAGTACACTGAAATCCTAGAAAAGACCGTGAAGGGAGAGCTATCAAAGGAGGAAGCGAAGATAGTATACGCTGAGAAAATACTACCAGTTATACAAGAGCTCCAGAAGAAATACGCGCCAAAGGAGGTCAAGCAGAAATCGAAAAAGACAAAGAAAAAGACTACGAGCACTAAGACCTCGAAGAAGCGGAAGAAGGCTAAGTCGTCTAAAGGCTAGCCAGGCTCTGCTCCTTAACCTCCACCTCGTACCCGAGCTCCCGGAGCGCGTCAACTATAACCTCTAGAGGGACCCTCCTATCGAAGGATAAGACGACGTAGTCCCTATCCTCGCGGATTAGCTTAACCTTGTCAATTATCACCTTGCCAAGTATCATATCATTCATAGACTTAGAGGGTACTAGGTAGTCCTTGAACTTCTTCTTCTGGGTCTCGTAGAAGGCATCGAAGTTTCTCAGGATCCTATAGGTCTCGTTGACATCATTGCTCTCGAATCCCAGCTTCTTGGTTACAATGCCTATAAGCTTCTCAGCCTCATCTACTGGCAACCTGACGTTCTTGTATTTCCCAAAGTCCACCTCAACTACTATTTTTGCCAAGACATTCACCACCCTTGAGAGTGAAACCACGCGGGTTTATTACTCTAAAACCCGGAGATGATCTACTGGGATTAGAGATGCCTGTCAGGGCTGTACACCCGGCTCCAACAAAGTTCAAGTACATAACACAGACGCTAGCCAAGATAAACGATGAGGGAGACCTAATCTTCTCCCTGGAGGGCTTAATAGGCTACCTCATGAGCCCCGATAAGACTAGCCTGGCCGTTCTGAAAGCCCCCGTTACGGCCTTCGACGAGTACAGCATTGACGAAGAGATAGTCTTGCGGGTGAGGACCGATGAGCTTAACAAGATAGTTAAGAGAGCTACTAGGAACGATAACCTGGTCTTCGAATACGAACCTGGTAGCGATCTACTCCGAGTAATCCTTGAAGATAGGAAGACCGGTGTAACTAGAACCTTCTACACCCCGGTAATCGTCCTCGAGTCTAGGGAAGTCAAGGAGCCGAAGATGGAGGGAAAGGCTAAATTCATACTGATGGCCGACGACTTTAAGAGCATGATCCAGGATGCCAAGATCGTCGGAGACGTTCTCGAACTCTACGCCAGCGAGGAGGAGGTAATAGCGCGAGCCTCGGGTGAAGAGAAGGAGTACGAGTGGATAATGAGGGAGGGAGATCCCCTAGTATCCCTCTCGGTGCAGGAGGAGTCCCAGAGCTCGTACACGATTAACAGCCTCCAAGCCCTGACCAAGCCTACCGGGGCTGCGGATAACGTTCAGGTAGAGTTCGAGACCAACTATCCCCTAAAAGCCGTCTTCACATTCCCTAACACGGAGAAGCTAGTTATCTACGTCGCCCCCGCCCTCGCCTAGAACTACTCTTCCTACTCTTGGATCTCCTCCTTCCCTCTGCGGTCAATCCCTGTTCGAGGCGGGAGGCTAGTAGATCAGCCTTAGCCCACTTGTCCTCGTAAGCCGATACTGAGGCGAGTTTCACTATCCTGTGGCCGCAGGAGAATCCTTTCTTCCCCGCTAGGACTACCATGCAATAGGGGCACAGGTTTAGCTCGCGTCCTTGGTACCTACACTTGTAGACGTAAGCCTTCCTACCGCACATATCGCAGGTATACCATGCGAGGGTGTTCCTTGGCACGCCGTCATCCCTCACCGCGGTCTACCAAGCGGGCCCGGGAAGGCAGGCCTGTAGCCCGCCGCGATTACCGCGGCTCCCGGGTCCGGCGTTTGTATTGTATGTGCCTGTAGGTTATTTAGGCTAGGCCTCTTTGATTAGTTGCTTGAAGCGGAGTGCGTCTACAAAAGAGTATATATTATTAAATAAAATATAATTTTCCTTTTTGCCTAGATTCCTTATTATAGAGTAAAGCTCTCTTAGATCATCATCAGTATACTTGTACCTATAGTTAACCTCTCTACCCCCTAGCCCGTGAAGCCTAGCATAGAGGGTCCCCTGGCCTTCGGGAGGGACTCTCCCCCGCAGAACATCTCCGGCTATTATAACTCCTGTCTCCTCATTGATGCGTGATAGGAGCTCGGGCTTACTCCACCAATCCCCTCGAGGCTCCCAAGCTAGCTGGAAGCCCTTGGGCCAGCATTTAGACAGGAACTCCTTAACCTTACGTATGTTATTATCGGTTGCACTGAAGCTCGCCGGTGTCTGCAGTACTATTATCGTAGCGCTTAGGATGCTGGCTGCCTTAACGGTCTCCTCCCAAGCCCAGCAAACGGCCTCGCTTATCTTCATGTCTCCGAAGGACTCCTTAGAGTAGGGCACCTCTGATTTGAGCCGTTTCCATAGCTTTGAGTTATACTTGTGCGTGACAAGCATCCAGGCTTTAGCTGTGAACTCGAAGCCTTCTGGCGCCTCTCGGGCTATTCTCTGGAGGCTATCGTGGACTCGGGGATCATAGAAGGTTTGCTGCACCTCTACGGCGTCTAGCTTCGAGTAGACGAGTCTTCTCGACCTTGAGAAGCCGCATGTACCAACCTTAATCCTCAACCCTGGAGGGACCCTCCCTACCCACCTTTTCCAGGAATTCCTTAGCCGCCCCGCCGATATAGCAGGTTAAGCTAGTGCACAGTATGTCTGGGTTCAGGTCCTTTATCTTCGAGTAGGATTCCCACCATTCCTCCTCACTGGACCCCCACTTACGCGATAAGCTCCCTAAAGCGTCGCCTATGGCCAGTAGCCGGCCGTCCTCGTCGTCTAGAAGTATGGACTGGCTTCCAGGCGTATGGCCAGGCGTGTGGATCACTCCAACGGTTAGGCTCCCTACTTCTAGGCTTGCTTCCTCTCTCCCTATCTCTAGGCCTACAGGGGTCGGATGGAACACTAGGCCGTAATCGCTTGAAGCGGTCTTCTCGGGGTCCCCCGCCTCGATCCACCGGGAATCGGGGGGCCTGGCCGCGATTATGCTCCCAATTTTGTGGAACCACCAGTCTCCCCCGGCATTGTTAACGTGTCCGTGCGTGTTAACAACGAGCTTTGGAGTTAACTTAGCATTCCTTGGCAGAACCTGGGCTATCGCCTGGGAGAGCATTGCTATAGAAGAGTCCGTTCCCGACCCGGAGTCTACTAGTATCCACTCTCCACTATCGAAAATCATTATGGCTACAGCGTCGAAGGGTGTAGCGAGACCTGGATAAAGTAGTAGCCTACTGTGCTTTGTTAGGCGGAATACTGTCGTATTCTCACACCCAGGTGGTTTAACCTACTGGGGCTTCGAACCCTTTAAGCTTAGCAAGCATGACCACGTCCAGCTCCTCGATCTGCCTGCGTAGTTCTTCGGGGTCGGTCTTCGCCCGAGAGAGGTCCACTACTAGCGTACAGTTACCGCTCTCGCCTCGGGCAATGGAGGCGCAGCGCGTAGCGATAATGTCAATGCCGAGCTCGGCGAGTTTCTGGGTTAGCTTCGCTAGGGCTCCTGGCTTATCGAGAAGCTCTACCTCCAGCTCGTATACGTCTTTTAGCGAAGCCGATACTGGCGAGACCGTTATCTCCCGCTTGTCTAGGTCGGCGATCAAGACGACCACCATTCCGGGCTCGATGTCTAAGGCCTCCCTCATGGTCTGGGGTATAGTTACTCTCCCCTTAGAGTCCACCTTTGCTAGGCTAGTCAGCCTCATACCCACGGTACCCCCACTACCAAACACGTTATACAAGTACTAGTAATTTAAGGCTACTCCGCCTTCGCTTTCCACTCGGAAGCCAACATCAGCCCTGCTAGTATAAATTCATAAACTCTATAGGCTGCTTCGAGATTGATCCGGGGGCTAGACTAGATGAGGAAGCTCTACAGGGTCTACTATAACACTTTCAGCGATGAAGCCCACGAGAACGTGAAGAAAGCCATCATGGAGAAATACAATGCCAAAATCGTAGATCACCCCTCCCGTGTGCACCCGGACTTCCGCTTCATAGAAATTCTACTCGAAACACCCGGGCTTGAAGAGGAGATCCGCGACCTGGTAAGAGACCTAGCTGAGACCCTACACGTTAAAGTTGACTGGATAGACACTACGAAGTGAAGCGGGGATGCCACCAGGTAAAGTGAAGATCTATCCAAGCGAGCTGCACGAGTACGCTTACTGCCCCAGGTACTACTTCTTCCACGTCCATCTGGGTCGTAGGCTAACTCTACGTGAGAAGCTTAGGATGCTTCTCGGCAGGCTCTTCCACTGGGCCAAAGGGGTTCCCGACAGGCTGAAGGGCAGACACGTAGAAGAGGCTATAGAGGTTGAGGTAGGGTCTGGAATCGTCCTGAGAGGTAGGCCGGACTCCTTCGAGGTCGGACCGGAAAGTGTTCTAGTAATTGAGAGGAAGAGCGGGCGCGGCCCTCGGAGAGGGGTCTGGATAAGCGATTCCACGCAAGCTAGTGCATATGCCTTCATGCTGGCTAGACTCCTTGACGCCAGGGATGTGAAGATTAGGGTCGAGTATGCTTCTAAGGCTAGAAGCGCTTCCCTAGACGAGGAAAAAGTCTATAGATTATTAAAAATTATTGATGAAATAATACTAGTCCGCGAGTACGGGATCGTGCCCTACGCTAAGAGAAGCCCCCGCCGGTGCGCCAGATGCCCATTCCGCGAGATATGCGAGCTCCTAGACAAAGAGAAAGGTGACCTCGAGATCTACGAGCCGGGAAGCTGGCTAGCCGATACGGACATCGACTTGTCCTTCACCTAAAACCCGGGTCATCGAACGCTTTAACCTCTGAATGGAGACCAGCCGAGTGTAAAGGGGAGAAGCCCCTGGGGACGACTATGACACCCGAGGACAAGATTGAAGCGCTGGTCCACGAGATCTACGGCGACTATGCTAGAGCGAGTATAGATGCGCCTGTGAGGGACCCTCGCGACGCTCGCCGCATACTAGAGGAGAAGTTCGGCCTCCTCGCCGATGAGAAGACGATAGCCATAACTTACGCAGCCTTCCTAGCGAGGAGGCCAGTGCTTTTCGAGGGACCCCCAGGGACAGGTAAGACAGAGATAGGCGAGGCGCTACTCGAACTGTGGAGCGGTAGGAGGCCCTTCGTCCTGCCTTGCAGCGAGAACTACGATGAGTACAAGGTCATAGGGGACTTTCACCCGCTCATGGCGATGAAGAAGGGGTTCAACGAGGAGAGCTTCATACCCCGCCCCCTCCTGGCCGCGATGATACTTGATACCGGGGTTCTCATAGATGAGATCCGTAGGAGTAGCGAGGAGTTTCAGAACCTCCTACTCGACATCTCGGATAAGAGGAGGATAATAGTTCCGGAGCTCCGGAGGACCTTCACTGCAAGGGGAGTAGGGTTCCAGATGATATTCACTAGTAACCCAGAGGATATAGCACAGAACGACCTCAGCGACGCCTTCCTTAGAAGAGTGGTTAGGGTACGCTTCACCTACCCCTCAAGGGAGATCGAGGCTAAAATAATACGAATACGTTCTAAGAGAAATCCCGTCATCCCGCCGGAGACTACTCGCGCAATACTCGACGTTATCAGTCTTCTGAGAAGGTCCGGGGTTCAGCATAAACCGGGTACGGCGGAAGCCGTCCTCTGGGCTAGAATGGCCCAGGAAGTCGCCAAGCTCGAGGGCTCCAACACAGTCGGCCTCAGCCACCTAGCCGAGACAGGGCTATCAGTACTTGCTAAGAGAGAGGAGGACGAGGATGAGGTGAGAGAAGCCCTCTCCCGCGTGCTAGGTGTCAGGATTGATTAACGAGAAAGAGCGCGACAGGATCGCAGGCATCATAGTTGAGGCCGCCTGGCGCTTGAGGAGTGAGGGCGCAAGGATTAGCACCGCTGAGATCATCAAGGCCGTGGAACTCGCCGAGGCTTACATGAGCCTACTCGGCAAGGATGAGGTCAACCGCGACGAGTTAGAGCTCCTACTTTGCTCCTCCTTCACCATGCTCCAGGGAGACCGCAACACGTTGAAGGATGTCCTCGCCCTAATAGAAGGTGGGAGGAGCCTGAAGGAGAGAGCTGCCGCTATACTCTCGGACATCGAGAGGGATCTGGAAACCCTTGGAGCGAGGCCTAGGGCGAGGATCACTAAGAAGAAGGCTACTCGCGCGGAGAGTAAGGCAGAGAAGGCCGAGAAGATAGCCGCCTTCTACAGGCTGAAGAGGGCGGGAGTGATAAGAGGGACCCCGGGAAGGGAGAGAGTAGTAGAATACTCTCAGATACGCCGCATAGCCCTCGAGCTCGCACGAAGCGGAGCGAGTAGTCTAGACGAGGCCCTAAGGAGCATGGGGGAGCCTGGAGGGTGGGACGGCGTTCTTGACGCGGTTGAGGCTGGCTACCGCCCGGGGGAGCTGGCTGGAGCAAGTGAGAAGAGACTCCTTAAACTAGCCAAGGCGGCTGAACGTAAACACGACAAGAGCCTACTAGAGGGCGTAGCCGAGGAGCTCGCTAGGAGGCTGAGGAGTGGATATAGGGTTAAGGATCCTCAAGCCGTCGCATCAATACTTGAAAAGGCAGGCGTAATGACTGATAGCCTGAGGAGAATCCTTGCACTTGAAGCACCCGAGGCCTCCCAGCTCTCCCCAGATAACCTGGTCAGGGCTCTGGAAACCTCTGACTATGAGAGGGGAGGACGCCTACTAGCCGCTGCTCTCGAGAAAATGAGCCGGGACGAGGCTCTCAGTATCATCTCAAGGGTTGACCCCCGATACTTGTGGAAGCTATCAAAGAGGACTATGAGGAGGCTGAACGATAGATCAGTGATTGCCGCCTACTACGCTTCTAACGCTGTCAGGGAGTCTCTTCGCTATCTTGAGACTAGTGATGAGAGTCGTGGCGATCTAGCTAGTGATTACTTGGAGAAAGCCCGGATTATGAGTATGAGTCTTTCCTCGTCGATTATAGATAGGTCTGTCCTGGCTGGGTTAGTTAATGAAGCGTCCGTATACATCAGGCTAGCCGAGTCCTTAGCGGGGAACTTGAATCCGGGGTTACTTGAAGGAGAATTGCGTAGGATAGGGTACATTGAGGGTATTCGTTTCCTGAGGAGGGCATACCGGGTTGCTGGCGAGGAGTTGAGGAGAGTTATTCTAACCTCTATGGAGCGCCTACTGTACAGGCTCTCCTCGCGTGAGGGCTTACGTCTCTTACCGGTGAAGCAGAGGTCGAGGGTCCCTCCTGGCAGGGTGGATGTTCGCCGAAGCCTTTACTCGATTATGCGCGTGGAACCCCAGCCTATTACCTATCTTAGAAAGTTGAAGTCGGCGAGGCTCTCTCTGGCTTTAGATATGAGTGGTTCCATGTTCGAGTATAGTTCTTGGGCGATAGGCGTTGCTAGCCTCTTCTCTAATAATATTGAGAGACTAGTATTATTCTCCCACGATGTAACCGTGTATAGGGAGCCTATTACTAGGAGGATGCTTGCCCGGATCCTCCTAGAATACGAGTTCGAGGGTTATACCAACATATCTAGGGCGCTTAGGGAGGCTAGCGCTTCTAGAAGTAGAAGGATTGTTGTTGTTAGCGACTTGAAGCAGACGGTCGAGGATGATCCGGTACCAGTTGTTGTTGAATCCTTGAGGAAGCTGGGCAAAAAGATCGTCTTCATAGTACCCTTCAAGCATGACGAACAGGCGAGGATGGATATTGAAAGGGCTGGCGGAATAGTAGTTCCGGTGAGGGACCCTCGGAGGATGGCAGGCGTCATACTTCGCGTACTCCTTAGGGGGTAGGCGCGCATAGGGGGAGTATTCTATTAAACCCCAATACTACCATCCCCACCCTCGGGGAGATAGGGTAATAAACCAGTAGTAGCAGGCGCTACCGGGGGGTTGCAAGGGTGGCAAAAGACCTCGAAATCCCGCCAGAGTGGGCAAGGTTCAGGTATAGAGGGAAGACGCTAGAAGAGCTCTTAGAGATGCCCTTAGACGAGCTAGTAAAGCTTCTACCCGCTAGGCAGCGTAGAAGCCTTGTGCGGGGCTTCACCCCGGCACAGAAGAAGCTCCTCTTAAAGATAAGAAAGATGAGGAAGAAGGTTATAGAGGCTCTTAAGAAGGGGAAGAGGCCCCCGGTTATAAGAACGCATGTACGGGACCTTGTTATCTTACCCGAAATGGTGGGCTACACGATCGCGGTTTACAATGGCAAGGAGTTCGTCCCCGTGAGGATAGTCCCGGAGATGATTGGCCATTACTTGGGAGAGTTCAGCCACACTACCAAGATTGTACAGCACGGCGAGCCCGGCCTGAAGGCCACCAGGAGTAGCTTACACATTGGCAAGTAGCGGGGTGCTTGGCTGTGCCTAGGTGGAAGTATAGCTATAAGGTCCGGGACGAGAGCCGGATAGCTAAGGCGATGATGTGGGACGTCCCCGTCCATCCCAAGGTTATGAGAGAGGTTGCCGCCGCGATCAAGGGTATGAAGCTCCAGGATGCCAAGAGGTTCCTCCGAAATGTTATCGCTAAGAAGGAAGCCGTCCCCTTCCGGAGGGCTCACGGGAAACAGGCTCATAGGAAGGGGCTCGCGGACAAGTGGAAGTGGCCGATTGGAAGGTACCCGGTGAAGGCTTCCAAGTACATGCTCAAGCTACTGGACAACGTGGAGAATAATGCCGCTAATAAGCAACTAGACGTTGAGAGGCTCAGGATAATACACGTCGCAGCTCATAAGGGGGTCACCCTGAAGAGGTGGATGCCCCGGGCTTTCGGGAGGGCTACTCCTAAGAACAGGGTTCACAGCCACATTGAGATTGTAGTAGAGGAGGTGGGCTAGAATGGTGAGCAGGATCTATAGGATATTCCTGCAGCAGGCCCTCCTAAGGGCCAAGGTAGACGAGTACCTCGCCCAGAACTTCTACGAGGCAGGGTATAGTGGAGTGATACTGACTCAGTCGGGGTTAGGCACTAGGATTCACATCTACGCGGAGAGACCGGCCTTGATAATCGGTAAGAGGGGCTCTACGATCAGGAGGTTGAACAATATCTTCCAGAAGGTTTTCGGCTTTGAAGGGGTACAGATAACTGTAAGCGAGCCCGAGAACCCGGAGCTAGACGCAAGGGTTCAGGCCTTTAGGATTGCTAGGAACATTGAGAGGGGCTTCCACTTTAGAAGAGTCGCATTCGCAGCGCTAAGGAGGATAATGGCTAATGGAGCCCTTGGAGTAGAGATAGTCATAAGCGGTAAGCTAACGAGTGAGAGGGCCAGGTTCGAAAAGTACACTGCAGGCAAGGTGTACAAGTCTGGCGATAACGTTGACGTACTGGTGGATAGAGCAATAGCCCATGCAAAGCTACCCAAGGGTGTAATAGGAGTAAAGGTTACAATTGCAAAGCCCGGCAAGCCGGCCGATTATATCAGAATAAAGAGCGAGGAGGAAGTCAGGGACATTATAGCCAGGCTAAGAGAAGAGAGCGAGGAGGAGTCTCTCCCAAGCGAGCTGGAGGAGCTGATTGAGGAGGTGGAGGAAGGTGGGGAAGCACAAGGTTAAGGCTTCGGAGCTTAGAGGAAAGTCCCGGGAGGAGCTGGAGAACCTCCTCAGGGAGTTCCGGAGCGAGCTCATAGTACTACGCCATAAGGCCGCTGTAGGAGTACTCGAGAACCCTGGAAGGCTCAGGGAGCTCAAGAGGAATATCGCCCGGATCCTAACGATTCTGCGAGAAAAGGAGATGACCGCGAAGTAATGCGTAGAACCCCTAAGAATCTAATTTACCACGAGCTTATAGGCTTAGAAGTAGAGGTCCTAAACCACCCTGATCCCGGTATTATCGGGGTTAGAGGAGTCATTGTATGGGAGACTAAGAGGGCCCTCATCGTGTCCTCGAGAGGCAAACGCCTGGTAATACTTAAAACAGGCGGATTATTCCGCTTCAAATTGCCCCATGGTGAACTCGTAGAGCTGAGGGGAGACCATTTAATGGGGACCCCCATAGAGAGGGCTAGGAGGATACTCAGGGGGAGATAATAGGATGCCCGCTCAGAAGACGGTGAAAAACCTAAAGATACCCGGTGTGAAGCCGCCGGAGAAGGTGTGTAACGATCCAAACTGCCCCTGGCATGGCAGGGCGAGGGTTAGAGGAGTAATACTCGAGGGTACCGTGGTTAAGGCTAGGGCCAAGAGGACTGTTGTCGTGAGGCACGAATACCTCTATTACGACCCCAAGTATAAGAGGTATGAGAGGAGGAGCAAGAAGATCCACGCGCACCTCCCCGACTGTATAGAGGTCAAGCCGGGCGACCTAGTAGTGGTCGGGGAGACACGGCCAATCTCTAAAACAGTCAAATTTGTAGTACTTGGCGTTAAGAAGAGTAGTTAAACCCCACATAGGAACCCGGGAAGGGAGGGAGCCAGGTAATGCCTAAGAAGAAGAAGTATGGGGCCGTGCTGTCGCGAACCGGGATAAACACGGGCTTACAGGTCGGCAGCTACGTGAAAGTAGCCGATAATAGTGGCGCACGTGAGGTAATGATCATTAACGTGCCAGGAGTAAAAACCAGGCTTAGAAGACTTCCATTCGCGGGTGTAGGAGACCTCGTGGTCGTGACCGTGAAGAAAGGGACTCCTCAAATGAGGAAGCAAGTAACATATGCTGTCGTAGTAAGGCAGCGTAGACCCTACAGGAGACCGGACGGCACCTGGGTCTCATTCGAGGATAATGCCGTAGTAATCGTTGCACAGGATGGTACTCCTAAGGGCAGCGAGATAAGAGGGCCCGTCGCCAAGGAGGCCGCCATGAGGTGGCCTAGGATAGCTAAGCTAGCAACCATCATAATCTAAGGAGGGGAGAAGCGATGGCAAGGCTAACTGAGAGCAAACAGCCGAGGAAGCAGAGGAAGGCCTACTTCCAGGCGCCTCTCCACAGGAGGCAGAAGTTAATGACAGCTCCGCTAAGCAGAGAGCTACGCGAGAAGTATGGAGTAAGAAATCTCCCAGTAAGGAAAGGGGACAAGGTTAGAGTTGTGAGAGGCGACTTCAAGGGCAAGGAGGGCGAAGTTGTAAGAGTCGACCTCCGCGAGTACAAGATTTACGTTGACGGCGTAACAATCGAGAAGGCGGATAAAACCCCTGTTTTCAGGCCCCTCCACCCCTCTAAGGTCGAGATCATCGAATTGAAGCTTGATGATTGGAGAAGGAAGATAATAGAGCGGAGGGGTGTTTCCAGAGAGGCTCAGGTTGAGGGTGAAGGGTAATGGCTAGGATGGGAGGTCAGAGGAGGCTTAAGGCCCTAGCGGCGCCGAAGTTCTGGCCTATTCTACGTAAGGAGTATAAGTGGGCGGTGAGGCCTAGGCCCGGCCCTCACCCCATGGAGTATAGCCTTCCCCTGCTCTTGATAGTGAGGGACGTTCTAGGCTATGCGAAGACCGGGAGGGAGGCTAGGAAACTAATAGCTGAGGGACACTTCAAGGTTGACGGCAGGGTTAGAAAGGATTACAAGTATCCTGTTGGCTTATTTGACGTGGTGGAAATAGTCGATACTGGGGAAGCCTTCCGGTTCGTCCCGTATCCTGTCAAGTTCTTCAAGATGCATCCGATACCCAAGGAGGAGGCTTCGATTAAACCGGTTAGAATAAATAATAAGACGACTGTTAAGGGTGGGCACGTGCAACTCAACCTCCATGATGGAAGAAATATTCTTGTAAAAGTGAAGGATCCAAAGAACCCAGTTGAGGACGTTTACAAAACAATGGATACCCTTGTAATAACAGTGCCGGACCAGGAGATAAGGCAGCACTTGAAGTTTGAGACCGGCTCCCTTGCGATAATTGTGGCTGGCCGCAACGTGGGGAGGCTCGGCCGCCTCCTTGACATCCAGAAGGGGTGGGGGAGGAAGAGGAGTATCGCTACACTTGAAGACCCGCAGGGCGGGAAGTTCCAGACTAGCCTCGAATACGTCTTCATAATAGGTAAGGATAAGCCTGTTATTAGCTTGCCGGAGGGTGCTTGGAAATGAGCATGCCCGTGCCGCCGGAGAGGGTAGCTGAGATACTGGAGGACTGGCAGAAGAACCCCATGCGTAAGCCTAGGATAGCTAAGGTCACTGTAAACATAGCGCTGGGCTATAGTGGCGAGAAACTGGTAAAAGCGGCTAAAGTATTAGAGGAGATAACTGGACAGAAGCCCGTCTACAGGAGAGCTAAAAGAACTATAAGGGCTTTCGGAGTACGGAAGGGAGAAAACATAGCAGTCATGGTTACCCTGAGAAAGGACCGCGCCCTGAAATTCCTGGATAAGGCCCTCGAGGCTGTTGGCAGGAGGCTGAAGGCCTCTAGCATCGACGAGTTCGGGAATATCGCGTTTGGGATCGAAGAACACATACTCATACCGGGAGTAAAGTACGATCCCGAGGTAGGAATACTCGGCATGGACGTCATAATAACCATTGAGAGGCCCGGACACAGGATAATCAGGAGGAAGAGGGCTAGGAAGAAGAGGGTCCCCCGCCGGCACAGAGTCACGCCGGAGGAGACAATGGTGTTATTAAACCAGCTCTACGGTGTTACCTTCATCTAGGGTGGATAAGGCATGGGTAAGGTAAGGCCTCCGAAGCCCAAGAGAATGGGCAGGGGAGCCCAGAGATGCCAAAGGTGCGGTACCCGGGATGCTGTAATCCAGAAGTATGGCCTATACCTGTGCAGGCAGTGCTTCAGGGAGATCGCACCCCTACTAGGCTTTAAGAAGTACAGGTGATGAGCCGTGGTGATGCTTGACACGCTGGCAAACGCGCTAGCAACTATACAAAATGCTGAGATGAGGGGTAAGAAGGAAGCAGTGATAACCCCTGCCTCCAAGCTAATCGCCGCCGTTCTCCGAGTGCTACAGCAGGAAGGCTATATTGGCGAGTTCGAGTATATCGATGATGGCCGCTGGGGTAAATTCAGAGTACAACTACTGGGTAGGATAAACAAGACCAACGTAGTCAAGCCCAGGATCCCAGTTTCTTACAGGGACCTACTCCAGATGCCCGAGAGCCTCCGAAAATACCTGGCTAGCAGAGACATAGGTGTCCTCATACTATCGACTAGCCAGGGAGTAATGACTCATAAAGAGGCCATCAAGAGGAAAATAGGAGGCGTACTAATAGCCTACGTCTACTAGCTACCAAAGCCTTCCTCGACCCACTATATTTACTACTCCTAGTATTACCTGTTTCCTTGAGGAATGCCTATAAAGGGGTCTCAGTAGGGGTAGATGGTGCCTGGGTAGGTGTGAGGTAGCATGCCAAAAGACGTGCACGTATCGAAGACCGTTGATATACCAGAGGGAGTAGACGTTACCATTGAAGGAAACAAGGTGACTGTTACCGGTCCAAAGGGAACCCTCACGAGGGAGATGCCTCGGGTCAAAGGAGTCTTCATGCGTAAAGAGGACGGCAAAGTTATAGTTGAAGCCTACTTCGCCGACTCCAAGAAAAGAGCCATGGTTGGAACCATAGCCGCCCATATCCGTAACATGATCACAGGCGTTACCAAGGGATACCGCTACAAGCTCAAAGTAATATACAGCCACTTCCCCATTAACCTTAAAGTCGAAGGAGATAAGCTCATCATATCAAACTTCCTAGGCGAGAAGGCGCCGCGAATAGCGAAGATCCTTCCCGGGGCGAAGGTCACAGTTAAGGGAAGCGACGTTATCGTAGAGGGTATCGACATAGAAGTCGTAGGCCAAACCGCCGCGAATATAGAAATGGCGACCAAGATCACAGACAGGGATAGGAGAAAGTTCATGGATGGGATTTACATTTATGAAAAGGAGGTGATTGAACAGTGAGCGAGGGAGTAAAGAATATAATAAAGCAGAGGAGGAAGCTCCAGGAGAAGATAGCCCGGAAGAACAAGCCAGTCTTCCGCAGGTACTTGTCTTGGCGCTTCTGGAAATTCGAGCGGAGAGAGTACTGGAGGAAGCCTAAAGGTAATGATAACAAGATGAGGCTACAGCTCAAGGGTTACCCGCCCATTGTAAAGGTCGGCTACAGGACCAGTAAGGAGATCAGGGGTCTTCACCCGAGCGGCCTGGAACCAGTCATAGTCTCGAATACTCGTGAGTTAGAGGAGCTGGATCCTGCCAAGCATATAGTTGTTATATCCGGCAGCGTTGGGTTACGTAAGAGGCTGAAGATAATCGAGGCCGCGAGAGCTAAGGGATTGAAGATCGCTAACGCATAGGCCTGTTAGAAAGGGGTGTGTTGGAATGGACTATAGGCTCCAGAGGAGGCTCGCCGCGGAGATCTTCGGCGTCGGTGAAAGTAGGATCTGGATAAGCCCGGATCCAGAGAACGAGGAGGAGATCTCTCAGGCCGTAACTAAGAGGGACATAATCGCTCTCTACAAGAGGGGTCTTATCGATGTTCTACCCAAGAAGGGTAACAGCAGGGCTAGGTGGAGGAAGAGGCACGAGCAGAGGAGGAAGGGTAGGAGAAGGGGTTATGGCAAGAGGAAGGGGGTCGCTACGGCTAGGAGTGATCCTAAGGAGGAGTGGATGAGCAGGATTAGGAAGATTAGGAGGTACTTGAAGTGGCTGAGAGACCGTGGCGTAATAGACAGGAGCACTTATAGACGCTATTACAGGCTCGCGAAGGGAGGTGCGTTCAAGAGTCTAGGCGACCTGAAGAGGCACATGGCTGAGGCTGGCGTGATAAAGGAGGGAGCATAGAGATGGGGCATGGACCAAGGTACAGGGTGCCCTGGAAAAGAAGGCGTGAGGGCAAGACAAACTACTATAAGAGGCTGAAACTGATCAAGTCTGGAAAACCGAGGATGGTCGTCAGGAAAAGTCTGAAATACATAGTTGTGCAGTTCGCTGAAGCCCGCATCGGCGGGGACAAGATGATCGCTGTCGCCCACAGTAAGGAGCTCGAGAAGAAGTATGGGTGGAAGGGCGGGACTGCTAATACAAGCGCCGCCTACCTAACCGGGCTTCTAGCGGGTTTCAGGGCGAGGCTAGCAGGCGTTGAGGAAGCCGTTTTAGATATTGGTCTAGCAGACCCGGTGCCTGGCTCGAGGGTATTCGCAGCGTTAAAGGGAGCCATCGATGCTGGATTGAAGATCCCGCACTCAGAGGAAATACTTCCTCCAGAGGAGAGGATTCGTGGGGAGCATATTGCTCTCTGGGCAGAGGATCTAGCCAAGAACGACCCGGAAAAGTACAAGAAGCAGTTCTCCAAGTATTTGGAGAGAGGATTCAAGCCGGAGGGCCTCCCCTCCCACTTCGAGGAGGTAGCGGAGAGGATTAGGAGAGAGTATGAGGTAAAGCTTGCGAGGAGCACCTCGCAGGTTGGGGGTGTTGAGCAGTGAGCGTGGCCAGCCAGAGCATGGAGGAATGGGTGCCCCGTACGAGGGTTGGAAGGCTCGTCTACGAGGGCAAGATTACCAGTATAGACGAACTCTTCCGGAGGAACCTGCCCATCCTGGAACCCGAGATAATAGATTATCTTCTGGGGGACCAGTTAAAGCACGAAATAATAGACGTAACTATAGTCCAGAAAATGACCGATGCCGGTAGAATAACGAGGTTCCGTGCAGTAGTAGTCCTCGGGAACGAAGATGGCTATGTAGGCCTAGGAAAAGGCAAAGCTAGACAGTTCAGGGAGGCCGTAAATAAGGCTCTCCGCAACGCGAAGCTCAACATTACCCCAGTCAGGAGAGGGTGCGGCAGCTGGGAGTGTACATGCGGAGAAGCCCATAGCGTGCCCTTCATAGTCAGGGGGAAGAGTGGAAGCGTCGAGGTAATACTAAAGCCCGCTCCAAAAGGCACGGGCATCGTTGCTGGAGACGTTGCAAAGAAGGTTCTAAAACTCGCTGGTATCCGAGACGTATGGACATTTACTAAAGGAGAAAC
>WAOR01000125.1 GCA_015521175.1 Thermodiscus sp.
AAACACCGATATACCAGGAATAGTTGACAAACTAGCCGAGAAAGGAGTAATGGTGAGGAGAGTACCCATGGGAGATACGTGGATGAGAGTAACAATAGGTACGCGGAAGGAGCTAGAAGCACTACTAGAGGCACTAAGACAAGTAAAAGAAGGACAAGCATCGTAGACGATTGAGGAGCCATGAAAAGGCAATGAAGCAGGGCCCGAGTGGGCTTGAACCCTGCACGTTCGATTAGAGGCCCCCTAGTAGTTGATATTGATATAGGGCTTGTTGAGAAGATTCTCCGCGAAGAGTATGAATTAGAGGAGGCTAGGCTAGATGCCATGGTGTCGGTTCTCGAGCGGCTGCTTCGAGACCGTGGAGAGCGAGCCAGTGTCTCCATGGATGGTCCTACTTTTTCCGAGGAGCCAGTGGATAGGAGGCTCTTTGAGGACTCTTAGCATTCTACGGCAACAGTTCTTGGCGGAGAGCGTACCTGTTATGTGCTTAGTTGTTTTAACCCCTGCCCAGGGCTTCTGGCTTGCCTAGCGTCTCGTGGTGTGGGTGTAGCGGCGATGTGTGTTCATAAGGCCTAGTATTGGTGAGGGGTGTCTCTTTCTCCTCCTAGCTCCTAGCCCATACCCGTTGCTAGTTGTCACGGGTTCTACTGTGTGCAGGGAAGCCCTGGTATCGTTGCGGCGGGGGTGCTAGTTCTGTTGGCTCAGCTACGTATAGCTGTTCCTAGTAAGGGTAGGCTCCGTGGACCCGCGCTGAGGCTCTTGGAGGCTGCTGGTATTGAGCCTCTCTACGGCGACTCTGATAGGGCTCTTGTTGTCCCGACGACGCGCGAGGATGTTAAGATAGTGTTTGTACGCGCCGAGGATATCCCTGGCATTGTTGCCTCGGGTGCCGCTGAGCTCGGCATAACTGGTCTCGACTACGTTGTCGAGTCCGGTGCGGATGTCACTGAGGTTGCTGACCTGGGTTTTGGTAGGGCTCGGCTAGTGGTGGCGGTGCCGCGTAGCAGCGGGGTTAGGAGTGTCGATGAGTTGCCGGATGGTGTACGGGTTGCGACCAAGTACGTCAATATTGCTAGGAGGTTCTTTGAGGAGAAGGGGATAAGGGCGAGGATTCTGAGGATTAGTGGCGCGTCCGAGGTCATGCCGAGCCTAGGGGCCTGCGATGCTGTGGTAGACATAGTGTCTACTGGTACCACTATGAGGCTCCACGGCCTAGTACCGATTGGGACCGTTCTCGAGACTAGTGCGAGGCTCATCAAGACACCGCTGCTACGAGACGATAGCGGGGCCGTGGAGGAGATCGTTGAGGCCATTAAGGGGGTTGTGCGTGCACGCAAGCTAAAACTCGTCCTAATGAACGTCCCTGATAAGTATCTCCAAGACGTTGTCAAGGTGTTGCCAGCTATGAGTGGCCCGACTATTGCCCGGATAGAGGCCCCGGAGCCCATGTGGGAGGTAATGACGGTTGTCCCTGTCGATAAGCTATCCAGGGTAGTTGTTGAGGCTAAGCGGCGCGGGGCGAGAGACATCCTCGTGCTCAGCGTTGAGAGGGTGATACCGTGAAGCTCATACCAT
Source organism: Thermodiscus sp. (assembly GCA_015521175.1). Taxonomy (GTDB): domain Archaea; phylum Thermoproteota; class Thermoprotei_A; order Sulfolobales; family Acidilobaceae; genus Thermodiscus. Next base: position 1,576 of record WAOR01000125.1, read on the forward strand.
CGATAGACCTCGAGGACGGTGTGGCTGTTAAGCGCGTCGCTGGTCGGCGCGGCACGGGGCTACGCCTAGGAGACCCGGTAGAGCTAGCTAGGAGAATAGCAAGCTACGGGTTCACGTGGGTCCACGTGGTCGACCTGGATGCTGCCGAGAAGGGAGAGCTAGGCAAGGAGACACTAGGGATACTCCGGGAGATCACTGGTCTCGGCCTAAGGGTAGAGTATGGGGGCGGTGTTCGCTCCCTCGAGGTAGCCGAGGCTGTTTGTAGCGCTGGGGCCTCGAGACTAGTTATTGGCTCTGCTTGGCTCCGCGACCCCGGGATACTGGGCGAGGCAAGGGAGCAGACTGGCTGCGAGGTATTAGCGGCTGTCGAGGAGGACCGGGACGGCTTCCTCGTTACCCGTGGCTGGAGGGAGAAGACCCCCCTAAGCCTAGAGGAGGCGATCAAGATCGTGGCGGCTAGCGGTGCTACTGGGGTGCTGTATACCCAGGTATGGGTTGAGGGGAGCCTCAGGGGCCCAGACCTGGACCGGGCTAGGAGGCTCCGCGAGCTCTACCCGGGCTTCATCGTGTTCTCCGGCGGCGTCTCCTCGCTAAGGGATGTCGAGGCACTCGCCTCGCTCGGGTTCGACGCTGTAGTGGTCGGCATGGCTCTCTATACTGGTAGGATTGGGTGGGAGGAGGCTGCTAGGTATGCGTAGCGCGCGCGTCCTGAGAGAGACCCGGGAGACACGGATACTTGTCGATATAGTGCTTGAGCCGGGCGAGGCCAGGGTATCCACTGGTATAGGGTTCTTCGACCACCTAGTCGAGACCCTGCTACGCTACATGGGTGCCCGCGGCGTCGTCGAGGCGGTGGATAAGCGGGGCTTCGACGACCACCACGTGGTCGAGGACACCGCGCTTGCCCTTGGCGAGGCGCTTCGGAGAGCAATAAGCAGTGGGGCCATCAAGCGGTTCGGGTACGCCATTGTGCCTATGGACGAGGTTCTCGTGCTCGCGGCCGTCGATGTCTCTGGGCGCCCCGGCGGCTACGTGGAGCTAGGGTTTACCCGGGAGGAGATAGGAGGGCTGGCTCTCGAGAACGTTGCGCACTTCGTGGCCTCGCTTGCCTCCTCGCTCCGGGCAACTATACACGTGAGGGAACTGGTGGGCGGGAATAATCACCACTTGGCAGAGGCCGCGTTCAAGGCTCTCGGCTTTGCTCTACGAGAAGCCCTCGCTGAGGCGGGGGAGACTATTAGTACTAAGGGCGAGGTGAGGCTCGATGCCAGCTAAGAGGATAATCGCCTGCCTAGACGTCGCGGGTGGAAGGGTTGTCAAGGGTACTAGGTTCCGGAACCTCCGGGACCAGGGCGACCCTGTTGAGCTCGCTGCGCGCTACGAGGAGTGGGGTGTGGACGAGCTAGTGTTCCTCGACATAACTGCTACTGTTGAGGACCGTGAGCCCCTCTACCGCCTGGTAAGGGACGTGGCGAGCACGATTACCGTGCCCTTCACCGTTGGCGGCGGGGTCAAGACCCTGAGAGAGTTCGGTAGGTTGCTCGACAGCGGGGCTGACAAGGTCTCGATAAACACTGGCGCTGTGAGGAACCCGGAGCTGGTTAGGCTCGCTGCCCAGGAGTACGGCTCCCAGGCAGTGGTCGTGGCTATTGATGCTGCGCGGCGCCCTAGTGGTGGGTGGGAGGTCTACGTCGCTGGTGGGAGGATACCAACTGGGCTAGACGCCGTGGAGTGGGCTCAGCGGGTAGCGGGGCTCGGTGCCGGCGAGATACTCTTGACGAGCATTGACCGCGACGGGACAAGGAGCGGCTACGACCTGGAGCTGACCAGGGCTGTGGTGGAGGC
>WAOR01000126.1 GCA_015521175.1 Thermodiscus sp.
AGGAGATCCTGGAAAGTACGCCCCCTGGCGTATATCTGATACCTTCTCCTTAGCTCCAAGTACTTCTTCTTCTCGTTAGGCAGAAGATCGACCTTTCTCTGAATTATAGTGTAGGCGGCAAGGTATCCTTGCCTAGTGAGCTCTCCAGGGGAGGTATGGTACACAACGCCTCCGAGGAGCGGGAATATCTCTTCGTGCTTCCCATCCTCCCTTTCTATGGTAGCGGAGAGTCCCAACCGGTGGGGAGCGGGCATGCCTAATGCTACCGCCCTGAACTTCTCGGCGGGCAAGTGGTGGGCTTCGTCGAATATCAATAGGGAGAAGTAAGGGGCAAACTCGTGGAGCCTACGATATGCCGTCTGATAGGTCGTCACCGTTATGGGAGCAAGTCTCTTCTCCTCTCCATAGTAGGCGCCAACCATTCCCCCCGCATCGGTGAACCTCCTAATAGCTTGAATCCACTGCCTCACCTGCTCCCTAGTGTAAACGACGACGAGGGTCCTCACTTGTAGCTCCGCAATGCCAGCGATAGCCACAACTGTTTTACCCGCACCTGTGGGTAGAGCGATTATTCCCTTGTAACCGTTCTCCCGCCAAGCTTTCAACGCTTCCTCCTGATAGGGGCGGAGGGTCCCCCTAAACTCTATCCGTCGGGGCAGGAGGCTCGCGCTCCCAAGTAAGCCGACTTCGTCGACGACCCGGAGCCCAGCGTTACGGAGGACGCTAACAACTTTTCCGTAAAGGTATGGGGGTATCTTGTAGGCCCTCTCCCCACGATCATAGAGGAGGGGTAGGCCCCCCTCCCTCAGTATATCACGGAGGAACCTCTTAGAGGAAACCCCGATCCACCCATCCTCTCGGAAGTAAACGCGAGCGGTGTTGTACTCCTCGAATACCCTCTTTAACTCCTCCAGGTCTTCCTCGACAACTCCTTCAATGCTTGAGAGCAGGGAGAAGACGTCCTCAAGAGTGTAGCCCTCCCTTCTCACCCTCTGAGGGTCCAGTTCAAATAGCGAGTAGCCCTCCCGGCGGCCCAGATACCTGGCTACCCGAGTTATAGTTTTAAATAGTTCCTCGTCAATCCATCCCTTAACCCTGAAACGCACCCGAGGAACGCTTACAGCTCTATGCAACACTAACATCCCCTGCAGGCCTGTAACCTAGCACTGGGAAAGGCCCCCTCATACCTAACTTCTCCAGTAACTTCTTAACACGGAGAGGGGGGTCGCCGGATGAATGGAGTACTACGCACTCGATGCCCCCTTTCTTCACAAGTTCAACCTTCTCAACCTCCGGCTCATCGGCCAGTTCGAGAAGCCCGCCTGCACGACTACCGCAGCCTCCCACACTAGCCTGTACTAGCCTCATACAATCATTGTCCGCTATGCGGACCAGTATCCAAGCCTCAAAATCTTCCTCTCTATAAATTAACACATCTATGTAATCATACTCCACGTCAATAATCCTGCTAGCAAGCTCTATCAAGCTATCCTCGTCGAGGAGGCTAAGGCTCTCGAGGCACGGACCGGCTCCATGCGTGGGTTCGCGCTCATCAGAATCGCCTCTTAAAACCTCATTCATCGCCGGCCCCTCTAATGCGTATTCCTACATGGGAGTTAATTAGGAGGTCGGCGAGGTCTCCACTCTTCACGGGCCCAGAGGGCCTATGATCTCGGCAAATTCCTCATCCCTCCCAGGGTCAAGGTAAGGAGGCACGAATTAAAGCCTCGACATGGAATCCCGGATACTGGGGCGAAGAAGAGGGATGTCGTCTAAGGGCATGAGGATTAGCAAGGGGGAGTATAAGGCGGTCGCCCAACGCATGAAGGTCATCCAGGAGCAACAGAAGCTTATAGTAGAAAAAATGAAGAGGATAAAATATAAGATAGCTATAATGAGTAATAAGGGAGGCGTAGGGAAGAGCTTCGTAACAGCAAGCCTAGCAGCTGCTCTCGCGGTCTCGGGGAGGAAAGTAGGAGTCCTCGACGCGGACGTTCACGGGCCAAGCATACACAAACTCTTTGGCCTACCAACGGGTCTAGGCATGCCTGCTAAGCCTGACGGTACGATGATACCAGTGGAGGCGCCGCCAGGCGTTAAGATCGCGAGTCTAGGACTCCTGCTACCAGAGGATGAGACACCGCTCATCTGGAGAGGGCCTATAAAGACTAGTGCTCTCAGGGAGCTTCTAGCCTTCACAGAGTGGGGTGACCTCGACTATCTTCTCATAGACCTCCCGCCAGGCACAGGAGACGAACAGCTCACTATAGCCCAGCTAATCCCCAACATGACGGGAGTAATCCTGGTGACAATACCTAGCGACCTGTCGAAAGCAATAGTTCTCAAGGGCTTAGCGTTTTCCAAGAGACTCAACGTGCCAGTAATAGGGATAATCGAGAACATGTCCTACTTCCGCTGTCCTGATGACACAATTCATTATATATTCGGGAAAGGAGCGGCGGAGGATATCGCCAAAAAGTACAACATCGAGTATCTCGGATCTATACCGATAGATCCGAGGATTCGTGAAGCTAACGATAAGGGCAAGGTGTTCTTCATAGAGTATCCGGACTCCGAAGCCAGTAAAGCCTTCTTGAAAATAGCAGAGAAAGTGATAAGTATAGTTGAAGGAGACAGTAAGGAGAAGGAGGAAGCGGGGTCAGACGAGTCCTAGCTTCGATGCTAGTTCGGCCGCATTATACTCCTTCGCTAGCTTCACATAAGCCTTCTTTTCTCCCTTAGGCGTGATGAGCGTTCTAACCTTATCAACCTTCACGTCGTATAGGATTTCTACGGCTTTCTTAATATCGGGTTTAGTAGCGTCTCTCCTGACGATTAGTGTAAGCGTGTTCTCTTCTTCTAATAGTCTAGAGGCCTTCTCGCTCATGTGGATCCTAATTATTACTTCTTCCGGCTTCACTGTGTGTCCACCCTGAACCTAGCCTTCAAGCCCTCAAGGGCTCTCGTAGTTATTACTGTTAGCCTGCCTGGAACGCCGCCTGGAGCGAGCTGGAGCACGTTCACGAGCTCAGGGGTCGCCACGTCTACACCCGGGAAACTCTTAACTGCCTTAGCGAAAGGCGAGTATGGGTCTTCTACTATGAATAGGACGCTCACAGGAACCTTATACCTCCTACCCCTGCGTTTTCCCTTGCCAGCTCTCCACCTTTTCCCGCTGTAAGATCTGACAATGTCATCGTATACTCCTACTTTCTCTAGAAGTGCTCTAGCATCGCTCGCCTTGGATATAGCCTCAAGGACGCTGCTATCGAGCACTATCGGTAGGTATTTAGCGTTGAACTTGTGGCCCCGGGCCTTTACTAGCTCCGGTATTGAGGTGGCGGCGAGTGCGCTCATGGTGGCAAGCTTCTTCTCGAACGCATTGATCTCCTCGTGTATCTTCTTCTCGACCCTTGGAGGGTGTGCTAGACGGCCTCCACGAGCCATGTTAACTAGGGCAGCCCTCATACTGCCCCTTATCCGGGGGACTCTCGAGACTCCATGGTGGGCTCCTAGGCTACGGGCACTAGTTCTCTTCCCTGCCATCGGGTCTCTTCCTTTGGGTTGGAGCCTGGCTGTTAGCTCGCTGTAGAAGGCTCTCCTTATGAGGTCTTTCCTAACAGGTACTCGGAAGACGTCTGGTAGCACTACTTGTCCGGCGTCCTCGCCCTGAGGGCCGAAGACGGGGACCGATATAGGGTCTCTAAGGTAGAGGAATAAGGTCGAGTAGACCATCACATAGACACCCCCTAGTTGCCCTGCTTCGAGCCCAGGCTGATGTAGGTTATCTTAGGCTCCTTCACTCCAAGCTTCTGGTACCATCTCGGAGGCCTCACCGGGTACCTTAAGATAACGGGCCTCTTGGGAACACCTGGAATGCTTCCTGCCAGGAGTGCGTATGTAGACCTCACAAGACCGTAGTGTAGGAAGCCTCCCGCAGGAGTGACCTCGTACCCGTTGTTCCCGATTGCAAGTATTCTCTTGTTGTACTCGGTCCTCCTGTGATAGCCGGTTTGACCCGCCTGGGGTATCTCCCACCAGGTCCCACGACCATGGCTGCGGGCTCCGACTCTCCTGCTACCCTTCCTGTGCTTGTGCCAGCGTGGGAGTTCTTTCACACCCCACCTCTTGACGGGGCCCTGGAACCCCTTGCCCCTGGTAACTGCTATCACGTCTACTAGTTGCCCGGGCTTGAAGACCTCGCCTAGCTCGAGGGTCTTCCCAAGCTTCTTTACGGCGTAGTCTAACTGTTGCTCTACTGTACCGCCGCCGATCTTTACCTCTAGGAGGTCGGGCTTCTTCTTGCTTAGGCCCCCCACTAGCTTAGGCTGGGAGGCTACTAGAATCCTTACCTCCTCGAGCCTGCCAGCGTTATCTTGTAGTATGCGGAGGTTCTCCTCCTTTCCCTTGCTTAGTGTGGGTATCTTCCTCCACAGCTCTAAGTCGCTTGGAGGCTCCGCCCAAGCCTCGCCTAGCGTGTATAGCCCCCTGTTGGGATCGTAGCCGTAGCCCCTGACGGCTAGTACCACGAGTGGCGGTGCCTCTACGACTGTTATGGGCACCATTATCTCCTGCCCGAACGTGGGGTTCCCCGGCCTGTCATCTATGATGAAAGCGTGGGTCATACCGGCCTTGTATCCGAGGAACGCGAGCGGTATGGGCTCGCTCGACTCAATGCTGGGCCAGGTCTTGACCCTTGGCACTAGCCTCGAGGCCCTCTTCCTCGGCGAGTATCCTAGGCTCCCTCTACGTGGCGCCCTCTTCTTCCTTGCTCCCACTGCCTACACCCAGCCTTAACCTTAACGACCCCTCATAGGCCGAGTGGAATCCTAGCGGGTTATAAAGTCTCTGGAACCTCGTCGGGATGCGCGAGAAGGGATAACGCTATCAGTACGGCCTCCTCACTCCTAATAGTTCTCGTGCCCTGGAATGGTACAAGATTGACGACAGCGTCAAAGTACTCGTAGCCCCCCGCGTCCTCCAAGACGCTACCCCGGGGTCCCCCTACAGCTACGAGCATCCCTCTTTTCCCACGGCCTAACTCTCCGGGCACTAGACTGCCGATGCACTCGCCCCTCCTACTTGTGCCTATCACCGCGTACCCCCTAGCCTTGTACGATGAAGCTACTTGCCCCAGGCTTGACCCTCGGATCACCTTGAAGCCTGTGTAGACTCCTGGCTCCCGGACTTCTTCGAGAATTATCGGGTCTAAGCTAACTATACGGACTATTATGAGGGTCCCCTGAGGGACCCTCCTCTCGACCCGCAGTATACCCGTGCCATACCTGCCCAGGTAAACCCTGCAGGCGTGATCACTACATTCCTCTATAACGCCATACATGATGAGGTCCTTGCGGGGTCTAGGGGGGAGATCGTGGGTCGGGATGTTTAATGGGAGGAGTAGCCCGGCTATTCGTAGCTCTGGTTTAAGCGGGATGAGGCGCCTTCTAAGGTACGGCGGAGTTGCGAGGTAGGACAGGAGGGTAAAGAGTTCTTCCTGGTCCCTGCGCCGGGAGCTCTTATCCCTATATACAATTATTTCGTCGACTCGGAAAATACCGGCAGCTCTAGCTATAAGCGATGCCTTTATCGCCTTCAGTTCTCTCGTAGGCTCGGTGGATAATATGCTTGAAGCGATTGCTAGAGAAATCCTCTTCTTGCTAGGAGGCGGGGGCCACTTGTCACACTTCATTTCTTCTTCTTTTTCTTATAGCCGGTCTTAGTCGTAGTCTCTTCTTCCTTCTTACTCCCCTTCTCCATGAAGAGGGTCGTCCTCTGTCTTCCACCCATGCCGTCCACCGCATATCTGAAAGAGGGGTCTAGGGTTAAAATAGAGTCTAACCCCTTAGACAACTTAATACGGGGAGAGCATCGTTGGCCTTCCTCTACAAGGAGCCTCTGGAAAACCCAGGACTGGCTCTTAGAAAGCTCCTCGAAGAACGGGATATAGTAGTGGCTCCCGGCGTCTTCAACCCCGCTGTAGCCCTACTAGCGGAGAAAATGGGCTTCGAGGCGCTCTACCTGTCTGGAGCCGCCCTCACTGGTAGCCTTGCAATGCCCGACCTCGGCATCATAACCCTGACGGAGCTCGCACTCTTCACCAGCTACATAACCCGGGTAGTATCAGTACCACTCATAGTAGACGCTGATACGGGCTTCGGAGAGGCGATCAATGTCCAGAGGACTGTGAGGGAGCTAGAGCAGGCAGGCGCCGCGGCCATCCAGATCGAGGACCAGGTACTGCCGAAGAAGTGCGGCCACCTCTCCGGGAAGAAGCTCGTGCCACCCGAGGAGATGGTGAAGAAGATTATAGCAGCCGTTGAGGCAAGGCGTAAAGATACCGTGATTATAGCGAGGACAGATGCCCGGAGTGTAGAGGGCTTAGACTCGGCGGTAGAGAGGGCGAAACTCTACGTTGAGGCTGGGGCCGACGTGATATTCCCCGAGGCGCTTAGGAGCCTCGAGGAGTTCGAGTACTTCGCAAAGCAACTTCCAGGGGTCCCCCTACTCGCGAACATGACAGAGTTCGGTAAAACCCCCTACCTTACCGTGGAGCAGTTCAAGCAGGCAGGATTCAAGATCGTCATATTCCCGGTTACAACGTTTAGATACGCCATGGGAGCGGTCCGGGAAGCGCTAAAGGTCCTGAAGGAGGAGGGCACGCAGAAGCCTCTCCTCGACAAAATGATGACTAGGTGGGAATTCTACGAGCTCATCGGATACAAGGTCTACGAGGAGGTAGACTCCAAGATCGCTAGCGAGGCCGAGGCGCTGGTAGAAAAGTTCCGCCGGGGAAAGCGTTAGGTCCGGGCGCCACGGCCACCCTAGTTTTTAACTCTTTGATCATTCATAGGGAGGCAGTTGGCCCTACAGGACCTCATAGACCTGGTGCAACACCTAACCCAGCAGGTAACAGTACTGGCCTGGGCACTCTTCCTCCTAACATGGAGTATAGGCTGGACCCTTAGGGGTGCACCGATACCACTCAGCAAGCTGAAGAGGACGGGTTCAAGCTTCATCGAGGACTCGGTGTGGGCCGCTCTCTGGCTAGCGCTCGGGAGCACGATTTTCACCTTAATAACATATATAATAAAAATCATAACGGGGTGATTTATTGGAGCAGGGAATACTACTCCTAGCCTACAACCTAGCAATGCTATCATTCTTCACAGGCGTACTCATCTACGCCCTACCCATCCCATGGTACCCCCTGAAACGCTGGGCCCCACGCCTAATGGTGGACTCCCTAGTGGCCGCTGCTCTAGCCCTGTCCTTCTACACGCTCCTCGGCGCGAGCGACATGATTGCGAGGGCTCTAGGAGGCTCCTGGGACCTATTCTATAAGTGGCTTAAGACCTCAACAGCCGTAGTAGCTGGTATGAAGGCCTTCGTGATCACAATCAAACTGCTCGCCAGCAAGTTCACAATCCTAGAGGCGCTAAAATCCCAGCTACGCCCCATAGACCGTCTAGCCGACGCTGGCCTATACGTTATAGCCTGGATATGGGGGCTCAAGCTGATAATCAAGGACTTCGGCTCCGTGCTAGCTGCTATAGGAGTAGCACTCATGGCGGTTCCCTTCCGCATATCGAGGAGTGCTGGGGCCTGGCTCTTCTCCTTCGTGCTGGTCTTCAACGCGGGCCTACAAGTATTACCAGTATTCCTCTCAACAGTAGCTGAAGCGCCAGGGAGGCCTGATCCCTCACAGCTCGAGGAGTACGGGCTAGCATTCGCTCGGATACTAGTAACGGATAGGGCGGGTGACAGGGTTGAGGGCGGCCTAGTCCGCATGTACAACCCCTCCTGGAAAGAATGGGGCCGCTACAAGGTAGACCCCTTGGGCGAGGCTGTTGACGACCACTACGGGGGCTTCATCCCAGTCCCTACGAGGATAGACACGTACTGGATACTAGAGGTAGACGGTGTATACTTCCCCCTGAAGCCCTACCCCCTACACCCCACAGACTATACGGGTAGCGGGGGCCTATGGAACGCCAACTTATCCAACCCTTACCTCGTATGGGTGGGTCCCTACGCCATCGCCTACGCCAACACTACCATCACTGGAGTGAGGCGGGTCGGAGACGCGATCTCACTATCACTGGAGTCTGAGGGACCCTCAAGCCTCACCCTCAGGGTACCCAAGAACTGCAACGCCACCCTACTAGCGCCTGGAGCCAGCGAGAAAGCTTACACGTGGTACTGGAGAGGGCTAAGCGGCGTAGCCTACGAGGCCGACTATGAGTCCCCCGGCTACTATAACGCATCCATAACAATACACGATTGCGGCCCGCACAGCCCAGACCTGGGCTCAACGGTAAACTACCTAGACAAGGTTGGGAAGATCGGTACCTACACCGACCTAGACTTCATCGAGGCATTCCTACTCTACTACCTAACAATACCATTCCTCTACATCTTCATACTCTTCTCCATCACCACTGGCCTCGCACGCCTCTTCGGCGGTAGAGAACGCCTGCCCATAAGACTATAGGGGGATCGAGGTGATATTCGAGGCTATTGTTGGTGCAATGGCTGTCGCCTCGCTCATAATGATAATCCGTAACACTAGGACAACAGGCACACTCCAGGTAAGCATACGGAGAGTAGTCCAGGGCGGTGGGGGAGAGAACACTACTGTAGTATATGAGGGTGTCGAATATGAGCCAGTAATCTACGTGTCAGAGGACCCAGTTAGGGACGAGTCCGGCAGGCTGGGAGAGCGATTGGTAAACCTTGCTAGGAGCGTTAGGGTAAACGTGACCTACTCTACAACATTATTCAAGGCTGAGAAGGGAAGGCTACTCTCCTATATCGAGGACCAGATAGTGAAAGCACAGTTCGCCTACCAGGCTACCAGGCACGTGAGATACTCGGAGAGGCTCAGGTTCCTCAAGGAACTATATAATGAAGTAGCCCGCACCCACATGCCATACTCCTACAGGCTCGGAGTAATAGTGTGGACTCCACGTGGGAGCCAGGAGGCCAAGGCCAAGGCTGAAGCCTTCAAGTCAATGGTAGAGGTTGAAGCCGGTGTTAAGCTAGAGAGAGTAAAGGCCAGGAACATCATAGAAGCGATAATCCCAGAGGCGGGAGTCCTCGGCAAGACCACGCCCTCAGCTGTCTTCGCCGGCACTGGAGAGATGCCCGGCATAGTGATCGGGAGAGACTCCGATGGGAGGCTCATAGTCCTCGACTGGCCAAGAGACTTCGAGACTCACATAGGCGTGTATGGCCCGACGGGCAGGGGGAAGACCGTTCTCCTAGCGGGTATCGCAGGCCAGCTAGCCTCTAGGAGCGAGACCCGGCTAGATCCCTACATGGTAGTGGTAATCGATCCCAAGGGCGACCTAGCCCGCCTCCTGGAGAGGATGGCCACGAGGGTGTACAAGCCCCTCCCGGGCTACTGTGTCCCAGTGCCTAGGACCGAGGGGATGGCTGAGAGCCTACTAAACAAGGTGCTGGGCGGCTACCCCACGAAGAGCGTTGACGTGTGCGAGGGGAGCATTCTACGCAGAGGCCTAGTGGTCTACGATCTGACACACCTGCCAAACGAGGACAGGGACATAGCGGCATCCCTACTGCTAACAAGCCTCGTGATAGAGGCGAGCGAGCACGGGCTCCCCGGGAGGGTAGTAGCAGTAATCGATGAGGCCTGGCGCATCAGTAGCGGGGAAGCAATCCACTTCGTTTGGGCCCTAAGAGAGGGGAGGAGTAAAGGGCTACACGTTATATACGCGACCCAGAGCCCCGACGACGTGCCAGACGCAATACTAACCAATACCGGGACCCTCATAGTGTTCGGAGGCTACACGAGGAGCTACACGGAGGCCGCGAGAAGACTAGGCCTAGACGATGCCCGACGACTACTAGAGCTACCTGTAGGCTCTGCGATGGTGAAGATAAAGGACCTCCCACCCGTCGAGGCCCGGCTAATAGGATTCCACGAATACGTTAAAAGGGGACCACGAGCCAGTAGGGAAGAGCTGGATAGGGGAGTGATCACGCTTGGGGAAACGCCTAAGACAGCAGAGAGCGGGTAGAGGAACGCCAACCTATAGGAGCAGGAAGCACCTCCACCCGGGCCCCGCGAGGTACCCGCCGCTATCGCAGGAAACCCTCAAGGGTAAGATAGTAGAGTTCCTCCACGACCCCGGCCGCTACGTCCCGCTAGCCCGCGTGGTAATGGAGAATGGAGTAGAGTTCCTAACCCCGGCGCCAGAAGGAGTATACGTCGGCAAAGTCATAGAGGTCGGCCCCGAAGCAAAGCCAGAGCCAGGAAACATCGTGCCCATAGGAAGGGTGCCAGAGGGTACAATGGTATTCAACATAGAGCTCAGGCCCGGAGACGGCGGTAAGCTGGCGAGGCAAGCAGGGAGCTACGCAGTCATACTAGGAAGGACCGGTGAGAAAACCAGGATAAGACTCCCGAGCGGCAAGGAGAAGGACGTGCCAAATAGCTCCAGGGTAACCATAGGCATACCAGCGGGAGCGGGGAGGATAGAGAAGCCGATAATGAAGGCTGGCAACGCCTACTATAAGTGGAAGGTCAAGGCAAGGAAATGGCCTAGGGTAAGGGGAGTAGCGATGAACGCTGTCAACCACCCATTCGGCGGTGGAAGCCACCAGAGGAAGAGCCACCCATCAACAGTAGCAAGGGAGACGCCGCCTGGCAGGAAGGTGGGCCACATAGCGGCTAGGAGGACTGGGAGGAGGAAGAGGTAGCCCCAACCCCAATAATCTCCTCCCCCGCACAAAGTATCCTCGAAGCAACAGTCCAGGCCTTAAGCGGGTAACCCCCATAGATGCTGTACGACTCCCTAGCCTTCCTCAGGGTGCTCCTCTTAAAATCGCCGCGGGGGAAAGCGCCAATACCCAAGGGTAGGCCCGAGTAGTAGGCTCTCGTGAAGACGTACCCAGGGCTAGCCGGGGTCCCCCTCTCCCAGAGGAGTATGAGGCCTCCATGGTCAGAGGCGAACTCGGAAAGGCTATCGTAGGCCTTGTAGATGAGGGGCTCTCCGGTCGGCGGGACCCTCTCGACCTCTAAGAGTTGGGCCATGAGCCCCCTGAACCTCTCATAACTCTTAGGAATCCTTGTCTCGGGTAGGACCCGGAATACTCTTCCATCGTAAACGTGGAGGTAGACGTCTAGTAATCCCATCGAGGCCAGGGGGGAGTCGAGAATGTTGAGGAGTGCCACGTGAACTATGTCGGGCCGGCCCCGCTTCCACTTCTGGCTTAGGGTAGACATAGCGTTGTAGTGGAGGCTCTTATCCAGTAGCATATCCCCAGGCCTAACACCATACCTCCTGGCACTCCTAACAACCTGCGGGTGGCCCCACAGCTCCCGGGGAACCCTCTCGAGCGCCGACTCTAAGAGGATGATCTTCAGCTTTCGCCCCACAGCTCCCTCCTCCTAGCCTCCAACTGCTCCACAGGCCTACCCATGTACTCCGCCGCGGTGAGGAGGCGCACACCCTCCTCGAGGGCCGCCTTGTAGTGCTCCTCCAAGTGCTCTCTATAGTTGATGTCCCGTAGCAGGTGGTGGTCAACGACCAGGGTCCTAGGCCTGACCTCCCTCACTACTCGAAGTAAGCCTTCGAGACCGGCCCTCACATCCTTAACAGGCACCTTAAAGCCCGCGAAGTATGTTGGGGGACCCCCAAGGATTACCAGGTCAGGCCTCGGGTTGGACCAGGCTTTTAGCGTCTCGAGGGCCTGCGGGTCAGCGGGCCCCTGAACATCGCTTGTAAACACTACTACTCCCTCATCGCTTATGACTCGGAGCATTAGGACCCTGCCAACACGGGACCCCGGCGCCCCGTGCCACACGGGTGGGGAGAACTCTATCACCAGGCCCTTATC
>WAOR01000127.1 GCA_015521175.1 Thermodiscus sp.
CTCTAGGCTTGAGTGGAGTGTAGCCCTCTCGCCCTCAAGGCCCGCGCGTTCTACAACGATTACGGGCGCATCTGCTAGGAAACCCGCGTCTACCTCCCTAGCAATATCCACGAGGGTTGAGGCGGCTTCACTTGGAGCAAGGGCCTTGTTTCCTTGGAAGTCCAGGAGGACTAGGGTGTGGAGCCTTGAGCAGGCGTTAACCAGGATATAGTAGACGACGCTGTACGGTTTAACGCCCCTCCACGGCCCCGGGACCGTCACGGTTCTCCCATACTTGTAGTAGTCGAGTAGGCTGAGGGTTTTCGAAGCGCACACACCCGACACCCCGGGGATAACTCGGACCACTATTCCCTCCTTCCTAGCCAGTGCTAGGAGCGAGCGGTGGGTGGTGGCTATGAGCGGGTCGCCCGGGGCCAGGACTAGGACTCGTAGAGTCTTAGCCTCCTCTACTAGTTTGGAGGCATTCTCCTCCAGCGAGCTCCGGTCAGCCTCGATAACGCGGTCTCCTGCAATGCTGCGAGCCCAGTCTAGGAGCCAGTTGCTCCCAGGGACAGTGTAGGTCTCAACATATACCTTATCGGCAGAGGCCACCGCATCCTCTAGGAGCCGGCCCTGGTAGCCAGGGCCTAGGCCTCCCCCCGCTAATATCAGCGGCATCCCGAAGGCCTCCCTCCATTTATCCCCTCCACGTGGACCTAGACTATATTCGTGGGAGGCAAGCTGGAGTCTTGCCGAGTAAGGAGTCCCAACTACTAGCTGAAGCGGCGAGGCTCGGGTTCAAGGCCAGGATTAATGGAGACGAAGTTCTCGTCGAAGCCCCCGACTCTTACCCCGTGACGGGTGGGAGGGTAAGGATTAGGTTTAGAGACGAGGGCTACATGCTAACATGGGGGCGTGGCAGGGAGGAGTACTATGAAGACCCTAGGAGAGTTCTACTAGCGGCGTATAACCTGTCGAGCCAGCTGTTATTCCGGAGAATGGGCTCCACCGCTCTATGGGTGGCCAGGGTTCTTGAATCATACCGGCCAGATCCCAAGCTGGAGCAGTACCACCGTGAGGTCGTAGGCCTACGTGGAGATCCCAGGCTCCTCCTACTCTCCGCCAGCCTAGCGAGTAGAGAGCCTGGCCCTGAGGGGCTGGAGAGGCTCCCCGGGGCTGGGAGGATTATTGGCGCCCTGAGGAAGAGGCTCTCCGGTATAAGTAGTATTAGGCATTCAAGGCTGGGCCTATATGTGTCGCTAAGGCTAGCGGGATTGGAGCCCTGGGCGGCCCTGGCAGGCATCTATCACGCCTCCCACACCATGAATCCTGGGAGAGTGGCCTCCGAGAGGGACCCCCTAAGCTACACCCTGTCCTGGGAGGCGTCGTGGCTAGCCTCCGCCTGCTTCGAGGCTGGCGGCGCTCCAAGAATGCTCCTTAGCCTGGTCCCCCCGCTCCAGTGGGAGTGCGGAGAAAGCAGTGGGGGGACCCTCAATGTGGGCCTCGACGAGTGCCCCTACCCCTGCTTCAACCCAGGAGCAGGTAATCCTCCGAAGCGCCTCGTCCTGGAGGGCTATGTAGCCTACCTGGCCTCCTCGGGCCTAGTGGGCCTGCTATTAGGGGCTGGGCGGGAGGCTATTGTTAGGCTTCCCCGGGGCCTCGAGGGACCCCATGGCAGTCTAAGGGCTGCTTGGGAGGCGAGGGAGGAGGAGGCTGACAGTAGGTTCATGGCTGGAATCCTGGTCGGCGAGTAACGGTGGTTATTTCCTCTCCGGGCATTACTAGCCAGCATGGGGCTGTGAAGAGGGCTGGTATTGCCGAGGCCCTCCTGGCGCCTGTGAGGATGGACGCCAGTCTTCGAGCCCCGCATGAAGATATATCATGCCTTGTTATATTGAGGATTGAATGGTGCTGAGCGGTTGGCAAAGCCGGTTGCCAGAGAGAGGGGCTCGAGCGTCTATAGAGAGTCTCTTCGAAACCTGGTCCTAAGGATACTCCTAGAAGGGCCCAGGCACGGGTACGAGATTATGAAGAAGATCGAGGAGGTTACTAACGGTAAATGGAAGCCCGCCGCTGGAACCCTCTACCCCCTGCTAGACCAGTTGAGGAGCGAGGGCCTGATAGAGGTAGACGGTATCGAGGTCTCAAGGGTGAGGGGTGGCAAGAGGATACGCTATAGGCTCACCAGCAAGGGGATGAGGGAGGCCGCCAGGATGCTCATGGAGAAGGCTGAGACCAAGTTCGACATCATACGCTTCTACCTCGTCGAGGGAGCCTTATGGCTTAGGAGGGCCGGACTGGAGGAGGAGTATAAGGCTATATGCGAGGGTATCCGGAGGGGCTTCGAGAAGCTGGGAGTTTTCCTTGAGGAGTCCTGCTCCTAAGCTCTAGAATACATGAAGAGTGCGTGGTATGGGTAGCCCTCCAACCTGTCTATTAAAATGCTCTTCCTACCGGTGGCTCGTAGGACAGCTACAATGAACCCGTGGTCCATTAACGCCAAGGGCCCCTTCCTGGAAGCGTTTACCACTCTCCTATAGGCTCCCTTCCACCGGCCCTGGAACGGGGCCTCTAGGATCCCGGAGAGCCTTCTCACCAATTCTCCAGCCTTGTCCTCGTCCTGGACTGCTAGCGTGACTGCCCTCTGCCCTAGCCAGTCCGACACCGTTTTGACGACGCTCGCTAGGTCTTCTAGGCAGTCCCATAGGCTTGGGCAAGCCATGCGCGTGCCTAGGACTCCTGGAGGGTCCCCCGGCCTGTGTAGTGGCTGGGCTTCGAAATACCTCCTTATCCCCTCCTTCACTATCCTGTCCTGCTCCTCGGGCGACTTTCGATAAGCTATTGCTTGCTCTAGGAGGCTTCGGAGTGATTCAAGCTTCTCCTCGTCGCTCCACATACCCCTCACTATGTGGGCGTACTCGACTGGGGGGAATACCCTTATGGGTGCGTGGTCCCTGTCGAGGCTCATGTTGACCACTACTATCCCCGTGTTACTCGTTGACACCCTGACTGGGTCCTTGCATTCCCCAGTCTCCACCTTTTTATCACCGGCGATTATTGCTAGGGGCCTGTGCTCGCTCCACAGCTTGCACTTGTAGACTTGGAGGCTTAGCTCTTCAGCGGCTCCCCCGATCTTCTCTCTTGGCCCTACTACTATCCTACCGCCTAGGTCCATGTACCATGGGAGGTAGTCGCTCGGGTCCTCTCCCCTATGGAACTTGTAGGCTGTGAGGGTCCCCCGGACGCCCCAGTAGTCTAGGTAGCCTAGGCTTTGGAGGGTGTTGAGGGCTTTCATGTTGACCGGGTCCGGGTGTATTGCCTCGCGGGGGAGGACTATTTCGGGGCTCCCACCCGTCTCCTTCCTTATCCTGGCCCATAGGTTGTAGATAGTGTTGTACGTGGTTGCCACTATGCTGGGGGTTGTCCTCTGGGCCCTGACTAGGCGTAGCCTCTCCTCGAAGTCAAGGCTGTTGTAGAGGGTGTAGGCTATGGCCGGCTTCCCATCCCTGCCGGCCCTGCCTACCTCCTGGTAGTAGTCCTCTATGCTCTCGCTCGCTGTGAAGTGGAGTACCCACCTAATGTTCGGGATGTCTACTCCCATGCCGAAGGCCTTCGTCGCCACTACTATGAGTGGGGGTCCCTCACTGCTCGCCTTGTAGATCTCGTCCTCCCTCCTCCGCCTCTCCCCAGCTGGCAATTGTCCATGGTAGCTTAGGGCTCTTATCCCGGTCCTCTCTGCGATCATCTCGGCTAGCTCGTCGGCGTTCTCCCAAACCTTCCTAGTCCTCTTTACGTACCCCGTATAGACTACGCCGACCCATGGATCGCTGACACTCCTAGCCCAGCTGGAGAGCTTCTCGATGACGCGGGCCGCGTGCTCAACCCTTTCCTCGCCTTCGGGGGCGGGCTCGACTGTGAAGCTTATCTCCTCCCTGATCACGGGTCCCTGGAATACTAGGGCTCCCGCCTCCGGCCACTCGTAGGTGGGCTTCGATGAGAGTTCAACCCTTACTATGCGGCCCGGGCTGGATCCTATCGAGCCGAGGACTTCTGCCACGGTCTCTGGCGGGCTGGTAGCGGTGAAGAATGCTACCGGGGGCCAGCCGTCAGTACTGCGGAGGTCTGCTATTAGCCTCGCGGCGTGGAGGTATGCTGGCCGGAAGCTGGGACCCCACCTGGCGAGGGTGTGGGCTTCGTCGAGGACTGCTAGTGCTGGGGGGCTAGAGACTAGGAGCTTTGTGAAGCCCTCGTCCATGAACCTTTCCGGAGTCACGTAGACTACGTCTAGGAGGCCCATAGATGCCTCCCGGTACGTGAGCCTCCTCTTTCCACCGCTAACGCTCGCGTCAACCCTCCCAGCCCTGAATCCCCTCCTCCGAGCCCCCTCAACTTGGTCCCTCATGAGGGCTCTAAGGGGGGAGACTACGAGCGTGTAGCCTCCGAGGCCGAGGCCTTTGAGCACCTGGCCGGCAACCTGGAAGATCGCTGACTTACCGCTCCCCGTCGGGAGTATTACGTAGACCGGCTGGCCGGGCCTCATGAGGCCCATCTCTACTATTGCCGCGATTATCTCCTCCTGGTAGGGCCTAAGCGATAGGCCGCCCCAGTGCCTCGAGAATACGCGCCTGGCCTCCTCAAGGATCCACTCGCGCTGGGGGACCCTCGCCTCCACCCTGGGTATCTCGCCTCCACCCACCAGGCCCTCCGCCAGGTTGTAGGCGAGCCTGGAGACGAGCCTCCCTGAGTATTGGGACGCCATCCACTGGAGCCACTCTCTCGCGCGTGAGGCCCCCTGGGGAGCTCCCGGGTAAGCTTCCGGGTATACTAGGACTATGTTCTCCGCGTGGCTAGCGGTCCAAGGCATTGAGAGGAGGTCCTCCCATGCGATGACGGCCCAGCCGCTCCCCCACGAGTCAACACTCCAAGGCTCGTCGAGCACCCTTAACTCCAGGCTCTCCCCCGCTATCCTAGCGGCGAGCCTCGAAGGCACTACTACGAGGCCCCGCCCCTCCAGGGGCCAATCCCTAATAACGGCGGCGACAGCCTCGTGGACTCCCCGCAGGGCCTGTGAGAGCTGGTGCACCTCAAACCTAACGCGCGGCGGCTTCCCCGGCTTTAGCCCCGCCTCCAAAGCGCAGTCTACTAGGGGCCTCGAGCACTCGTATGACACCCTGTACCTGGAGAGCCTAGCATAGCGTGCATCGCTCGGCCGGACCTGGAAGCCGCCCTCCACGGGAGGGTCCCCCGCCGGGGATAGACTCTTCTCTATCGCCTCCCTGAGGGACCCTCCCCACTCCCTGAGGCGGGTCCACTCTAGGGCTTGCCTCCAGTCGCCCCTCCTCCGGGAGAGGGATTCGACCGCCACTACCACGCGGGGACCGGTGCCCCGGGGGACCCTCTCGGGCCTGGGGTAGAGGGGGGACCATGTTGGACAGGAGGCTCTCGGATTATCCGTTACTATGACGGTGCCCTCCTCAAGTTGGCATGGAGGCGGATCTCTCCCCGCTAGATGGCTGAGCCATTGGGGGAGGCCTAGGTCTCTTAGGCGTCCCAGCCTTGCAATGATTGAGAGGGAGGCTGTCAGTGCAAGGCCCACTACTTGGGCTGGGGGACCCTCAAATCCCAAGTGATACGATAATGCCTTTGCCGACGGGGGTATCTCCGGGTAGGCTACCGATATAATCTCGGCCGCGTCGATAGCCCCATCGCCATCACATGACCACGACGCCACCATTCCAGCGCCGTCTGCCTGGCCGACTGCCAGCGGGTCTAACTGGTCCATTATCCGGGCCCTAGCCTTGACCGGCAGGGACTCGGCAGAGTATACCTTACCACCGTTCCAGTAAGCTACTATACCGTCGCTACAGTACACGAGGCCTACCAGCGGCCTCTTGGGCTTGTAGCCTAAGAGCCGGAGCCTCTCTGCCTGGCCGGCCAGGAGATGGTATACGAGCGCCTCTTCCAGGTACTCGCCCGGTACACTGCAACCCTCGGCTTTGGCCAGCGTTACTAGCTCATAGTACCCCTGCTCCCGGATCTCCCCGAGTACTTCCAGCGGTGGGCATGCCCTGGTGGAGATTTGGAGGTGTAGGGGGCCTGGAATGCCCCTTTCTAGGAGGCCTAGACCCGTCTTCCACGGTAGTAGGCCTTTCCTAGCCCTCCTCTCGGCTAGCCATAGGGTTAACGGGCGCAGAGGTTTCGAGAGGGCTGGGCCCCTGAGGGACCCTCTTCTAGCGTATGCTAGCGGTGGTAGTAGGATTCCCGTTGCAACCGTTAGCAGAGCGGCTACTAGGACTGTTAATGGGTTCAGGGGCGGGGCACCTCCGCCTCTACGTTGTTAGCCTGGAGGGTATTACAAGGGTAATACTCTAGGCTGGCTCTGCTATTATGATGGAGTCGTAGGCCTCTGCGACCCTAACCCTTAACGTCGAGCCTAGGGGGACCCTCGGAGCCCTCTTAACGGTGACGAGCCATTCCCCGTCTAGGGTTACAGCTGTGAGGGTCCCCCTTAACCAGCCGGGGGCGGCGGCCCTAACCCTGAGCCTGGACCCTTTCTTGTAGGGTAGGGGGACCCTCGGCCTCTTCTCCATCCCCCACTCCTCCATGGTCCAAGTCACGCGTAGCCCGGTCTCCTCCTCCAGCCTCCTGAGCCTCTCCCAGAACTCTCTCCAAGACTGGGGCTTTACCCGGGGGACCCTCCTCCCATACCGGTGAACGTTGTACTTCTGGATAGTCACGGGGGGCCACCGTTTCCCAGCCCCTATCCTGTAGGTCCATTCTACTACTCTCCTCACGGCTTCATCGTTCACTCCTGGTACCCATACTGGCGTGACATGTAGGTCAATGCTGGTCTCCCTCGCAATATACTCGGCCACCCGTATGATCCTCTCGAGGGGGTACCAGGGGGTCCCTGTTAGTAGCCTCGCCTGGGCGGGGTCTAGGGTGTCTAGGCTGAGGTTTATCCTGTCCAGGCCCGCTTCCTCGAGCCTCTCTACTAGGGGTATTGTAAGGGCCCAGCCGTGGGTCTCGACGGCTACCCGCTCGACCCCCTCCTCCCTTTTGAGGAGGGATACCAGGCCTGGGAGGTGGGGGTAGGTGAAGGGGTCCCCTACACCGTCTATGAGGGCTTCCACCCCGCCTCCCTTGAACCTTGCTATCCTCCCCGCCCACCCTGCCAGCCATTCCGGGCTCGAGACCATGTACTCTGCCTGCCTCCACTTGCTCCTGGGGCCGGCGTCTACACTGCAGAATACGCAGTTTAGGGGGCATAGTGTAGTGGGCCTTACCTGGAGTACGTTGGTGCCCCTGTCTATCACGCCTATGAATACTGCTCCCACTACTGGGGCGGGCTCCTCTAGGAGTACTAGCCTCCTACCCCAGACTGGGGGACCCTCCCTGAACCCCTCTACTACGCCGATACCTGTAACCCCCTCCGACCGATGACCACCCTCGGGGGGCCCTCCCGTAGCTTCTCAACCAGTTCCCTCCTGCTCTCCGGGGATAAGTGCACTGCTACCGCTACTCCCGGGTTCGCGTCTCTAATGAGGGCTAGGAAGTCCGCCACGGTCATGTGGCCCTCCTTCAATGCTATGTCTCGTAGCCTGCTAGGGAGGGTTGCCTCTGCAAGCAGTATGCTAGAGCCGAGCAAGTGCTTGTAGAGATCTCCCCGGAGCCTAGTATCAGACGTATAGGCTACGACTACGTCCCCCGCTACGACCCTGGCACCGTAGGTTACAACGCTGTGGCTAACGGGGAAGACCTCGAGCCTGATAATGCCCAGTTGTTCCCCCTTCTCGATAGGCTTCACTTCCAATTCCAGGCTACTTGGCAGAACCACCCTGGCCTCTAGCTCCAGTAAGGCTAGGACTTCCGGGTGGGCTCTTAATGAGAGGCTCGGGCACCCCTCAGCTATCCTCGCTACGGCGAGACTCGGCAGCCCCGACCAGTGGTCTATGTGGACGTGGCTCACATATACGAGGTCGGGATCGCATGGCCCGTAGCCGGCTTCTTGAAGAGATGCGACGCACCCCTCCCCACAGTCGAGTAGTATCCTCGCCTCCCCAGTATCAACTAGAACTCCTGGGCCGTAGTCTCCTGGCGGAGGGTATGAGCCGCCGCCTCCCAGCACTGTTACTAGTACCACTCCTCTTGTTCCCCAAGACTTTCTCTAAGTCTAGGAGATTCTCCTCTTAAACTTAATATCCTGCTAGCCGCACTACTGAGCCCTCCTCGGAGGATGTAGTAGGGATGTACCTGTGGTTCTTCGTTAGCGGCGGAGTCCTCGCCGCTGTAATCATAGTCATAGTATTATTCTTCGTGATGTCTAGGGAGGGTGAGATCGGCGACGTCATTTTCCTATACGATAGAATCGTTCCTATCGAGGCGTCGGGGATCCTCCCCAAGCTGGAAGAAGGCTTAAGGAGGATGGGCGTACTAGCAGTAACCGTTGGCGACAAGCTGATAGTACAGGATATCGTCTACTGGGAGATCAGCGAGGTCGAGAGTAAGGGTAAAACGTACTTGAATGTAAGGGCTGGGACTAAGACGTGGTACTTCCTCCTAACAGTCATATTTCTAGTCCTATTCCTAGTAATAGGTGTACTCCTGGGAATATTCGCGTACTGGAAGTTCATAACCGTGAAGGACAAGATAAAAATGGTACTAGTCGAGGAGGCGGGAGACCCGAGTATAGTCAACCTGATATAACTCAAGGAGGGGAACCCGATAGTAAACACGGGCATGGCAAGGATGAATACGGAAGCGGGAGAGGCCCTGCGAGAAGCCTTAGAGGAGAGGCCGCTCATCCTCTACGGCTGGACGGGCGACGCCCTCCTAGCCACAATCATAGCCCTGGCCTACTCGGGGAGCGGCGAGGCGGGGCTAGAGCCTGTCACGACATGGAGGCCTAGCCAGCAGTACCTCGAGTCAATAGCGGCGAGGAGCAGGGATTACAAGAGCGTTGTACTGCTCGGCGTTGGCTGGACGGGCGTGGAGATAGACCTCCTAGCCCCAATGGTGCTTGCCCCCGTAATAGTAGTCGATAATAATTACATGCACATGCTCCCCCACCGCCCAAACGTAGTACTAGCAAACCCCAGCCCTAAAGGCGATCCCAGAGGCATGTGGCCGTCAGTCGCGGCTATCGTCTCGAGCCTCCTGGGAAACCAGCACCCCCTACTAGCAGCGGCAGGCATAGTGTCAAGGATGTGGAGCGTTGCCCCCTCGAATAGGATCTACCAAAACCTGGCCTCTATGGTAGGCCTCAACCATAAGGAGGACTATGACTTAGTGGCGGAGTGCGCCTGGCAGGCCTACGGGGTCACCGCTAGCGGTGATCCAAGGGTCTATGGGAGGGTCCCCCAGAGCGTGGTTGAGGCCTCTGGCTGGGATCCATGTAAGGGGCTTCTGAGCGATACTCTCATAACAACGCTCCGCGCTGACGCCGAGGAATCCTATAGGGCCGCGGTTGAGAACGCCATTGTCGAGGAGCAAGGAGATAGTGTAAGAGTCCTGCTCGAAGGCGAGGGCCGCCACTACTACCTGGCATCCTACATGGCAGCGCTAGAGCACCCTGATAACCTAACTATAACCGGTTATAGGGATAAGCAGGAAGGCGTTGACTACGCGTGCGCCTGGCACGTGAAGGGTAAGAGCCCCTTAGCCAGGAAGCTCGGCGAGGCTAGAGGGGACGGGTTTGAAGCCGTGGGCGGCTACCAGGGCCCCCTGAACTATCTCTGCGTAAAGCCCTGGAAGAGGAAGACCGGTATCAGGGACCTCGCAGACTACCTTGCAGAGCTATTATCCAGCTAACTCCTCCCTAGCCGCCGCTAACCTGGCTACCGCGTAAGTGGCTAGGCCTACGATGGGTAGGAGTATTATCGCTAGCTTTAGCCAGGCGGTGGGGCCGTGCCTGTCCATGTAGGCTCCCGCGGCGAGGGTCCCTGTTATCCAGCCGAGGTTGAAGAAGAAGTTGTAGAGGCTTGAAGCAGTATACCTGATCTCCTCCGGGGACTTCCGGATTACGTACATGTTGCCGGAGACGCTTATCGTTGAGTATACGAGGCCTTGTACTATCTGGGCTACTAGGACTACTGCTAGGCTGTGGGCGTAGTAGTAGAGTGTGAAGACTATGCTTGTGGAGGCGAGCGCGAGGGAGAAGACTGGTAGCTCCCTGCCCTCTGCTTTTCGGGAGACTACCAGGCTGAAGAATGCCTGGACTATGGGGTTCAGGGAGAGGGCTAGCGCTGTCTCGAGTATTGTGAGGCCTATTATCTGGCTGAAGAGTATTGCGAGTATCGCGTAGACTCCTGTTGCGAGAGTGTTCCTGGCTAGGAGGCCTAGGAGGACTACCCAGGCGCTAGGGGGGATCCTGCGGAGCGCCTGTAGCAGGTTCCTATCCCCGGGGACCCTGGGGAACCTGGTTGTCAAGGCTAGTATCCCGGCGAGGAGGCTTATGATCGAGGCCGAGTAGAAGAGGGCTGGGAACCCGGAGTATTCTACTAGTACTCCCCCGACGATCGAGCCTATGGCCATACCCGAGGCCATTATGAAGGCTCCTGAGCCAACCCCACGGGAGACTCCAAGGGCGAGGCTGAGGGCTCCTATAGCTATCGGCGCCGCCGTGGAGAGGCCGAGGGCCTGGATCACCCTGTCGCCCATTAGTGGGAGGGGCTTCATGATGTGGGGCATTAGGGCTACCGCGAGGGCGTTGAGTAGCATGCCTGTGAAGGCGATCCTGCCGGGCCTATCGCTCCTATCGCTCAGCCACCCTGCTATGAGGGTGCTCGGCGTGATCACTATGAAGTATACCGTGGCTAGTAGCTGGACTTGAAGGTATGTGAACCCGTTGAGCTTCGCGTAGAGGGGGAGCCAGAAGCCGACACTCCCAACTGTGTACATGTAGGCGAATACCGGAGAGCCGTAAGCCGCTATCTCCCTGAGGCTGGCCCTGGTCAATCCTCACCGGGGGAGTCGTGGCCAGCCCACGCTATATATCGATAACCGTAACACTCTTCCCTCGAGTCCCGGGACGAGTCCCCGGGGATACCTAATCTAGAACGGGAATACACTACTTGGAAGCGAGGCTGAGAGCATGAAAGGGCACACAGGCCTAAAGGCACTCGCAATCGCCCTAGTAGCCCTACTGGTACTACCACCAGTAGCAAGCCTGCTAGCACAAGCCCAAGCCACAACGGTAACAAGCCAGGCAACAGGGGCCAACACTGCCCAGCTAGCCGCTCAAATGTACATTAAGAGAATAGGAGTATTCATAAACAAGACACTACTAATAGCAGAGAAGAAAAACATAACAATTCCAGAAAACCTGACAGGCCTCATAAACGAGTCCAAGAACCTGCTAGCACAGGCCCAGCAGGAGCTAGAAGCCGGGAACGTGACTGGAGCAGTAGATCTCGCAACAAAGGCAGCTGACACATTCGCCCCCGTAGCGATATACGTGTGGACCCACATACCCAAGAATGAGAGGAAAGAGCTAACACAGTACAGCCTTGTGAGAGCTATTAACGCTAGGCTACAGGCCCTCGAAAGGCTGACCGCCTACATCAGTAAGCTCAACGAGAGTGGAGTGAACACGAAGCCCCTAGTGGAAATACTAGACAATGTGAATGCTACCCTACAGAAGGCCCTAAGGCTAGCCGAGGAGGGTAACCTAACAGCTGCAAGAGCCCTCCTAAAGAAGGCTGACTATATGTTAATGGTCGAGTTCAAGGTAGCACTACACAATATCAACAAGAAGATACACCAGGTCGCCGCCTGCGCCGCCGCGTTCAGGGGACTAGCCAGAGCCCTCGAGACTACAACCTACAGGCTAAACCAGACGATAACACTCATAGAGGAGAACAAGACCAGCCAGGCGAAAGCCCAGCTCAGTGGGGTTGATGCAAGGCTAGCCTCTCTATCAAGAGTATTAGAGAGGATCTACCAGAGGGTCAGTGAATCAAACCCCAACTCCACCACTGCCCAAGTGCTCGCCATACTGCTGAACGCGACAGTTGAAGCCAAGGACTATGTTAACGCATCAATAGCCAGCCTGGAACAGGGAGACGCTAATACGAGTATAGTAGACATAACCCTGGCTATCGAGACGATAAACGACGCTATTTCAAGGATAAACGTGACCAAGCTGCCAGAGATACTACACAAGCACGTGGAAAAGCTACACAGGGAAGCCGAGAAGGCCAGGACAGCAATAGTACACGGCCATGCAAGAGTATACAGCGCCATAGCGTTCAAGATAGACAAGGTGAAAGAACACCTGGAGCAACTGCTAGCCAAGTACCAGAATGGTACAGTATCAAGGCAAGTGATAGTGAGAGCTTTCACCCACGCCTACACAATGCTTGTGAGAATGAAGCACGCGCTGGGCCACAACGCTCCGCAATGGCTACTCGAGAAGATCAACCAGACTATCCAGTGGATAAAGCAGACTGTGCCAGAGGCTGGTAGCAGCCATGGAGGTCCAGGTGCAGGCGGACACGGACACGGCCCGGGAAGCGGAAGAGAAGCAGGCAACGGTAGCAGTAATGGTGGAAGCCAGACAGGAGGGACCGGCGAAGGTAATGGCTCTAGTGGAGGCCATGGAGGCCACGGTATGAGGCCATAGTATTCTCCAACACAAACCCCCAACAATAGATAAATGACGAAGTAGAGGCAGGGGTATGGCGTAAGCGCTGGATAATGGCCTGTGACGGCCAGCATTAACTGGGGTGTTAGCAGTGAGGAGGGCAGGGATCGTGAGACCCCAAACTCTTTTTCTATTCCTAGCATTAATACTTGCATTATTCTCTATGAGCACATCGCTTGCTTCTCAAACCCCATGTGACTCAATAGCGATCATAGTATATGACGACGGAGGCGCATGGGTATACGAGAACATAACCGTTACGAACGCTCCCAGCAACGTAACCGTCCCCTTACTAGCCCCTCCACTTACGCTATACGCCGAGGATCAGGGCGGAGTGCCCCTACCCGTGACATATACGAATACTACCGCCACCGTAACCGTCTACGGCCCAGGAACCATTACCGTCAGGTACTACACGCTAGCCCTAACCTCTAAGACCAATTATTCCTGGAAGCTCGCTCTCACACCGCCCTGCACTACGATAGTAGTC
>WAOR01000128.1 GCA_015521175.1 Thermodiscus sp.
GTAAATTATGAGGTCGCCTCCCTTAGAGGAGTCGGGGCGAGCCTCCTCGTGGCGGGAGTAGTAGTTGCTGGGGTCGGAGTACTGGTTGGTCGAAGGCGTCGTGAGGAGCCGGTGGAGGATATGGTCTAGATTGGATTACCGGAATCTATACCAGCCCGCTCCTGGATTATATGAGCCTGGGAAGGAACAGAGTACTAGTGGAGGCTGAGATCGGAGGTTGAAGATAGGATGACGGGAATAGTAGGTATTGTGAAGGAGATACTCGATAAAGCCGACATTGAGTGGAATCCTGGCCCCTACAGGCTTAGGCAGGAATCCCTGAGGTATGCTAGGAAAACCGTGACTGGAGCGATAGCCGTTGTGAGCAAGAAGGCTCGAGCTCGGCAACCGCAGAGGACTAGGGTCATATATGATATAGGAAGTGCGGATTATGGTATTGCCGAGGCGGCCTATGATTACCTCGTTAAGAATTCGTACTATGCTGTGGAGCGGTGCATCGGGGCTGGGTCTCTGCGCTTCAGGATACTCGGACTAATCGAGAAGTCATACCCCCACCTGGCCCTTATGGCCCATATGAACTTCTTCCCCTGCGAGGATGAGGGCGAGCCAGACATTGTCACCGTGGATGCGCCGGGATACAAGGATACTTGGATATTTGTGGAGAGGCCGACTAGCCATACACTAATCCTTGGGAGCGACTACTATGGAGAGCTCAAGATGAGCTTCCTCCGCCTCGCTATGAACAATGCCAGAGACTACCACTACAGCCCCGGCCTCCACGCCGGGAGCAAGCTCTACCGGGTCCGGGTAGGAGGGACCCTCAGGGAGGTTGGAGTACTCGTATTCGGGTTGAGCGGGACCGGTAAGACTACCCTCACAATAGAGTCCCACGGCCTGGAGCCGCCGGAGGGAGCCCACCTGCGTCAGGACGACATAGTAATCCTAACCCGAGACGGGAGAGCCCACGGGACGGAGTTCAACCTCTACCCCAAGACCGACAGCGTCCCAGAACTACCACCACTGCAACCAGCTGTGCTACATCAGGACGCGGTCCTCGAGAACGTCGTGGTTAGGGAAGACGGAACCCCGGACTTCTCCGATCTAAGCATTACTCCCAACGCTAGAGCCCTCGCGATAAGAGAGGCGATACCCAACGTTGACGGGAGGGTAGATCTGGACAAGGTGAACGCTCTAGTATTCCTCACGAGACGGCCGGAGATGCCTCCACTTGCAAGGCTAACTAGCCCGGAGCAGGCGGCCGCCTACTTCATGCTGGGAGAGAGCTATCGTACCAGTGCTGAGGCGGGTAAGCCAGAGCCGGTGAGGGTCCCTGGATTCGACCCCTTCATGCTGGAGCCTAAGTGGAGGAGCGGCCTCATAATGCTCGACCTCGCGGATAGCCTGGGCCTGGAGGTGTACGTGATGAACACTGGCTACGTGAAGGACAAGAAGGTTCCGCCGAGCCTATCCAAGGCGCTCCTACTAGCCGCGGTGAAGGGCGATGTTGAGTGGAGGAGGGACGAGCACATGAACATAGACGTAGCCGTAAGGGCAGGTGGCATGAGCCTCGACGACTACCTCCCATGGAACAGGTACAAAGGCGAGTACCCGAGAGTAGTAGAAGCCCTCCGGAAAGAGAGGATAGCGTTCTTTGAGGAAAAGCTACCCCACATAAGATTCCTAGCCAACTACGTCTAGCACAATACTACAACTAGTAAGAAGCCCCACAGAGACAAAGCGAGGCCAACCAACAATGTAAAAACTTGAAACCTCCAAGCATTAACCCCGGAAAGCCTCAACGCGATAATATTAGCGAGGCTACCCCACAACGCCAAGACACCGCCAGCATTCACACCGTAAGATAAGGCGACCCAGTAGGGGGTCCTACCAGCCAAGAGGACGGTGGCAGGCACATTACTCACAGCCTGGCTCGCAAGAACACCGTAGAGGTAGGAATAGACCGGTGAAGCAGAGACCCCGCTAATCAGTAGGGACAAGTGCAGGGACAGGAGAGAGAAGTCGAGGAAGAACAATTCAATAACAGCCAGCAAGCGAAGGCTAACGCCAAGCAATGCCGAGGGATACAACAAGCCAGCCGCTAACAAGCCAAGGAGACCGCCATAAACCAGCCTACCCGACTCCAACCCCCAAGCCACTGAGGCAACACCGAGGATTCCAGCAAAGAGACCCATATTGCTAGCGACTGGAGACGGAGGCCCTTTTCGAACCCCAACACCTCCTCGAGTTATCAGGGCAGTTA
>WAOR01000129.1 GCA_015521175.1 Thermodiscus sp.
CTGGCCCGAATGGCGCTCCCGCTACTACCTTGGCGTCCTCCTTGAGGTCCCTGAGCCTCTTGTAGTGGTTCCTCGCATGTATGTATTCGGCGTATGCTATTGCTCGGAATAGGCGGGCTACGTTGGGGAATCCCTCTTTCTCTGCTATCTCCGCGAATACCTGGTATCTAAGGTGGGCCATTGATTCGCCGGCGAAGGCTGACATTAGGGCGTCTCTTGTCATTGGTCTAGGAGGCATGGTGTTCCTCCGCTGTGCTCGCTGCGGTTGAGGGTTAATATCGTTATCTATATAGTATTATTGTTACTGTTATTGTATTATATAGGTGTTATTGCCTAGAGGAGTCCGAGCTCCTTCAGCACTTTCACAACCTCTCCCAGGGATGGAGGCCCCTGCACGCATTGCCTGCAAGCCCTGTTCACGAGGTTCCATACGCAATTCTTCTCGAAGAAGTCCTTGGCCTGGAGGATTGCTAGGAGGCTTGTACCGTAGAGGGATTCCTTTGAGTAGCCTGCCCGGTGGGGGCTTAGAATCACTCGTGCACCGTCAGCGATTAGGAGCCTCTCATCCCTTATCGTCAGGGGTTCCCTCGGGTGGACGTCGAGGAAGAAGCCTAGATCCCTCCTCCTCTTGGCGACCCTTGCAACTGCTCCCGGCTTCTCGGTCCCACCCCTGCCCACGTTTACATAGATGGCTCCGGGGGCAGTAGAGATAGGAGGCCCGCTGATACTAGGCCACGGGTCTCCGGGGTTAGGGGGAGGCTGTTTACTAGTATTTCAGAGCGGGTGAAGAGTTCTTCTAGGCCTACCTTCCTTGCTCCCAGGCCTGCTTCGAGGCAAGGCTTCCTGCTCCTGCTATAGTAGTATATGTCTCCTACTCCTAGCGCCCTGAGCTTTACCGCCACTGCCTGACCTATCCTCCCGGCACCCAGTAGGCCCAGGCTTCTCCCCGTTATGAGTCTTCCAACGAGGTGGTCGGGCCAACCCTCAATATCCCACTCCCAAGTAACCTTATGCGCTGCCACCAGCTGTCTTGAGACCGCTAGTATTCCCGCCACGGTATACTGGGCTACCGCCTCCGCTATGATCTCCGGCTGGTTAGCCACGCATATTCCCAGGTCTTCCGCGGTATCCACATCTATGTGGTCGTAGCCGCTACTCCTAGCTATGACTAGTCTAAGGGTCGAACTCTTGAGCCTGCCCCGGTTTACGGGGATGAACCAGTTGATGTAAGCTACGGCTTTTCCCAGGAGCTTGCTTAGCTCTCCAGGAGTTCTCGGAGCTACTATCCGGAAGGGTGGCTTAGCGTACTCTACTAGTTGTGTGGGTATAGGCCTGTCACTCACGACTAGAGGTTTGGCGATCCCCGCACACCTCCCCGATATGTGCCGGCGCGGAGGGTGAATTATCCTTGCATGTAACGGCTCGATAGTGCTATTAGGAAGTATTCGGGCCTTACACTATGCCCGTGCTTGGGGCTCATGTATTCCTTTACGCCTTTGAGGCGTAGCCTGTACCGGCATGTGCAGGGCTTGACTATTGACTCGTCGTAGGTCTTCTCGACGACTAGTTCTAGCACTCCGTTCCTGAGCCTGTACCGGCCCTCGGCTATCAGCCTGTCACCCTCCTCCGGGTCAACCTCTATTTCCTCGATTGGTATGACCCCGTAGCTCCTCGCCAGAGTATTCTTTCCCTCGAAGACCTTCGTGTTCCATACGAAGAGGCTTATCGCCTCCTCCGGGTTGAGCACTAGCTTAATATGGTACCCCTTCTCTCCGTGATGGTGGACCACTCTCATATAGCCCTCTGCGTCGAGCCTTGCCAGGTCCACGAGCTGTTTCTCGATGGGCTGGTCCGACTCTCCCTCCAGTCTAGGCTTATAGTCGATTACAGGATAGCTGGCCACGACGCAAGCACCCCTATCTACTACTGAGAAAGTGAGGAGGTTGGGGGTGGTAAAAGATGAAGGGTTCCGAGGATTGCGTGCTCTGGGGATTGTGGCTTCTATTTTAACTAGAGTGTTTCGAGGAGCTCCTAACCACAGCTCTATAGTAACCACAGGGGCCTGGGGGCCTGTCCACTATGTAGATCTCCTCGAAGCCCGCCTCCCGGAGGGTCCCCTTGTATATCATGTATTCTACGCCGGGAAAGCCGCACTCCGGGTTGCTACCACTATAGTCGACTACAACCAGTATCCTCCGGCCATTACGGCTTACCCCTAAACCTCATAACAACCTGGCGGGAGCGAACATCCCACATCATACCCCGGGGCCAATACCCCCGCCTAGGGCCTTCCTCAGCAGCCCTTCCTGCTCCTCCACCTCCCGGGGCACAACTATGCTTAGCTTACCCTCCCTCTTCCTGTGGAACAGTTTCAACCCTCAGGGATTCTCCCAATCCCACTCTGCTCCCCCTCTATAATTATGGGAGCTAATAAATCTAGGGTATTATATTGATAAAATGCCGGCTAGCTTCTCCCCATACCCGGCCTCCGCTAGGTACAGAATGCGGTCGTAGTCCTCGCCCATGTAGGCTGAGAGGCCCTGGGCCTTCTCGAGAATATCGGTAATGTCAACTCCCCTCCCGGGGTCGCCTCTAGGCAGGTCAACTCTCTCACTTACAGAACGGCCGCTGCGGAGGACGACTTCGACTATAGATGGCTGGGCATCTGGATACATCTCCGAGAGCCGTGGATCCTCTACTAGCTCCACCATGCCCGCGAGCCTTCTAGCCTTTGGATCCCCGAGTAGGCGGGGGAGGATTCCGATGTCTATCCTTCCGTAGATTAGGGCTCCTGCTACGAGGAGTGGAAGGCTGAACCTTGCTTCCTCAATGGTTTGAGGGTCCCTATTCCCAGCAACCCTTACGGCGTGGGCATAAGTATGGATTACCACTCTTGTAATCGAGTCTGGATCGACTAGGCGGTGGAGCCATTCTGCGGCCTCGATCGCCGTGTGGGTATGCCTACACGTGGGGTAGAACTTGTAGCCGTTAAGCTCGACACCCAGCTTCTCAAACCTCTTTGTCTGGCACTCTCCTTGCATTACCCGGCAGGCTTCTTCTAACCCGCCGGGCACGGGTACCTTCTCCATTAAGGCTGCTCTAGCCGCTAGTACGCCCGTCTGTACTGCGTAGGCTGGGGAGACGGGCTTGTAAAGTGCCCTCGCCCTGTTAACACTCCACAGGCCGCCCATGTAGGCTGATGCTAGGGTAAGGGAGGCTTCGAGGGCTTGCCTTGAGGGTCCCTCAACCGCCAGGGAGTAAACAGTGGCGGCCACCACTACTCCGATACTAGCCGTGGAGTGCCAGTAATGGTAGTGGCTAGCCCCAAGATAGGAGCCTGTCAGGAGGCCTGCCTCGTAACCAGCCTGGACGAGCCTTAGGACTTCCCCTAGGCTTCTATCACCCCCCAGGGACACTGCTAGGGGCACGACTATCGAGCCGGCGTGGACATAGCCCGGAGCAAGCCAGTCGTCGAACTCTATACTGTGCGCTAGGAAGGCTCCCGCCGCCGCGGCGTCCAAAGGGTCTAGGCGTAGCCTTGTCCCGAAAACCCTCCTCTCACCCTTCCTCGAGGCTATGCTCCTAGCGATTTGGAGAGCCTTCGGGTAGGCCCTGGGAGCCGCCGCCATTACAGCGAGTGTGTCCACGAGGGCTATTCTGCTGGCTGGTAGAGGGTCCCCCTCATACGCCTGGAGGACCCCGTCAACCACATAGGATACTATATCCGGCGTCAACTCCTACACCCGCACTACGGGGGAGCCAGCCCCCACCTGGTTAAGTCACACCAAGATGGGGGACCCTCAACGCTTTAGAATGATTCATGGAGGAGATTGAACAGGAGGGCTCGGCTAGTCCTCAGCCAGGGCTTCCCCAGGCCTCTCCTGGGCCACCTGTTTGCCTAACGCTTCAAGCCATAGCTGGATCATTCTGCGACTATAGGTCCCCGGCTTATATCTAGGGAGGAGCTCCCACAGGGTCCCAGCGATCTTCTCCCTGACTGATTCCGGGATGGCTGGAGCTGTCCTATTGATCCGGGTCTTGCCGAGCATTGGACAGAACATGCAGTTAGGACTCCTACCCCACTTATCATACTGGAGCCTTACTATGCCAGCTAGGCCGTAGTATTCTAGTATGCCCCATACTTGGGGGTCCCTCAGGGTGCGTAGTGGGAATAGGTATGTATCCCTCGTCTTCTCCCACGTCTGCACGTCACTCCGATACTTCCGGGCCCGGTAGGGGCTGTCAGTAGCCTTCACACCGTTAACCCCGTACTTCCAGGGTACCCCCATCCTCTCCCCATTGTAGGGAAGCCTCTGGAGGACCCGGTGCTTGAAGACCCCGCAACACCACCTCGTCCCCTTACCAAACCTCCCCAGGGGTGCCGGGAACCCGTACCTCTTCATCGCCGCCCAGTAGTCCTCTCCACGGTGCGTGTAGGCTATGACGTGGAGTAGGCAGGGCCTCCCACAGGATTCAAGGGCCTGGGAGAGCTTGTCCCTTATCAACCTCGTCTTAGAAACTCGCACCACAGCTCTATCCTTGACGCCCAGGCGATCGGCCACGCCGTACACTGTGGTTATATTATCAGCGTGACTCTGCCCGGGAATGTGGATGAAGACTGTAGCGTAGTCCCTTGTCGCCCCGTTTGCCAGGGCCCAAACTGCGACGCTATCCTTCCCCCCGCTCACGGGAACCCATAGGGGGCTGGCTCCTGTGCTCTCGAGAAATACCTTGATAAGCTCAATCTTTTCCTCGATTACCTTTTTGATCTCTCTGGTGGAAGTGTTTTGCAAAGCCGGTAACACCATGTGCTTGGTACTGGTAGTCGTCTTACTACTGGTGTTACGATTTAAGGGGTAATACCATCTAAATTGGATGGAAACTACCATTAGAAACTGTAAGGAAATAATACCAGCTTGACTTGTAAGACTGCTCAGCATGCTCATGTCCTCTCTAGCCTTAATAAC
>WAOR01000130.1 GCA_015521175.1 Thermodiscus sp.
CCCTTAATTATGAGGGTCCCAGGCGCGTAGTGGCTATAGCCGAGGTAGAGGTCAGCCATAGCGCTACCTATACCTCCGGCTATGGTGCCTACGAGGGTCCCTCCGAGGAGTGCGGCCGTGTAAACCATGCTCTCCCCGAGGTTGAAGTAACCGTTAGTCACCGGGGTCGACACGGCTATCAGGGTGGCGGCGAACACCAGGGCTATGAAGACCGCCGAGTAAACCGTTACACGGACCCACTCCCCAGCCTCCAATACGGGGCACCACGAGACCATAGCCGGGTAATCATCATAATAATAACTCCATTATTGGGGACACGCCAATAAACACCCCCGGGAGAGACAAACAATAGCGGAGGCCCGGGAGCCATGGTCATGACCTGCAGTGATACAATAAAGGAGAGGAGGAGCATAAGGCGCTACAAGCCCGAGAAGATACCCCTAGAGGACATATACGAGATAATGGAGGCGGCGAGGAGAGCTCCCACGGACGCAGCGCTACACCTATGGACAGCCGTGTGGGTGAGGGACCCCCAGGCTAAGAAGAAGCTCGCGGAAGCGATAGGCCAGAGACACATAGAGGAGGCTAGCGACTTCTTTGTATACATTGCCGACCTCTACAGGCTCGAGAGACTACTAGCCTACAGGGGAGACACGCTGGGAGACGTAGACCTAGCACTCCTAGTATTCGCCGCAATAGACGCTGGGATAGCCGCGGAAAACATGGCCCTAGCAGCGGTGGAGAAGGGCTACGGGACCTGCTTCATAGGAGGAGTACAAAACGCCGTCGAGCAAGTAATCCAGCAGCTAAGACTACCAAGACACACCTACCCACTATTCGGCCTAACAATCGGAGTACCAGCCGAAGACCCGCCTCCAAGGCCCAGGTTGCCACTCCACATGTTATTCCACAGCGAACAATACCACAACTACACGGTACTAGACCTGTACGAGGCCTACCAGGAAATGGCCCCAATAACAAGGAGAGGAGACTACTACAGGCTACTAAGGAGATACGTGGCAAAAGGAGGATACTTCGAGGAGAGAAACAGTGAAATGCCGGAAGTACTCGAGAAGATGGGATTTCTACTAAATTTAAAACACTAATATAATTAAATAATTAAAGTAGCTCTGAATATTCATTTAACAACGTAGGCCTTCTAGCTTGTGGGTCCACGAGTAGGTGATACCTACGGGCCTGCCACTATTCTTTAATTCTACTTTAATTTCTTTATAATCTCGTTCATTATACTATTAGATACCCGAAACCCGTATTCTTTTAGTTCTCTTAGAGCTCGGATTAGTTTTTCTTTGGCTATGATGCCTTTATCGTAGGCTAGCCGTAGGAGGCCTATTGTACCCTTGACTGCTAGCCCCATGGATTTCGCTTTAAGTCTTGCAATTCTATCATCTAGGATTACCGTACAGCCGTGCTCAACTGCTAGGGCTATTGCTTCCGATTCGCCCATACCTAGAGGATCGTGGAGAGCCTCTACCAGCGCCCTATCCCGTGCCGCTAAAACCTTTACCTTACCTTGGCGTGCGAGATCTTCTAGCAATCCTGAACCAGGCCTGCCGCGGCCCTTAACTACGACCTCCTCATAGACCGCTTGAGGCACGATTATCTCCATACCAAGCACTTCAATAATATTCGCCATGTTTATCTCTGCAAGAGCTATTATGACACTAGAATCTAGCACTAGGCATTGACTAGCCTGATTATTCAATTCCCAGCTCCTCCCGGAGCTCCTCATCATTATAAGTGTAGGCTTGTATCCCCCTCCTACGAAGCTCTACAAGGAAGTCATACAAGCTCATCCCAGCAAGCTCAGCGGCACGCTCAACACTGACAATACCCCGCAGGAATAGATCAACAGCATAGGCCAGCCTAACCTCCCTCTCAACATCTCCAACGTAGTGAGAAGGCACCTTAACCCTAACAACTACTTCACGAGACAACCCTTACCCCTACTGTTTAAAAATACGTCAACAACCCTTAAGTCCTTAAAGCCTCGCAGTCCTGAATAGAGCGTCCTATATGTTACCTCGTCACAAACGGCAAAGGACGGGGGGGTTAGAGATCCAGCGAGCTTATTTTAATACTTTTCCTCTATAATTGAATTCCTTTAGCGCATTACTTTTTAACTGAATAACGGGATATGTAAAACCTGAACAGTAGTAGCTGGTTTGTTTATTTAGCACTTTTACCTTTCATTAGCCAATGCTACGTCTAGAGGACAGTTATCGAAACTTCTTCCTTTATTTTTAATTTTATAGGATTTTTATGATGTTTTTGAGCTTTCCTATTAGGTTCCGGTAGGACTCTTCTCCTTTGCTTGTTAGTTTTTATTATTGTTCGTGGTCTGCTCTTGTTATTGTTTTCCGTACTTCTACTAATTGTTTTTATCGCGAGGTACCGGAGGTTGAGTCCAGAGTCTCCCCCATATTAGTCCTACTGCCTTTCCAGGCTCGGCGAATATTTGTGGGCCTCATAGGTATAGGAGTGTGGCCATTGTGAATCTCTTGGGGTTGAATAGTCTTGGAAGCCTAGTAATGTTCTTTGACCTCCTGCGGTTAACTAGGCCATGTTATCGTGGTTATGACTGGTGGTGTAATATTGCGTTTTGCATCGTTGAAAATCATAGTTTCAGTCATGTTATAAGCCCTAGGAGGCTATATGTCCTACGTGAGGGGCCTGTGGTGGAGCCTCTAGTCGTCGCCGAGCACTTGTATAAGACTTATAGGGATGGGACGAGGGCGGTTGTGGACGTATCCTTCAGGGCTGGGAGGGGAGTAACCGTCCTTATGGGGCCTAATGGGAGTGGGAAGACCACGACCTTGTCGATGATTGCTGGCGCCCTTAAGCCTTCCCGGGGCCGGGTATTGATTTGCGGCTACGACCTCTGGGGCGACGGCTGGTACAGGGCTAGGGAGTGCATAGGATATGCACCCCAGAAGATGCCCTTCGTCGAAAGGCTAACAGTCTTGGAGAACCTCGTGTGGATAGGGTTAATGAGAGGCCTAAGCCTGGGTGAGGCTAGGAGGAGGGCTAGGAGGCTCCTCGAGGAGGTCGGCCTCCCCGATGTTGGCGGTAAGCTTGTCGGAAGGCTTAGTGGCGGTATGAGGAGGAGGCTTACCATAGCTGCGAGCCTAGTAGGGGACCCCCGGGTTATGATACTGGACGAGCCTACTAGCGGCCTCGATCCTGGGGCTAGGGAGTCGTTGTGGAGGATTATCCGGGGGTTTTCGGGGGAGAGGGCTGTGGTGGTTAGCACCCATATCCCAGGGGAGGCAGAGGAGTATGCTGACAAGGTATTGGTCTTCCATCGTGGTAGGCTTGTGGCTGAGGGTCCCCCAGGCGAGCTGATAGCTAGGTATGCCCCGGAGTCCCTGGTCGAGGTCGAGGGCGTGATTCCCCCTGCTATGGGTAGTGTTGGGTGGAGGATTGTCGAGGCCACCGGGGATAGGCTAGTTGTTGCTTCTAGGTCTCCGGACTCGGATCTCCCGAGGCTCATAGAGTGGATTGTGAGCAGTGGTGGGCGTGTACGGGTGGCTAGGGTTAGGAGGCCTGGCCTCCGCGAGGTGTACTTCGCTCTTACGGGGGAGGCGTTGGAGGAGGGTGGCTAGGCCTTGGGCTCTGGATGGCGTGTGTTGAGTCAGCTTTACGTTGCGGTTAAGGGCTTGTTCCGGCATAAGGGGGCTGTCTTTTGGATTATCGTGTTCCCCATACTATTCTATACCTTGATGGTTGCGATCTGGGGGTCCCCCAGCTACCAGCCCGTCTCCCTGGGAGTCGTCAATGAGGACAAAGGGGACGGCTATTACAACTTCTCCAAGATCCTCCTAGACACTATGAACGAGTCCCACCTCTTCAGGATACATTACTACAACTCCACCGTGGAGATGGTTAACGCGATCCGCCGCGGGAAGGTCAGCGTGGGCATACTCATCCCAGAGGACTTCTCGGAGAACATAACACAGGTGAGGCCAGCCACTCTCCACCTATACTATACGAGGTCGCCCTGGAGCTCCTACGACACCGGTGTAGTCTCCGGGTTCATCTCAAGGTTCAGCGAGAGCCTCCGCAGTAGAGCATTGAATATCAGCCTGCAATACGCCCTCCAATACATCCCCGAGAACATGACCAGGCGTGTCCGGGAGTGGTACGGCTTCGTTGAGAAGCCCGTAAGGATCGTGAACACGTCCTACACTCCAGAGATGCTGGCGACCAAGGAGGGGATTAGGGCGTTCTACGCTATAGGCATGATAGGCGTCGAGATACTCTTCATCGGCCTCAGCGCCGGAGTCTTCGCCATAATAGACATGAAGAGGGAGGGGACCCTCAGCCTCCTCCTATCAAGCCCCATGCGATCCTGGGAAGCCTTCATAAGCCTCACACTCGAGGTCCTCTACGGGGTAGCAATATCCGCCCTAGCAGTACTACTCTTCAGCCTACCATTAGGGGCAAGCTACCACTTAACCATGGGCCAAGCCCTAGCCCTCATAACACTCCTACTCGTGGGAACACTCTTCACAATAGGCCTCGGCCTGATATTGGCGCCCCTAGCCAGGAGCCAGGAGGCGGCTATGGCGATAGTGAACGGGCTAGCATTCCCGATAATGTTCATAGGAGGCCTGGTCATACCGGACTTCGTCTTACCAGCATACCTGAGGAGCTTCGCCAAATATTACCCCCTGAGCATGAGTATAAAGGCGGTCAGGGACATGACGATATACAATGCAACCCCGCGGGAAGCCCTAGTCGAGGCGTGGCCAGCAGTATTGGCGACAGTAGTAGTCTACCTGCTAGGATTCGTACTATTCAATAAGCTCGTCGCCCAGGCCGCAGAAGAGTAACAGTGAATACACCGAGCTCCCCTATCAGTACTAGGGCTAGGCCGAGGAGGTGGAGGAACCCAGCACCCGCTAGTAGCACGGCTGCGACTACTGCTAGTACGAGGCCCGTGCTCACCCTTAGACTGTAGGCGGCTAGGCGCATCGGGTTACGAGCGTGAGCGATAGCGTAGCCGTACCCGCTATAGTAGCCGGTGATCAGCGATAATGCCAGGTAGCCTCCGCAAGGCTCTCCTCTAACTAGGCCTAGTATTGCAAGTATTACAACTGTTAAGGCGCCAGCCTTATCCTGGCCCGACCTGAAGGCGAGTACTGCGCCTAGAGAGAAGGCCAGTCCTCCAAGAGCATAGAGCATTGGAGACCCGCAGTTGCAGGCGTACCTGGTCCATAGCCTCGAGTAGCTAGAGGCTACGGCCAGCATCGCCACTAGCGTCAGGCTCCCCGCCCGGGGGACCCTCATTCCTGCTAGTGCTGAGGACAGCTCGTCTAGGGCGTCGAGGAAAGCCGGGGGAACCAGGCTGTCCCTCTCACCCACGGCTAAGAGGAGGGCTACGACGGATACTGTAAAGGCTAGCCATGCAGCAGCGCTGACCCCATTTATCCAGGCTAGTGTTAGTATGGCTCCTCCTACTAGGCTCGTGACACCCGAGGCTACTAGTCCCCTGGCTATTGCCTCCTTCACCGTGTAGTTGTGGGTGCCCCTGCTGGCGGTTCCCACTAGTAGTGAGAGGCCTACCGCTACCGCTGTTGTCTCTATGAGGTATCCTGCTAGGCGTAGGCTTGGGGCCTCTCGGAGGAGTGTTAGGGCTGTGAGCGTGAGGAGCGCGGTTAGGGCGTATGCTCTCCTTCTGCCCCGGCTACCCTGGGTGGATAGCCTGTAACCGATGTGTGCGCCTGCGAACCAGCCTGTGCCCCATAGTAGGATTAAGAGGTGGGGGTCCCCCAGGGCTTCCTCGAATCCCTCCTCCGTGATCCCCCACGAGAGTAGTAGTAGGCCTAGGTATGCGCCTACCAGTATTACTCGCATTCCCGGGCTCCCCCTGAGGGTCCCCCGCCCCCTTCCGGGTCTAGTTCTTCCGGGCTGGAGGGGTTATGG
>WAOR01000131.1 GCA_015521175.1 Thermodiscus sp.
GAGAGCTTCGACCTAGCCGCAGAACTGAGAAGCGCTACCGCGGGAAGAGCATTCTGGGGCGTAGAGTTCAGCCGCTGGGCGCCGGTCCCAGACAGCATGCTACCCGAGCTAATCAAGAAGATAAGGCAGAGGAAGGGTCTTCCACCGAACCCGCCTAAGGTGAGCGACCTGATAGGTCCCTAGCCCACAATCTTCCCACTAGGTATCCCTCCCTTTTATTAAACTTTATTAGTTAAGTCAAAAGGGTCCTGTATTAACGT
Organism: Thermodiscus sp.; assembly: GCA_015521175.1. Taxonomy (GTDB): domain Archaea; phylum Thermoproteota; class Thermoprotei_A; order Sulfolobales; family Acidilobaceae; genus Thermodiscus. Next base: position 261 of record WAOR01000131.1, read on the forward strand.
AATATTACTATATGGGTGGACCCCCCTCCTTCCCAGGGGAGCAAGTCCCCTGGTGAGTATAATGGTGCTCGAGTACCTCTCGAACGAGCTAGTAAAATCAGCGACTAGCCTAGTGATACTACCCATCATACTGATACTGCTACTAGGAGCAGTAGTGGTCCTCATAGAGCTAATAACTAGGGCAAGGCCCGACATTATAAGCCAGGAGAAATACAAGTATGAGAGATACGAGGCCGGGAACCCTCCGCCGAGAAGCGAAGCCCGCGGAAAAGTCTCCATGCAATACCTCGGCTACCTGATAATATTCCTCGCAGTAGAGCCAGCAGTCATACTAACAAGCCTCCTACTCGCCGCCTCAAAGAACATGCTTGGAAACCTACTCTGGCTCTACGGCGTCCTGCTCGCCGTTTACTTCCCCCTCCTAGCCTACGCCTTAAGAGAGGCTAGGAGGGTTGAATCCTGGATGCTCGAGGGGTGAATGCGTATGAGCAAGGGGAACGGTGACGGCAAGGTATATGCGGGTAACGTAGATGTAGCGGCTAAGAAGGCTAGGAAACTACTACTAGGCAAGCTCAAACTAGGCAAGTTAGTAGACTGGGGAACAGCCTTCTCGCTATGGCCTGTCCACCTAACCACGAGCTGCTGTGGATGCGAGTTCGCTGCAGCCTGGAGCCCAAGGTATGATAACGAGCAACACGGAGCCCTACCCTGGGTGGGTAGTAGGCAGACTAACATGATACTTATCGAGGGCACTGTTACGAGGAAGATGGCCTGCGCTTTAAGAGTTGTTTGGGAGCAGATGCCCCAGCCTAAGTTCGCCATAGCAATGGGTGCGTGCGCCTTAGATGGAGGCATATTCTACAATAGCTACAACATTGTGAGGCCTTGGGAAGTTGTCCCGGTGGACATCTACATCCCCGGTTGTCCGCCGAGACCGGAAGCAGTTGCAAGAGCGATTATCGAGTTGCAGAGGAAGATCCGCCGGGAGGGACTTGCCAGCAAGTTTATCGAGGAGGGCTGGAGGCCTGATAGGGAGTATGTGAAGCCTAAGGAAGACCTCTGCGCATGGTGGAAGGGGTGATTAGGCCATGAGTATCGAAGAATTAGCAGATATGGTTAGAAACCTCCTAGCCGAATACATAGTAAATGTTGAAGTAGGCAAAGACCTAGTGCATGTCGAGGTTAAAGAAGAGAATATTATAGAAGCGGCTAAGAGAATGAAAGAAGCCGGCTTCGATCATGTTAAAGATGTAACTGCTATAGATTACCCTAAAGAGGGTATAATTAAAATTTTCTATCATTTATCGAGTTATAGTAAGAAGGAGCTCTCTCGTTACATTGTGGGCTTAGGCTACTCGATACCTAGGGATAAAGACAGCGTTCCAAGCCTTTACAGTGTATGGACTAGTGCAGACTTCCAGGAGCGGGAGGTGTACGAGGGCTTCGGTATCTCCTTCGAGGGTCATCCAGACCTGAGGCCTCTGCTACTTGCTCCTACTGTTGCCGAGCTGAAACCGCTCCGGAAAGATTTCGTAGTAAAAGAGGAACCAATATTCAAGAAATAAGGGGTGGGTTAGATGAGCGCGAGAATAAGCGGTATATCGGGAAAGGTTGGCTTTAATGATCTCAAACAGCTCCCCGGGTTCTGGACAAGGAAGCTTGACAAGGACCTCTATGAGGTCTTTATTGGACCCCAGCATCCAGGCTCAGGTCACATGAGGATAATCATTCGCGTCGATGGAGACGTTATAGTTGAAGCTGACCCTGATATGGGCTACGTGCATAGGACAATGGAGAAGCTTGGCGAGGGCAGGGAGTGGATCAAGGGAATCCCCCTCTATGAGAGAATGGCTATCCATGACGCTTGTAACGTGACACTACCTTACGTAGAGGCCGTTGAAAAGCTCCTAGGCATAGAACCCCCAGTGAGGGCCAAATACCTTAGGGTACTCCTGTGCGAGATAAACAGGATCGCAGCGTTCCTGTACGGCTTCGGCATATTCGGCGTCTTCGTCGGCCACTCGACAATGTACATGTGGCCTTTCGGGGACAGGGAGGTATGGGTCGAACTAGCAGACTGGCTCACAGGTGCTAGGCTCACCCATTCCTACCCAGTCTTCGGAGGAGTAAGGAGGGATGTTCCAGAGGGCTTCACCGACTCTCTCAGGAAAGCAATTAGGTATATGCGGAAAAGACTCGAAGAGTATAGGAAAATATATGTTGACAACCCTGTGATTAGGGCGAGGCTAGAGGATGTAGGCGTTATCCCGAAGAACCTGGCAATAGAGCTGGGAATTACCGGGCCAAACCTTAGGGCCAGCGGTGTCGAATATGATGTCCGGTACAATGCTCCCTATGAGGTCTACGACGAACTCGACTTCGAGATCCCTGTCTTCCAAGAGGGCGACTCGCTCGCAAGAGTATGGCAGAGGGTCGAAGAAATAAAACAGAGCCTCCACATACTCGAGCAAGTCGCCGACTGGCTTGACAAGCATAAAGGAGAGCAGATAATGCACGACCGCTTCTGGAAGACCGCTCCACCACTCTACAAGAAGGTATTCCAGGAAACAGGAAGGGTCAAGCTAGTCCCGGCCTTCGCGATACTAAAGGTGCCGAAAGGAAAAGCCTACGCCAGGGCCGAGACTGCGAGAGGAGAGATCTCCTACTACGTTGAGAGCAACGGGGCAAATAAGCCTTACAGGGTGAGAATAGTATCAGCCTCTGCACGCAACGCTATTGTTTTCAAGTATA